>DAISVV010000036.1:0-17757 GCA_036840015.1 Micropepsaceae bacterium
GCCTAGCCGCGGCGCGCAAGGTCCTGCGCGAGGGCGAGCTTCTCGTCATCATCCTGACGCTCGACGCTCGTCACATCGTGCTGGCGGCCTCGAGGTCGAAGCTTGCATGGCACCGCCTGCCCGTCTCACCCGGCGCCATGCAGCGCGACGTGGATGCCCTGCGCGCGCAACTCGCCCCCACAAGGTGGAAATCCACCCTGTCCCCCTTCAGCCGCTCACGATCCCACGGCCTCTACCAGTCGATCTTCGGTCCGATCAGGGACATGATGCGCACCAGCAATCGCCTCGCGCTTGTGGTCGCAGGCCCGCTGCGGTCCATGCCATTCGCAACCCTCGTCACGCGCCCCGTTCTCGATTCCGACCGGACCAATGCATCGCCCGCCACGCTGCGCGAGACACCCTGGCTGATCCGCAGCCACGTGATCGCGACCTATCCCTCGCTGTCGTCCTTCATCGCCCTGCGCGAGCGCAGGCCCGCCACGCCGGCGAAAACGTGGACGATCACGGGCATCGGCGCACCGGTCGTGCCGGACAGCCTGAAGCTCGCACCACTGCCGCGGGCGCGCGAGGAACTCGAGGCGCTGCGCAAGCTCGGACAGGCAACGCTGCTTGTCGGCGAGGCCGCCACCGAGGACAGGTTGCAGGCACTGGATCTCTCGAGATCACGCCTCGTCGCCTTCGCGACGCACGCGCTCATGCCGTCATCACCGGCAGGCACGCCCGCGCTCGTGCTCACGCCGTCCGAGGGAACAGACGGGCGCCTTGGTCCCGCCGAGATCGCCAGGCTGCGGCTGAACGGCAGCCTCGTCGTTCTCTCGGCCTGCAACACGGCCGGCAGCGGCGCAGCCGGCGCAGACATGCTCGCGGAAGCCTTCTTCAGGGCAGGCGCCGGCGCCGTGATACACAGCCACTGGCCCATCTTCGACAAACACGCCGCCGCCCTGACGGCGCTGGCGATGGCGCGCTACCGGGAGGCGCCGGGCGAGGGCGAGGCCGCGGCCCTGCGCCGGGCCATGCTCGCGACGCTGGCCGACAAGGGCCACCCGCTGAACGCACACCCGTCAACATGGGCGGCCTTCAGCGTCGTGGGCGAGGTCCTGGCGCGGTGAGAAAAAAGGGGTGGCGGATGGTGGTCCACCAGAGTGTCCCCTGAACAGAAAGCTAGTTGAGCGGCTCGTGCGGTGCGCGCTTCGTACGACGAAGCTCCTGGATCGCCTGGCCGATCGACCACCAGAGGCTGATGCCGCGCGTGTCACCGCGCTTGATCATTGCCTGCTGCTGGCGGGTGGCTTCGCGCATCGCGCGATCGCCATGATTGCGGATCATCAGCCATGCCGAGCGGATGACATCGGGATCCGGATCGATGAACGTGTTTTTCTTGGACATGAGCAATCACTTGTCAGTTCGTGGTGATTGTCATGCCCTGACAGAAAGCAAAGAGCCACAGACCGGGGGTGGAAGTTTTCCAAAAAATGCGCAACTGACAGGGGACAGTTTCGACACGGAGTGGAATCTGTTCGATGCGCGACCGCAGCGTGCGTTAATTGCGGCCTGATTCAGTCACAGGTTTAGGCGACGGCCCGATCTGCATCCACGCGAAGAGCATAGACCACAGTTTCGCGCTCACGACCGCGCAACTGGCGTGCGCCCACAAGTTGCAACGTCTCGACAAGCAGGGCATCCCGCAGCGTTTCTTCGCGTATGGCGTCCACAAGCGCATCGCTTGCAACCAGCGCGGTGCCGATCTCCTTGGAGAGCGACTGCAGCCGGCTGGCGACATTGACCGTGTCACCGACCACCGTGAACGTCATGACCCGCTCGCTGCCGACGTCGCCGGTCACGACGGGGCCATGGTGCAGGCCCACGCCGATATGCACCGGAAACTCGCCACGGGCGATGCGCTCATCGTTCCAGAACGCCACGCTCCCGATCATCTCCTGCGCACAGGCCAGGGCGTCGCCCGCATCGCCATTCCCCCGGTCGGGAATGCCGAAGACAGCCAGCAGCCCGTCGCCCAGGATCTTGTCGAGCGTGCCGCCATGGCGGAAGATGATGTCCTCCATCCGGCCATGGAATTCCCGCAGGAACGCGATCGCATCCTCGGGCGCCATCGTCTCGCAGCGTGTCGTGAAACCCCGGATATCCGCGAACAGCACAGCCGCCGACTGCCGCCGCGTCGCGCCGAAGGGCTGCTCGCGATCACTTACGGCATCAAGCACCTTTGGCGAGAAATGCCGGGCCAGGTTCGCCCGCGCCTTTTCCGAGGTCACCGCCGCCCCCACAAGCTCGCGCGAGCGCCAGACCGCAACCGTGATCCCGCCCAGGATGCAAAGGAAGATCACGAAATCATAGCCCACCTTCGAAAGCGGCAGGTATTCAGGCGCCCCGTAGGAAAGCCAGCCATTGCCGTCGGCAGGCAGGCTGACAAATGTCCCCGGCGCGATCAGCGCGGCACCCACGACCGTGATCCAGCTCGCGATGATCCAGCCGCCCGTCCACAGGATGAAGCGCGGCGAATGGCTGAAGGCGCTCTGCACGAGGATCGCGATGTAGAAGAGAAGGGCGCCCTCCTTGACCGACACCGTGACCGGCGGCAGCTCAGCCGACATGTCATGGCGCCAGACCAGGAACGACGTGAGCCAGAGGCAGTCCAGCACCACGAAGACATACTTGCCACGCGTGTAACCGGGAAACCGGCGCAGCATCTCGAATTGGGCGAGCCCGATCAGCGCAAGGCCGCCCGCCATCGCCACCAGGATCATCGCTCCGCCGCCGGTCAGCCCCTGCAGCGCAATGAACGCCAGCGTCATCGCACCGATCGCCCCCGCACGCACCGCCGAGGCCAGCATCAGCCCCTGCCGCTCGGTCTCGCGGAACGACGCAATCAGACGCCCCGAAACGCCTGCGTCGGCGCGCCGGCCTTTCGCGCCCGAGACAAACCGGAGAGCCTTCTGGACAAGTGTCTTTGTGTTCATGTTCGGGCGCCCCATGATTGTCTGCATCCTGTGCATTTGCATCCGCCGGATGAACGGCGTCGCACGCGGATGCGAATCGATCGGTTATTCGCTCACTGAAGCCATTGACGATATAGCACACATCGATCCATTATCATGACGTTACGACGGTCAAGGGAACCCGGTGAAGATCCGGGGCTGCCCCCGCAACTGTAAGCAACGGCGCACCGGCCACTCATGCCACTGGTTGCATCAACCGGGAAGGCGGCCATCAGGTGAAGTGTTGTGAAGCCAGGAGACCTGCCGGCGTAGTCACCCCCTGAAGGTGCGGCGGGCGCCTGACGAGACGGATCCCTCCGGTGCGGTGACGTGGAACGGGCGTGCCCATGCTTCGGGCACGACTGTTGACGCGCGCGCCGACAGGGAACGGCGTGCGCAGGACACGGAACGGTCAGGGGACCATCATGAAGACTCGAACCGGCGCAGCCTGCGCCACCATAATGCTTTCGGCATCGCTCGCCACGCCCGCCTTCGCGGCAGGCGAGATCGAGAAAATCGTCGTCACCGGCAACCGCATCGGCCAGACCACAGAGGACCGCCTCGGCACATCGGTTACCGTCGTGACATCCGAGCAGATCGCGCAGCGCCAGACCGTCTATGTCGGCGACATCCTGCGCGACGTCCCGAGCCTTGCGGTATCGCGCTCAGGCGGGCCCGGCGGCGCCACACAGGTGCGCACCCGCGGCAGCGAAGGCAACCACACGCTTGTCCTTTTCGACGGCGCCGAGGTGAACGACCCCTTCCAGGGCGAATTCGATTTCTCGGGGCTTCTGGCCAGCGACATCGAACGCATCGAGATCCTGCGCGGCAGCCAGAGCGCCCTCTACGGCTCTGACGCCATCGGCGGCGTGATCAACTTCATCCCGAAGCGTGGCAGAGGCCCACTTGCGATCGGTGCAGAGGGCGAGCTGGGCTCGTTCAATACCGCGTCCGGATCGCTGTCCGGCGCGTGGGGTGACGAACGCTTCGACATCTATGCCAGCACCTCATACCGCGTGACCGACGGCACGAACATCGCGCGCAGCGGCAATGAAGACGACGGCAGCCTGGAACGCAGCTGGTTTCTCAACACCGGGGCGAGGCTCTCGCCGGAGATCGAGCTGCGCGCCTTCCTTCGCAAGGTCCTGACCCGCGCCGAAGGAGACCCGCAGGATTTCAGCTTCCTGTCACCCACCCAGGGACTTGCGATCGATGGTGATGATGTCACGCGCACCGACAGCCTCTACGGCAACGTGCAGCTCGAAGCCAACGGCTTCGACGGCCTGCTCGAGACCAGGCTTGCCTGGAACTTCACCGACGGCGCCCGCTTCAACTATTCCGGCGGCGCAGGCACCTTCTTCTCTCAAGGAAACCGCGACAAGCTGAGTGCGGTTGCCGCCCTCAACCTTGCGACCGCCGACGTCAGCCACCGCCTGACCGGCGCCATCGACTGGAAGAAGGAAACCTATCGCAATGTCGCGATCGGCGTCCCCACACCCCTCAATGAAAGGCGCCAGCTCGAGAACACGGGCTTCGTAGCAAGCTACGACATGGCCTGGGGCAATCTCGACGCAGGCCTCGCCTATCGTCACGACCGCAACGAGCGCTTCGACAACGCCGACACCTGGCGTGCCCAGGTCAGCTATCGCGTTGGCGACACACGGCTGCGCGCGACCTCGGGGGCGGGCATCAAGAACCCGAACAATTTCGAGCTCTTCGGTTTCGACCCCTCAAGCTTCATCGGCAACCCGTCCCTGAAACCGGAAAAATCGGTAGGCTGGGATGTCGGCATCGACCACTACATGATGGAACGCAAGGTCAAGCTGTCGGCAACATGGTTCGAGGCCACGCTCGAGGACGAAATCTGGACCGACTTCATCCCGCCCTTCTTTGTCGCCACACCGAAGAACCGCACGACCGACAGCAGCCGCCAGGGCATCGAGCTGTCAGCCGATGCCAGGCTCGATGCCTGGACGCTCAATGCGTCTTATACCTGGACCAACGCCGAGGAAAACGGGCTTGCCGAAATCCGCCGTCCGGAACACATCGCCTCGTTCAATGCCAGCTATGACTTCGGCAATGCGAGCCTGGGCCTTGGCCTGCGCTACAATGGCAAGCAGAAGGACAGCGAGTTCATCTTCGCAACGCTGCAGGACACGGTCTCGCTCGATCCGTACCTGCTTGTGAACCTCTATGGCACGTACCGTCTTTCGGACAACCTCGAGGCCTTTGCCCGGGTGGAAAACCTTCTCGACGAGCAGTACGAGGACGTATTTTCCTTCCGTGCGCCGGGCGTGTCGGCCTATGCTGGCATCAGGTTCACAATGTAGCCGCGACAGATGCTTGAAAACCGACTGAAGGCGGCGTGGTCCTCGGGCCGCGCCGTCACCAATGTGTGGGCGGGGATCCCCTCATCATACGCGACCGAGATCATCGCCCACCAGGGATGGGACTCGATCACCGTCGACACGCAGCACGGCGCCATTGGCTATGCCGACATGGTCGCCATGCTGACCGCGATCGCAACAACGCGCACGACACCCCTCGTGCGCATCGGCTGGAACGACCCTTCACAGGTCATGCGCGCCGCCGACGCTGGCGCCATGGGTGTGATCTGTCCCACGATCAACACGGCCGAGGAATGCGAACGCTTCGTCGGCGCGCTGCGCTATGCCCCGCGTGGCTATCGAAGCCTGGGCCCGAACCGTGCGCGGTTCCTTTCGCCGGACTACGCCGCGCACGCCAACCGCAGCGTGCTTGCGATCGCGCAGATCGAGACCGCCTCCGGCCTCGCCCATGTCGAGGCCATCGCCGACGTGCCCGGCCTTGACATGCTCTACATCGGACCTTCCGACCTCGGCCTGTCACTCGGCCGCGAGGGGCGCATGGACCAGACCGACCCGGTTGTCGTGAAGGCCATCGACCGGATCCTCGCGGTGGCCAAGGCGAAGAACCTGACAGCCGGCATCTATTGCGTGTCCCCGGATTATTCGCGCGCCATGTTCAGCAAGGGTTTCGACCTCGTGACCGTCGCCTCCGACACGGGCCTCATCGCCCTCGGTACCGACCTGCGCGCCCGCTTCAACCCCGACAGCAAGTAACCTCCATGAGCGAACCCGTTCTTCTTGTCGACATCAGGGACGAGGTGGCCCTTGTCACCTTGAACCGCCCGCAGGCGATGAACGCGCTCTCGCGCGAACTGCGGGACGCCATCGCAACCACCTTCACGCGCCTCAATGCCGATCCCGGCGTGCGCGCCGCGATCCTGACGGGCGCCGGCAAGGCCTTCTGCGCCGGCCTCGACCTCAAGGAACTGGGCCAGGGCCGCGATACCGTCTCTGCGACCGTCGAGACCGGCGATCCGGTCAGCGCGCTCAACCAGTTCGAGAAGCCTGTCATTGGCGCCATCAATGGCGTGGCGATCACGGGCGGCTTCGAGCTCGCGCTGGCCTGTGACCTGCTGGTGTGTACGCCCAATGCGCGCTTTGCCGACACGCATGGGCGCGTCGGCATCCTGCCAGGCTGGGGCCTGTCGCAGAAGCTCTCGCGCACGATCGGCATCTATCGGGCCAAGGAACTCTCGCTCACCGGAAATTTCATGAGCGCAAGCCAGGCCCTAGACTGGGGCATGATCAACCGCATCGTCCCGGACGAGGAATTGATTCCTGTATGCCGCAAGCTTGCCGCCGACATGCTGACCCTCGTGCCAGGCTGCCTGCCGGCCTACAAGAAGATCATTGACGCAGGCTATGCCCAAGACTTCGCGACCGCGCTCGAAACCGAACGCCGCATGTCGGGCGAAGCCAACCGCGCCGTACCCGCCAATGCGATCGAGGCCCGCCGCGAGCAGGTCCGCGCCCGCGGCAAGCAGCAGCAGGAAGGCTGAGGGATAGGAAACGCCCCCGTCAGTCCATCAGCTTCTGCGCCAGATAGACATAATGCCGGGCCCAGCGCTCGGCATTCAGCGCCGGATCCGCGTCGTTCGAGTGCCCGCCAATCGTGTTCTCGAAATAGAGGTATGGCGATCCCAGCTGCGCCAGCCTTGCAGCATATTTGCGCGCATGCCCCGGGTGCACGCGGTCATCCTCTGTATTGGTCGTCACATAGGGCTCAGGGTAAGTCTTGCCGGGCACGAGCTTCTGGTAGGCCGAATAGGCAGCGATGAAGCTGCGGGCACCGGCGACGTCCGGATTCCCGTACTCGGCCACCCATGACGCCCCCGCAGACAGCTTGTGATAGCGCAGCATGTCGATGAGCGGGCTCTCTACCACCACCGCGTTGAACAGGTCTGGCCGCTGCGTCATCGAAACGGTTGTCAGCACGCCGCCATTCGAACGGCCATAGATCCCAAGGCGCCGGGGCGAGGTCACCTTGCGCGCGATCAGGTCCTCGGCCACGGCCGCAAAGTCATCGAACGCCCGCTGACGGTTCTCGCGCAGGGCCGATTTGTGCCAAGCAGGCCCGAACTCGCCGCCACCCCGGATATTGGCAATCACATAGGCCCCACCCCGCTCCAGCCACAGCTTGCCCATCTCGGGGAGGTAGGCAGGTGGCTTCGAGATCTGGAACCCGCCATAGCCGAAGAGCAGCGTCGGCGTCGAGCCATCCATCCGCGCCTTCTTCGGTACCACGAGGAAATAGGGGATGCGCGTACCATCCTTCGAGACGGCCCAGCTCTGCTCCACCCGGTGCGTACCCGGCCGGAAGCGCGCCGGCAGCGCCGCAACCATGCGCGGTGTCCCCCCGCTCACATCCGCCGACCACAGCCGCGTCGGCGCAAGGAAGCTCTCGGACGACACGAACACCAGCGACCCGCTCTGCTGTGCCGCCCTGACGACCAGGGCAGAGTCCGCAGGCAGCGCCAGGCGCCGTCCGGCCCAGCCCGCCTTGCCGCGCGTGCGAACCTCGACCGCGCCCTTCACCGTGTCGAGCAGTTGCACCACCACGGCATCGCGCGTGGTCTGCACGCCATCGATCGTCTGCATCGGCGTCGGTTGCATGACAAGCTCAGCCGCCGCCTCGGGCGCAGCTGGCGACTTGCGGACACGGGCAAGGTCGATCGCCACAAGCGCGCCCTGTCCGAAATCCTTCCACTTGTCCTGCACCGTGAAGATCATCTGCCCGCGGACATACCCGCGCAGGGACGCATAGGTTGGCAGCGCAAGGCGCACCGGCTTGGACCCATCGATCAGGTACAGCTCGACATCGAAGAACCCGACACGCCGCTCTGCAACAAGGCCCTCGACAGCCCCGTCCGCATCGCGCAGCACGCGCGCCGACACCATTGTGTCCTCGCGCGCGGCCCGGAAGACGATCCGTCCCTCCTGGGGCTTCTGCCCGCGCTTGACCTCGCGCACCACGGCCGCATAGCCCGATGTGGTCTCCTCGGTTGCATCGAAGGCACGCGCCAGCAGGACCGTGTCACGATCGACCCAGTCGACCGACTGCTTGGCCCGCGACACGGCGAAGCCGCCGCTCACGAATTGCCGCGCCTTCGCATCGAACTCGCGGATCTCGATGGCATCCCCGCCGCCATCCGACAGGTTCACAAGGCAATAGCGATCATCGGGGGCGAGGCACTCGATACCCTTGAGGAACCATTTCTTTCCCTCGGCCTTCGACAGGGCATCCAGGTCGAGAAGCGTTGTCCACTTCGGCCGTCCGCTGCGATAGGACGCCAGCGACGCATGCCGCCAGAGGCCCTGCGGGTTACGCGCATCCTGCCAGAGATTGTCAACGCCCCCGGCGCGGAACGAGGGCATCGCAATCCGATCCTTCGCCGTGAAGATCGCAAGCGCCTCGCGCCGATAGGCATCGTAGCGCTTGTCACCCGTCAGCCGCGCGAGCGTCCGTTCATTCTCGGCCCGCACCCACGAGAGCGCCTTCTCACCGTGCGTGTCCTCAAGCCAGGCATTCGGATCGCCATTGGCATCCGTCATGGCGACGCACGCCGACAGCAGGGACATCGCGACGGCGAGAAAGGCGATCTTGCGCATGGTGGGTTCCGCAACGAAGAGGCTGCGACCCTAGCCTCTCCGCGCCGGTTGAGGCAACCGCTCACCGCGCGGGCTCGGCGATCTCCTTCACGTACGAACGCCCCGCCAGGAAATAGTGATAGGCCGCCCAGATGTTCAGGAACGACAGCGACAGCAGCGCATAGCGCAGCGAATCCTGCCCGAACGTGGGCTTCAGCAGGTCGCTTAGGATCCCGACAATCAGCGGCCCGAGACCCAGCGCAATCAGGTTCAGGATGAAGAGCATGATCGCCGACGACGTCGCCCTGAGCGCCAGCGGCGAGAGGCTCTGCACCATGGCAAAGCTGGGCCCGAGATAGAAACCACCCAGCACCACGGCCGGCAGGTAGAAGAGAAGCGCAATCGTGAAATCATCGCTGAGGTAGAAGCCCACGATGCGCGGCGCCGCTGCAAGCTTGGCGGCCGCAATGATCCAGCCGATCCAGCGCGGGTCGCGCGCGCCCAGCCGGTCCGCCAGCCGTCCGCCCAGCAGCGCACCTGCACCGCCCAGGATGCCCACAATCGGCCCCAGGATCAGCCCGATCTCGAGCCCCGAGACACCATGTGTCCGCTTCAGGAACGAGGCCGCGAACATGATCCCGCCATAGCCGATCAGCGCCGTCAGCGTCAGCCCGATCACCACGTGCCGGCAGGCCCGCGACGTCCAGATGAACGCAAAGCCAGCGCCCATGCCATGGATGGCCTCGCGCAGCGTGGGCGCCTTGCCGACAGCCTGCGCGCGCCCGTCGGCAAGTCCGCGCACCGGCTCGTCGATCGTCAGCCAGATCAGCGCCGCGATGATGAGCCCGGGCAACCCTGCCACGAAGAACACCGACCGCCAGCCCCAGACCTCGGCCAGTGGCGCCCCGATCAGGAAGCCCAGCATGCCACCCGCATAGACGCCCAGCGCATAGAAGCCCAGCGCCTGCGAGCGTTCGTGCGGCGCATAGAGGTCAGCGATCATCGAATGCGATTGCGGCGAGGAACCGGCCTCACCGATCCCCACGCCAATGCGCGCGAGCAGAAGCTGCACATAGTTCGAGGCGAGCCCGCAAAACACGGTCATGACGCTCCACACCGTGACAGCTGCAGCCACGATGTTGCGCCGGTTCATCCGGTCGGACAGGACAGCGAGCGGAATCCCCAGCGTCGCGTAGAACACGGCAAACGCAAACCCGGTCAGAAGCCCAAGCTGCGTGTCCGAAAGCTCGAGGTCTTCCTTGATGTGTTCGGCAACCGCCCCGATGATTGTCCGGTCGAGATAGCTCGAGGTATAGGCGATGGTCAGCAGGATCAGGACCCACGTCCGCTTGCGCTTGACGTCATCGGGCACTTCGATGCGCGCAGGCGTTGCTGCCGCGGCACCATTGACGTCTGCCATGAAACCCCTCCCGTGAACCCCTGTCGGTCGAAGGGCCACGATAGAGGTTCCCCGAGCCCGCGCAACCGGCATGAAAAAGGGCGCGGAGGGAAAACCCGCCGCGCCCTGCTTTCTGGAGACCCGCAGGCCTAGTTCATGGCGGGTGCCGGCACGACTTCCACCGGCAGCTTGAGCTGGTCGAGCTGCGCCTTCACCACCGACGCATCACCCACGATGACCCACAGGATCTTCGACGGATCCAGCTTCGCACGTGCAGCATTGTCGAGGTCGGACGCCTTCAGCGCCTGGTAGCGCGCGGCCAGCGTCTCGAAGTAATCATCCGTTCGGCCGTAATTGACGATCGTCTGCAAACCGCCAAGCACCGCGCCCGATGTCTCGAAGCGCCCGGGAAGACCGCGTACGTTGCCATTGACCGTCCGCTTGAGCTCGTCGGGTGTCACACCCTTGTTGCCGAGGAACGCCTTCAGGTCGGACACGAGTTCCTTCACCGAATCGCCCGTCCGGTCGGACTGCACCGGCGCCGAGATGTTGAACGGCGCGCTCTCGAGCGGGTTCAGCACCTGGCTGCGCACGCCGTAGGACCAGCCCTTCGTCTCGCGCAGGTTCATGTTGATGCGCGACAGGAAGCTGCCACCGAACACCTCGTTGGCAGCCCTGAGGACCACGAGGTCGTCCCGGCCCTTCGCGTCAAGCAGCTGCGCACCCACGATCAGCGACTGCGGTGACTTCGGGCGGTCGACGAGCACGATGCGGCTCTTGTGCTTCGGCGAGGCGACATCGAACGACTTCTTCGGCAGCGCCGTCGCCGGAGCCTTCCAGTCGCCAAAGCTCTTCTCGAGCGCGGCAACCACCTGCGCCAGCGTGGCATCACCCACCACGAAGAAGCGGCCATTGTCGGGCCTCAGCCACTGCGCATGGAACTGAGCCAGCTGCTCGCGCGTCAGCGCCTTGACAACCGACGCCTCACCCGTTCCTGAAGGCGGCACGCCATAGGGGTGGTCCTTGCCATAGAGGATCGGGAACAGCGTGCGCGAGGCAATGGCGTTCGGGTTGTTCAGTTCCGAGGCAATGCGCGCAAGCTGCTGCCCGCGAAGACGCTCGACTTCGGAGGCCTCGAACTTCGGGTTGCGTACGATGTCGGCGAAGAGGCTGAGCGACGGCGCCAGATTGGTCGTCAGCGCATTGAGCGTGACAGACGTGCGGTCAAGCGAGGCACCTGTGCCGATGAACGCACCCAGCCGCTCGCCCTCTTCGGCAATCTGCACGCTCGTGCGCGAGGTCGTGCCCTCCGGCATGAGCTCGAGCATCAGCGACTGCGTACCCAGCGCATTCTTCGGATCGGCCGCATAGCCCGCATCGAACTCGAGCGAGACCTGCAGCACCGGCACCGACTTGCGCTGGGCAAACACGACTTCCATGCCGTTCGACAGCTTCGCCCGCTCGAGCGTCGGGAAGTCGAGCGGCGCAAGCGAGCCCACCTCCGGGAACTTCGAGCGGTCGACCGCCATCAGCGGCCCCTGCGTCTCGTCCGTGCGGGACGGGTCCTTGTAGAAGGACGGCGCCTGCGTCCCCGTGACCTTGAGCCCCGGATCACCACCGCGCTCGGCACCCGTCTCGGTCCGCTCGCCAGGTTCGACGGTCAGCGAATAGACAGGACGCGACAGCCACTTCTTCGTCGAGGCCTTCACGGCCGCAGGCTTCAGCGCCGCCCAGCGCTCCAGGTCCTTCTTGTAGAACGCCGGATCGTTGGAATAGAGCGCACCCTCGGCAAGCGCAACAGCCTTGCCGCCGAAGCCACCCACCGCCTCAAGCCCGCGGATGGTCGCCGAGACGGCCAGCGTCTTGGCCCGCTCGAGTTCGTCTGCCGTGGGCCCCTCCTTCATGAACTTCGCGATCACTTCGTCGATGCGCTTGGCCACGAGCGCGGCATCCACGCCCGGCTTCACGTCGACATTCACCTCGAAGATGCTGGCGAGCTGGAACGGCAGGACATTGGCCGACACGCGCACCGCAATCTTCTCGTCGCGAACAAGCGCATTGTCGAGCCGCGAGCTGGACAGCCCGCCCAGCACCGTGCCGGCGGCCTGCAACGCAACGGACTCTCTGTCATTCAGGCCCGGCACCGCCCACATGCGATAGATGCGTGTGGTCGCCACGCGATCCTTCATCACCTCGGTCTTGGGCGCGGACAGGGTCGGCAGCGGCGCGCTGACATCGCGCAGCGGCGTGCCGCGCTTGATCGAGCCGAAGTACTTCTCCACCAGCGGCTTGGCAGTCGCCGCATCGATGTCACCAGCCAGGACCAGCACCGCGTTGTTCGGGCCGTAATTGTCGATGAACCACTGCTTGACATCTTCAAGCTTGGCATTCCCGATGTCTTCCATCGAACCGATCGTGGAGTGGTGGTAGGGATGGCCCGGCGGGAACAGGTTTTCCTGCTGCGCATAGCGAAC
The DNA here is from genome assembly GCA_036840015.1 of Micropepsaceae bacterium. GTDB lineage: Bacteria > Pseudomonadota > Alphaproteobacteria > Micropepsales > Micropepsaceae > SZUA-430. Next base: position 12,842 of record DAISVV010000036.1, read on the forward strand.
CAGGCCGTAGGGCTGGTTGTCGCCCTGCCGCTTCTCGTTCTGCACGACGCCAATCTGGTTCGTCAGCTTCTCCTGCGTGACCGCGCCGAGCAAGTGGCCCATGCGATCGCGCTCGAGGAACAGCGCCAGCTCGATCGCGCCCGTCGGCACGTTCTGGAAGTAATTCGTTCGGTCGAGCCACGTCGTTCCGTTGAAGTCGGTGGCGCCCACCTGCTGAAGAGGCTCGAAATAATCGCCCGGCGCATTCTCCGATCCGTTGAACATGATGTGCTCGAACAGTTGCGCAAAGCCTGTCTTGCCCTTCGGCTCATGCTTCGAGCCGACGCCATACCAGACCGCCACGGCGATGATCGGCGCCTTGCGATCGGTGTGCACGATCACCCGCAAACCGTTGTCGAGCGTGAACTCGCTATAGGGAATATCGACAAGCTTGACGAGTTCGCTCACCGGAGCAGGCTCCGCGGCGCGCACAGGCAACGCGGCAAAGACGGACGCGGCCATGAACACGGCCGAAAGCAGGCACTTGCGCAACATCGGGGGATCCCCTTGTGGACAGGAAGGAAGGCGCGCAACTTAGCAGCGCCTGCGGAATTCTCAATCGGTCCGGCATCGTTAAGCGCGGGGCTAGCCCTGCGTGCATGACCTGATATTGTGAGCCCACAAGGAGAAATTCACATGAAGGACTTTGCAGGTAAAATTGCCGTGATCACGGGCGGTGGCACGGGAATGGGCCGTGAACTGGCCAGGCAGCTCGTCGCTGAAGGTTGTTCGGTCGCAATGTGCGATGTGTCGGCCGAAAACATGGCCGAGACGCAGCGGCAATGCCAGGCAGCCGCCCCCCAGGGCACGCGCGTCATGACCTTCGTGGCCGATGTCTCGGACGAGGGCCAGATCCTGAAGTTCCGCGATGCCGTTGCCCGCGAACTCGACACCGATCACATCCATCTCCTGTTCAACAACGCCGGCATCGGCGGGGGACCAAGCTTCATCAACTCGCCACGGGACGAGTGGGAAAAGACCTTCAATGTCTGCTGGTACGGCGTCTATTACGCGACACGCGCCTTCATCGGCATGATCCTGAAAGCGAGCGAGGCCCACATCGTCAATACCTCCAGTGTCAATGGCTTCTGGGCGTCCCTCGGGCCGACGCGGGCACACACGGCCTATCCAGCCGCGAAATTCGCGGTGAAGGGTTTCACCGAGGGCCTCATCAATGACCTGCGCCTCAACGCGCCCCATGTGAAGTGCTCCGTCGTGATGCCGGGTCACATCGGCACGGCGATCATGACAAACTCCCGGCGAATCCTCTCGGGGCATGGCGCCGAGGAAATGAGCGCCGCGGAGATCGCAGAGGCCCGCAAGGGCCTGAAGGCCATGGGCATGCCGGTCGACATGATGACCGACCTGCAGATCACCCAGATGATCGCGGAACTGGGCCGCCAGTTCGAGACGAACGCGCCCACCACCGCCGCCGAGGCTGCCACGATAATCCTCAACGGCGTACGAGAGGAAAAGTGGCGCATCCTCGTCGGTGCCGACGCCCACGTGATGGACCGCCTCGTCCGCAGCGAACCCGAGGAAGCCTACGAACAGGGTTTCATCGACAAGCTCCGCGCCGAGGGCCACTGGCGCGCCTTCTAGCCGCCCACATGGTGCCATCAGTCGCGCGCGGCAATCAGGAACAGCGCGCGCAGGCCACCTTCGGCCCGGTTTGAAAGCTGCACATCCCCGCCATGCGCCCGCGCAACCGCACGGGCGAGCGTCAGGCCAAGCCCGTGACCGGCAACCCCGTCACGGGCAACCCGCCGGAAGGGCTCGAAGACGGCATCGAGCAGCGGCACCGGCAGTCCGGGCCCCTCATCCTCGACCACCACCAGCGCCCGCGCGCCCTCGCACGTGACCCGTACGCAGGCGCTCCCTGCGTGTTTCACCGCATTCTCGACCAGGTTGCGAATTGCACGCCTGAGCTCGACAGGCCGGCAGCGCACGCACACCGGCTGGCCATCGATGAACGTGACATCAGCCCCCATCCCGGCCAGGTCCGCGCACAGGCTTGAGACGAGGGCCGACAGCTCGACCCTGCGAACCGGCTCATCACCAACCCCGCCACGCGCTACCCGCAGCGCCGCCTCTGTCAGCGACTGGATCTCATCGATGCAGCCCGCAAGCGACTGGCGCAGCGCATCATCATCGATGAACTCGCTCTTCAGCCTCAGCGCCGTCAGCGGCGTACGCAGGTCATGCCCGACACTCGCCAGCACCGTCTTCTGTGCATCGACCAGGGGCAGGAGGCGCTGCGTCATGCGGTTGAAAGCGTCGACCGCCTCCTGCAGCACCCCCGGCCCCGACAGCGCCGGCAGGGACACGGCCTCACCCATCTCGGCACGCGCCGCCGCCTGCGCCAGCGCCGCCAGCGGCCGCGCGAGGCGCTGCGCCAGCCAGACACTGAACGCCACCAGCAGCACCGCCGAACACAGACCCGCAAGCAGCAGCCCCGGCACGAGCGAGCCGCCGATCGGCCAGTAGAACTCGGCATTGAGCCACCAGCCATCCCCTAGCGCCACGGCCACGGCATAGCGCTCGAACTGCCGCCCATTGCGCCGCTCGAAGAAACTGAACGAGGGCCGCCCGCGCTTGATGAGGCGCACTTCGGCTGCCTCGCCAAGCTGAAGCGTCCGGCGCAGGCGGTCCTCCAGCTCGAAGTCCCGCGCGCTGTCGAAGGCAATGCGCGGTGTGCGCGCCAGCGCCAGCCGCTCATACTGCGCACCGGCAACCCGCTCCAGCGCGTCACGATCCACCGGTGGCAGTCGTCGATAAAGTGCAACAAAGGCCGCCATCCGCGCCTCAAGCGCCTGCAAGCGTTCTGCCCGCACGGCCGCCACGCGCTGCTGCTCGGCCACGGCCAGCGTCAGCACATTCGACAGCACGAGGATCAGGAGCACCCCGGCCGAGATCTCGAGCCAGAGTGGCAGCGCCCGCAACCTCAAATCGTCACCGGCTCGGCGGCAAACATGTAGCCCCCGCCCCAGATCGTCTGGATGATCCGCGGACAATGCGGCCTGACCTCAAGCTTGCGCCGCAGCCGCATGATCGCGTTGTCGATGGACCTGTCATAGGGCAGCGCATCGCGCCCCGTCGTCAGGCTGAGAAGATCCTCACGCCGCAGGATGACCTTGGGCCGGTCCACGAACACCGTCAGCAGTGCATACTCGCCCGCCGAAAGCGCGATGCCCGTGCCCGTCTCGTCGATCAGCTCCCGGCGCACGCCGTCAAGGATCCAGCGGTCGAAGCGGATGCGCGGCTGCGGGCGCGACTTCAGGCGCGGTGGCAGCGCATCCACGCGCCGCAGCACGGCACTGACGCGCGCCAGCAGCTCCCGCGGGCTGAACGGCTTGACGATGTAGTCATCCGCCCCGAGCTCCAGGCCAACCACGCGATCGATGTCATCAGCCTTTCCCGACAGGAAAATGACCGGCAGGTCCAGCGCATCGCAGAGATAGCGGCAGAAGGAAAGCCCGTCCTCGCCAGGCATCAGGATGTCGAGGATCACGATGTCGAACACATTGGTCCGCAACAGCTTGCGTGCGGCGACCGGCCCCTCGGCACCCGCTGCCCTAAGGCCGTTTTTCTGAAGATAGCGAACGAGCGTTTCGCGGATCTCGCGCGCATCGTCCACCACAAGGACGTTTGGAATCTTGTCGGTCATGGCTGTGCCGTTCTCCGTGGCCGTTTCAATGACGCGCGCAGTGTGAGCGCGATTATGTCAACAAAGAGACGCGCGTATGTCTTGCGACAAAGATGAATTCGGACTGCCACAAACATGCAACAGCACATGCACGGAAGCAGGCAACGAGTAAGTGTTGCGACAAACTCATGGCAATCGTGCCACAAAAAAATCCAGCCACGGGATCAACGATCCCGCCCGCCGCATTTGAATCGCGGCACTCACACCACCGGCGCGACATGCGCCGGGCCATCCACATACGAGAGGAAGACCAAAATCATGGCTACGACCGCATGGACCGGACTTGTCATTGGCACGCTGGCTGTCGCCGCAGCTGCCGCAGCCTACGGCTACACGACCATCTCCGACACGGGCACACGCAGTGGAACCAGTGCGCGCAACACCGGCTCAGCAGAAGCACGCATGATGAAATACGACACCAATCGCGACGGACGCATCACGCGCCCCGAGGTGGACAGCGCACTCATGGAGGAATTCCGCAGCGTCGACACCAATGCCGACGGCAGGCTTGACGCCGCCGAGATCCAGCGCCACGCCGAGGCCCGTCGCGCCGAGAGGACCGCAAAACTGGAAGCCTGGCGCGCCAAGGCACGGGCCGAGGGCCTCGATCCCCGCAAGCCGCCATTTGATACGTCCGAGCGGGACAACGTCGACAGCCTGCGCTATGGCGACTGGAACATGGACGGCGCCATCACGCCCGAGGAATTCGGGGGCAGGATGCGATCCCAGTTCATGCGGACAGACCGCAACGCAGACGGCCTCATCACGGCAGATGAACTGCGCCGCCGACCGAACAATCGGTGAGAGAATTCGCGCGCCGGCATGCATGGAGCACCACCAATGCATCCGCTCGCACATCATCATGCAAAGCGAGTCTCGGACCCGCTTTGCACCGAAAGCGCGAAGACCATGACAGCGCACGGATCCACCGTGTCACCTCTTTGCGACGGTTCGCGACGAAGGGCATTTTTTCCTAAATCGGTGACACGTTGCGCGTGACACGCAGGAATGATTGCGATTAAAGCTCTGTCCTCGCGAGCGGGACCGGCACGGCGAGAGCCGCGAGGCCCCCGCAGTCGCAGGACAGGAGAGCCGCAGGCGGCATCGCAGGAAGACACCCCGCGAGGGAAGCGTTCAACCAATGGGTAGAGAAGTGACGACAGGAGAGGGC
>DAISVV010000037.1:0-17730 GCA_036840015.1 Micropepsaceae bacterium
TAGAGATCCTTGTGCATCTGGTCGAGCGACGGCTGGTCGTTCGTATAGGCATGGACCGTCGTCATGAAGCCCTTCTCGATGCCGACCGTGTCGTTCAGCACCTTGGCCACGGGCGCGAGGCAGTTCGTCGTGCACGAGGCATTCGACACCACCACATGGTCCTTCGTCAGCTTCGCATGGTTCACGCCATAGACAACCGTGATGTCCGCACCATCGGCCGGCGCTGACACCAGCACGCGCTTCGCGCCCGCCGTCAGGTGGGCTGAAGCCTTGTCCTTCGACGTGAAGATGCCGGTGCACTCCATTGCGATATCGACGCCAAGCGCGGCGTGCGGCAGTTGCGCAGGATCCTTGATGGCGGTCACCTTGATCTTGTGGCGGCCGACGATCATGTGCTCGCCGTCGACCTTCACGTCGGCCGGGAAGCGGCCGTGCACGGAATCGAAGCGCAGCAGGTGCGCGTTGGTCTCGACCGGCCCGAGGTCATTCACGGCAACCACGTCGACGTCCTTGCGGCCCGATTCGACGATGGCCCTGAGCACGAGGCGGCCAATGCGCCCGAAACCGTTGATGGCAACTTTGATGGTCATGGTATCTCTCCCCGAATGCTGTTCAGAGCCGCTGCCGCGCAGCGCGAACGATGTGATCGACAGTGATGTTGAAGTTCTTGTAGAGCGCCTCGTAGGGTGCGCTCGCGCCGAAGCTGTTCATGCCCACGAACGCACCGTCGCGCCCGATCCAGCGATCCCAGCTCAGCCGCGAGCCCGCCTCGACGGCGATCCGCACCGTCTTCGGGTCGATCGTGCGGTCCTGATAGGACGACGGCTCGGCCGCGAAGATGTCCATGCAGGGCATCGAGACGACGCTCGCACCAATGCCCTGCGCCTCGAGCTGCCGCTGTGCCTCCAGCGCCAGCATCACTTCCGAGCCCGTCGCAATGATCGTCACATGGTGCTTGGCGCCAGCGGGCGACAGCACATAAGCACCGCGCGCCGAACGGTTCTCGTCGGTGTGCTTCAGGCGCACCTGCGGCAGGTTCTGGCGCGACAGCGCGATGATGCTCGGCGTCTTCTCCGTACGAAGCGCGATTTCCCAGCACTCCGCCGTCTCGACCGCATCGGCCGGACGGAACACGTTCAGGTTCGGGATCGCGCGCAAAGACGCCAGGTGCTCGACCGGCTGGTGCGTGGGGCCGTCCTCGCCAAGGCCGATCGAGTCATGCGTCATCACATGGATGACCCGCGTCTCCATCAGCGCCGCAAGCCGGATCGACGGACGGCAATAGTCCGCAAATACCAGGAACGTGCCGGAATAGGGGATGACGCCGCCATGCAGCGCCATGCCGTTCATGGCCGCCGCCATGCCGTGCTCGCGCACGCCGTAGTGGATGAAGCGCCCGCGGAAATCGTCCGCCTCGACCGCCTCCATCCCCTTCGTGCGTGTATTGTTGGAACCCGTCAGGTCGGCCGATCCGCCGATCGCCTCGGGCAGGTGGGTGTTGATGACCTCGAGCGCCATCTCCGAGGCCTTGCGCGTGGCCACGGTGACAGGCTTCTCCGTCAGGGCCTTGCGATACTGCGTCAGCGCCGTCCATAGCGCCGGATCGATGCCGCCTTCCATGGCACGCTCGAACCCGGCCTTGGTCTCTTTCTCAGCCGCCGTGAACCGCTTGAGCCACGCCTCGTATTCGCCATGTCCGCGCGAACCCGCGGCAAGCCACGCGCCCTTGATGTCATCAGGAATCACGAACGGCGCATGCGACCAGCCAAGCGCCGCCTTCGCCGCCGCGGCCTCTTCCGCACCCAGCGGGGAGCCGTGCGAACTGGCCGTGCCCTGCTTCTTGGGTGCGCCATAGCCGATGATCGTCCGGCAGGCGATGAGCGACGGCCGTTCCGACGCCATTGCCGACTCGATCGCCGCTGCAATGGCCTCAGGATCATGCCCGTCGACGCGCGAGGCCGACCAGCCAGCGGCCTCGAAGCGCGCAACCTGGTCGCCCGACTCGGCAAGCGACAGCGGCCCGTCGATCGAGATCCCGTTGTCATCGAACAGCACGATGAGGCGCGACAGCCTCAGATGTCCCGCAAGGCTGATCGCCTCGTGGCTGATGCCTTCCATGAGGTCGCCGTCCGACGCGATCACGAATGTGTGGTGATTGACGAGGTGCGAACCGAACCGCGCCGCCACCAGGCGCTCGGCCAGCGCCATGCCCACGGCTGTCGCAATGCCCTGGCCCAGCGGCCCGGTCGTCGTCTCGACGCCGGCGCCATGGCCGTATTCGGGATGCCCTGCACACGGGCTGCCCAGCTGGCGGAAACGCTTGATGTCCTCGATCGTGATGTCCTTGTACCCGGTCAGGTGCAGGAGCGAGTAGAGCAGCATCGACCCGTGGCCGGCCGACAGAACGAACCGGTCCCGGTCAGGCCACTTCGGATTGCGGGGATCGAATTTCAGGAAGCGCGAGAACAGAACGGTGGCGACATCGGCCATGCCCATCGGCATGCCGGGATGTCCAGACTTGGCGGTCTCGACCGCATCGATGCTGAGGGCACGGATGGCATTCGCCATGTCCTTGTGGGAGACGTCATATTTCGGGGAGATGGCCATGAGGGTCCGCAGATTGGGCCCGCACCGCGAGAAGATCGCCTCATCCGCACCGGGGACGAGGTCAGTGACCTAACAGGGCGTCGAGCCTGGGAAAAAGCGCGCGGCGTTTCATGCCCGACAGGTAAAGCCCCCGTCAACCCCGTAAACCCGCGCAAATCTGCGGCATTTGGGGAGTTATGGCACCGGAAAACCGAAATCTGGCCTCCATGTCGGCGAGAAGCGATCCGCAGGCACCGCGAAGGAGTCAATCCGCCACGCTGCAGCCGGCGTCGGTCTGTCTCGCGCAGGAAGCAGTGCGCGGCGTTCAAGATTGACGATCGCTCATTGGTCGCGCGTCGATCGCACAAGGCAGCGTTGTGTCTTGGCTTGCACGACGCATCGCAAATCTGGATTTAAGTCATCGCGCTAAGCCCAACTTCGCGTATACAGAATCGCCATGAGCAAACTCGATTCGGCTATCCGGAACTTCAACGCCGCACTCGACCGGCTGGAAGAAGCCGCACGCAACAGGGGCGCGCGCGCCCCGGGTGAGCAGGCCTCGATCGAGCAGGAGATTGCCGTGGAACTCCGCGCCCTGAAGGAAGACCGGGCGCGCCTCGCCGAGGAGCTCAATCGCCTCAACGTCGAGAAGATCGCGCTTGAGGGCTTCACCGATGAAGTCGCTGGCAGGCTCGAGGGAGCGATCCGCGAGATCCGCGCTGTCCTTGCGCACTGAGAAGCGAACCCGGGGGAAGTAAAGTCATGGCACAGGTCTGCGTCACCGTTAACGGGCTACCCTACACGCTGGCATGCGATGACGGGGAGGAGCGTCACCTGCAGGATCTCGTGCGCAAGGTCGATGCGCGCATCGCCGACCTGCGCCGCGAGGTGAAATCGGCTGGCGAAAACCAGTTGCTGCTGATGGCAGGCCTGCTTCTTGCCGACGAGCTGGAACTCGCGCAGGAGCGCATCCAGGAACTCGAGGAAACCATTGCCGGCCTGAAAGGTGAATTCCTGGCACCCGAACCCGCCCGCGTCGATGCCGCGACCGAAGACCGGCTCGCAGGCCTGCTCGAACAGGCCGCCCGCCGCATGGAAGACATTGCAGCCCGCCTCCGCTAGGACTAGGCTGTTCCTTGGACGGGTACTGCCTCGCGCGTTAGAATCAAGAACCCAGGGGCCGTAATCAGACCTCATTGGGAGCTGTCCCTGACCGGAGCCGTGGTTCCGGACACATGGCGCCCACCTGCTTAAGCAGGCCCGTGAGGATTCGAGCATTCGACGGCCATGGCGGTCCCGTCCACCTCATCACCGTCATGGTCCGCGAAGGCGGACCACCTCCCTGAGGTGGGGTGCTACCCTTTGACCGCGGACCACCTTGCCAAGCCACCCATCCCGACATGACCGACCACGCTACCCTCAAGAAGTCCCTGCGTATCCAGTCACTCGCCCAGCGCGACCGCGCGGCCGAGGCGGCCGGCCCGCGCGCCGCGCTGCTGATCGCGCGCCGCTGCCTCGGCGACTTCGTGTTCATGAAGGGGGCGATCATCGCAGGCTACGCCGCCGTGCGCGGCGAAGCCGATCCTTTCCCGTTGATGGCGGCGCTGGCAAACAACGGACACGCCTTGTGCCTGCCACGCGCCCACGGGGGCGTTCTCACCTTCCACGCGTGGAAGCCGGGCGATCCACTGGTGGTCGGTCGCATGAGCATTCCCGAGCCCGATGCAAAGGCGCGCGAGCGCCGCCCCGACCTCCTTCTCGTGCCGCTGCTGGCCTTCGATCGCCTTGGTTACCGCCTGGGGTACGGCGCCGGGTACTACGACCGCTATCTGCGCGAGCATCGCGCCAGACGCAGCGTCAAGGCCGTGGGCATTGCCTATGCCGGCCAGCAGGTCGAAAGCCTGCCAGTGGAGGACTTTGACGAACCGCTCGACGCCGTGGTCACCGAGACGCAGGTGATCCGCTTTGAACGCGACTGAAAGCTGCTAATCTCGACGCCAGTTTCAGGGCGCAGGGCAGATGAGGCTTCTCTTTCTCGGTGACATCGTGGGCAGGGCAGGGCGCGTGGGTGTGGTCGAGGCCGTGCCGACACTGCGGCGCAACCTCGCGCTCGACTTCGTTGTCGTGAACGGCGAGAACGCCGCCGGCGGCTTCGGCATCAACGAGGAAATCTGCCACGCCCTTTTCCAGGCAGGCGTCGACTGCATCTCGACTGGCAACCACGCCTTCGACCAGCGCGACAAGGTTGATGTCTACGACAGCGAGCCCCGCCTGTTGCGTCCGCTCAACTACCCAAAAGGTGTCCCCGGAAAAGGCGTGGGCCTCTACGAGACGAAATCGGGAAAGCGCGTGCTGGTCGTCAACGCCATGGGGCGCGTCTTCATGGATCCGCTCGACGACCCCTTCGCGGCCGTCGACCGCGAGCTCGAGGCCTGTCGCCTGGGCTGGGGCGCCGATGCCGTCATTGTGGACATCCACGCCGAAGCCACCTCCGAGAAGATGGCGATGGGCCACTATTGTGACGGCCGGGCAAGCCTGGTGGTCGGCACGCACAGCCACGTCCCGACCGCCGACGCCCAGGTCCTTCCCGGCGGCACCGCCTACCAGACGGATGCCGGCGCCTGCGCCGACTATGACAGCGTGATCGGCATGGAAAAGACCGAGCCTCTCCAGCGGTTCGTCCGCAAGATCTCTTCAGGCCGGTTCAACCCCGCGCAGGGCCCCGCCACGGTCTGCGGTGTCTTCATCGAAACCGACGACAGCACGGGTTTGGCCAGGCGCATCGAGCCCGTACGCCTCGGAGGCCGCCTCCGGCAATCACTCCCTGCCTAGATTGCGGTGCCTAGATTGCGGTGACAGTGCACGCGATCGCCGCCGCTTTGATCCTGGTCAATGCCGGAAGGCGCGCACCCTTCTACGAACACGCCCTGTTCCAGGTGGGAGGAGTGAATTCAGATGAATGCGAAATGGCTCGCCAGCACGGCGATGGGTTGCGCAATGGCGGCAAGCATTGCGGCATTTTCAGGCATGGCCGACGCACAGGCGTCGCAGAGCCCTTGGCTCATCCGGGGCCGCGCCCTCGCCGTGGTGCCTGACGAGAGCGCCAAGGTGACGATCCTCGGCGGCGATCTCGACATCGACACCGCGATCGTGCCTGAACTCGACATCACATATTTCTTCGACGAACATTGGGCGGCCGAGCTCATTCTCGCCGTGACACCGCACGACATCACGCACAAGCCGACAGGCATCGACGTCGGCAATGTGTGGCTGCTGCCGCCGACGCTGACGCTGCAGTACCACTTCGCGCCTGATGACAAGGACTTCCGGCCCTATGTCGGCGCCGGCATCAACTACACGACCTTCTTCGGACATGACGATGCCGACCCGGCAATCGCCAAGGCGCACTTCGACGACAGCGTGGGTTTTGCGCTGCAGGCTGGATTCGAGATCCCGATCGACGAGCACTGGACCTTCAACGTCGACGTCAAGAAGGTCTGGATCAACACCGACGTTCGCCTCGACATGGCTGCAGGGCCCACGCCGATCAATGCCGACGTCGACATCAACCCGCTGATCATCGGTATCGGTTTCGGCTACCGCTTCTAGCCTCCATCAGCTCAGCCGCTCTCGCGCCTGCACAACCCTTGTTGCCCTTCCCCCGTTCAGGGGGAAGGTGCGCCGCCGCACCAGCGGCGGGGCGGATGGGGGCTGCTCGCCCAAACCCACCCGCGACAATTTGTTCTATTTTTGTTTTCGGCGCTTTCGGCGATATTCGGCGCTGTAACCACCCAGCGTGGACAACTCCGGCAACTTCAATCCACATAGCTTTCAAGCCGCGCCCGCACATCCTCCGGGATGCGCCGCGGCTTTCCGGTCATCGTGATGATGGCGGCTTCCACCTTTGCAGTCACAAGGTCAACGCCATCGCGCTTGACCCATTGCTCGCCCGTCAGCCGCGCCCCCGACATGGTGCGGTAGCGCGTATGGATCTCGAGATTGTCGTCAAGCCGCGCAGGCTTCGAGTATTCGATCTCCAGCCGCCGGATCGTCCAGGCAATGGGCTCGGCATTGGCCAGCATCACCATGTGATGGATGCCGGCGAGCCGCAGGAACTCCGATCGCCCGCGCTCCATGAAGCGCAGGTAGTTGGCATGATAGACAATCCCGGACACATCCGTGTCCTCGTAATAGACGCGCACCGGCAGGATATGGACCTTGCCGTCGAAGCGTCCCATGGAGGCAGTGTCAGGCATCGGTGTCGTTAGCGTCCGGTGTGTCGAAGAGCGTCTGTTGTGTCACCGATTTTGGCGCAACAAGACCCAGATGTGAATAGGCAAGCCCCGCGGCCATGCGTCCGCGCGGTGTGCGCTGCACAAAACCTTCCTGCAGCAGATAGGGCTCGATGATTTCCTCGATGGCATCCCGCGGTTCGCCCAGCGCGGCCGACAGGGTCTCCACCCCGACCGGCCCGCCGCCATAGTTCTCGATGATGATCTTCAGGTAGCGCCGGTCGAAATTGTCGAGCCCCCGGCGGTCGACCTCCAGGCGATTGAGCGCGGCATCCGCATGCGGGGCTTCGACCCGCTCGAGCTTCGCCACCGCCGCAAAGTCGCGGATGCGGCGCAAGAGGCGCCCTGCGATGCGCGGCGTCCCGCGCGAGCGGGCAGCTACCTCGCGCGAGGCCTCTGGCGACATGTTCAGCGCAAGGATGCGCGCACCACGGCTGACGATCTCCTGCAGCTGCTCGACCTTGTAGAATTCCAGCCGCAGCGGAATGCCGAAGCGGTCGCGCAGCGGCTTGGTGATCATGCCCGAGCGTGTCGTCGCGCCCACAAGCGTGAATGGTGCCAGGTCGATCTTGACCGTGCGTGCTGCCGGACCTTCGCCGATGATGAGGTCAAGCTGGAAGTCCTCCATCGCCGGATAAAGAACTTCCTCGACTGCAGGATTGAGCCGGTGGATCTCGTCGATGAACAGCACGTCGCGCGGCTGCAGGTTCGTGAGGATCGCAGCCAGGTCGCCCGCCCGCGCGATCACGGGACCCGACGTGGACCGGAAATTGACCCCGAGCTCGCGCGCAACGATCTGCGCCATCGTGGTCTTGCCAAGCCCTGGTGGGCCGGCAAGCAGCACATGGTCGAGCGCCTCGTTGCGCCCGCGCGCGGCATCGATGAAAACCTTCAGGTTCGCACGCGCCTGGTCCTGGCCGATGAAATCGCCAAGGGTCAGCGGACGAAGCGAATTCTCGCCCCCGTCATCCTCGCGCGTCTCCGCGCTGACAAGCCGGTTCGGTTTGCTCATGGGATCGTTCTTGGGTGCCATCACGCGGCACTCGAGAGCGCACGCAGGCTCTCACGGATCAGTTGCGGCAGGGGCAGTTCTGCCCCGTCCCGCGCCATGACGGTGGCGACGGCCTGGCCTGCCTGAACCGACGAATAGCCGAGGTTCACCAGCGCCGAAACCGCCTCGCCGGCTGCACCCGCCGACGGCGTGGCAACCGGCGCGCTGCCGGGCGTGAAATCGCGACCGCCGCCAACCGACAGCGTCACCGCCTTGTCTTTCAGTTCCGCAGCGATGCGCGCCGCAAGCTTTGGCCCCACGCCCTGCGCGCGGCCGATCTGCGCCTTGTCACCGAAGGCGATGGCCTTGCCCAGTTCCTGTGTCGTCTGCGAGGAGAGAAGCGCAAGCGCAACCTTCGCGCCCACGCCCTGCACGGTCTGCAGCAGGCGGAACCACTCGCGTTCCTCTGCGGTCGTGAAACCGAACAGCTTGATCGCGTCCTCGCGCATCTGCGTTTCGACGAACAGCGTCGCGCGCTGCCCGGTGGCAGGCAGGTTCGACAGGACCCGCGCCGAACAGTGAACGACATAGCCGACGCCACCGACATCGATGACAGCAAAGTCATCGCCCGTTTCGTCAATGATGCCTGAGAGTTTTCCGATCATCGGGATACCGCAAGTTTGGCCTCGGTCAGCCGGTTGGCGGCCGACCAGTGGGCATGTGTGATGGCAACGGCAAGCGCGTCGGCGGCATCCGGCCCGTCAGCATCGGATTGCGGCAGCAGCATCTTCACCATCGCGTGGACCTGTTCCTTGTCGGCGTGACCGACGCCGACAACGGTTTTCTTGACCTGGTTGGGCGCATACTCCGCAACGCTGAGCCCCGCGCGCGCCGGGACAAGCAGGGCGATGGCGCGGGCATGCCCAAGCTTGAGCGTCGCCACCGCGTCCTTGTTGACGAAGGTCTGCTCGACCGCAGCCTCGTCGGGGCTCACCGCTTCGAGTACCTCGCCGATCCCGTCATGCAGCTGCAGCAGGCGCGCCGCAAGCGAACCCTCGACCGTCTTCACGGTGCCGCAGGCGACGAAGGAAAGGCGCGAGCCTGCAACATCGATGACGCCCCAGCCCGTCCGGCGCAGTCCCGGATCGAAGCCAATGATGCGCCGGGAGCCGGGTGAGATGGCCAAGAGACGTACCCTGTCTGTTCACGTTGGGGGACCATAACGTGATTCGCCCTTGCGGAAATGTTACAACCCGTCCGGTCCCCCGCTCGGAAGGGGTAGACGTGGCAGACGCACGGGGCAGGTGGAACGCAAGGCTGTTCCCGGCCGCCAAGGCCATGCCCCCTGGGCAACCCCACGCCAGCCCCATCCTGCGCGGCGCGGTCCGGATTAAGGTTCGTTGACGCCGGTGCAGGGTCGACAAGCGCGCTCGATGCGCTGATGCCTGATTCAACATCGATCCCGGACCGGCGGCATCACGGCGCGGGAGGCAGCATCCCGACCCATCTTGAAACACGGGGGTCGTTTGGGGTTTATCTGCGGCCCAATTCCAACATTTGAGCCGGAAGTCTGGACCCATGGCAGGTCATAGTCAGTTCAAGAACATCATGCACCGCAAGGGTGCGCAGGACGCCAGGCGTTCCAAGCTGTTCTCCAAGCTTGCGCGGGAAATCACGGTCTCGGCAAAGCAGGGCCTGCCGGATCCCGAGAAGAACCCCAAGCTGCGCGCCGCCATCATCGCTGCCCGCAAGGAGAATATGCCCAAGGACAACATAGAGCGCGCGATCAAGAAGGCCCTCGGTGGCGACGCCGAAAACTACGAGGAGGCCCGCTACGAAGGTCGCGGCCCCGGCGGCATCTCGATGATCGTCGAGGCGCTGACCGACAACCGCAACCGCACCAGCGGCGATGTGCGCTCCCTTTTCTCGAAATACGGCGGCCAGATGGGCGAGACGGTCGCCTACCAGTTCGACCGCCTCGGCCAGGTCCAGTACCCCGCCGACAAGGCCACGCCTGACGAAATGCTCGAGGCCGCGCTCGAGGCCGGTGCGGACGACTGCCAGTCGGGAGACCAGGCGCACGACGTTTACTGTGCCAGCGACAGCCTGAACGAGGTCCGCGAGGCGCTGGAAAAACGGTTCGGACCCGCATCCCTCGCAAAGCTGGTCTGGCGCCCGCAATCGACCGTATCGGTCGAAGGTGACGCGGCCCAGAGCCTCGTCAAGCTGCTCGAGGCCCTCGATGATCACGACGACGTCCAGAACGTTTACGCAAACTTCGAGATGTCCGACGAGACGCTGGCGAAGGTCGCGGGCTGAAGGGGCTGAAGGCAAGCAGGCCGGGGCATCTGCAAGCCCTGCGTGTGGCTGGACCTGAAGTCTCTGTCATCTGCCGGTCTTGAGGCTTGGCGTCTGCACGCCTTTCGGGTTAGGGAAAGGGGGAGCGCCGCGGTCTTTGGCCCGGAACAGAGCCCAAATTTGGACAAGTTGCCTTGATCTGATCGCACCAGGTTCCCCCCGCACGGGCCGGACAGGCGCGGACGGGCAGGTGGAAAGGACAGCCAATGGATATCGTCGGGTTTGCGCCTGCGCAGGAAGCACTCTGGCTTCTCGGCGCGTTGGCCGACACGCTGTCGGCGGCCGCCGATGTCGCGTCAGCCGTGCAGGCGCCCTCGGCAGCGCCCGTCGATCCCGCCAGCGCGATCCCGCTGACACCCATAGCAGAACCCGCCGGCGGCGCAACAAAGGCTGGCGCCGAGGCAATCGACATGTCGCCCTGGGGCCTCTTCATGAAGGCCGACATCGTCGTGAAGTCCGTGATGGGGATCCTGCTGCTGCTGTCGGTCTGGTCTTGGGCGATCATCATCGGCAAGTGGGCGCGCCTGTCGGCGGTGCGCAACCAGGCCGATCGCTTCGAGCAGACATTCTGGTCGGGCCGCTCGCTCGACGACGTCTTCACCTCCCTCCAGGCGCGCCAGGACCATCATCCCATGGCGCAGGTGTTCGTTGCCGCCATGCGCGAGTGGAAGCGCTCCTTTGAGGCAGGCCCCGTCAACACGGGCCTTTTGCCCAGCGTGAAGGACCGCATCAACAAGGTCATGAACGTCACCATCGGGCGCGAGCTGACGCGGCTGGAATCGTCCCTCGGCTTCCTCGCGACCGTCGGCGTGAACGCCACCTTTATCGGCCTGTTCGGCACGGTCTGGGGCATCATGAACTCGTTCCGCCAGATCGCTGCAAGCCACGACACCTCGCTGGCCATCGTGGCGCCCGGCATCGCCGAGGCCCTCTTTGCAACCGCGATGGGCCTCGTGGCAGCGATCCCCGCCTCCATCGCCTACAACCACCTGTCCGCCTCGGTGAACCGCATCGCAGCCAGGCTTGAGGGTTTCGCCGAGGAATTCTCGGCCATCCTCTCCCGCCAGCTTGACGAGAAGGCGCGCTGATGGTCGGCACCGTTTCAGGCGGCGGATACAGGCGGCGCGGCCGGGCAGGCGCCCACCGCCCGCAGTCCGACATCAACATCACCCCGTTCGTGGACGTGATGCTGGTGCTGCTGATCATCTTCATGGTCACGGCCCCGCTTCTGACACCCGGCGTGCCCGTGGATTTGCCCCAGGCGCGGGCCAAGCAGCTCAACGATGCCGACAAGGAACCCTTGACCGTCACCATCGACCGCGAAGGCAGGATCTTCCTTCAGGAGACCGAGGTCACGATCGCCGAACTGGCCCCGCGCCTGACCGCGATCGCCCGCAATGGCTACGACCAGCGCATCCTTGTGCGCGGCGATACCGCGGTCGACTACGGCGCAGTGATGAAGGTGATGGGGGAACTGAATGTCGCCGGCTTCCGGCGGATCGGTCTTGTGACAGGCCAGCCCCGTGACACAGACAAGCAGCCCCAATAGGACCCCGGAGTCCGACCCGCTGTGGGGCGCCGCCATCCTGTCGGCGTCTCTTCACGTGGGCCTGCTTGCGGCTGCCTACACCGCATGGCCGGCGCTCGCGCCGCCAGTGATCGTGACCACTGACACGATCCCCGTGGACCTCGTGCCCATCGCTGACGAGACTATCATCACCCCGCAGGAACAGGCACCCGAGCCCGTACCCGAACCGCCGCCCGAGCCGGCCGCGACCGCGGAATCGCTGCCCGAGGAAACGCCGCCGCCACCGCCCCCCGAGCAGGAGGGCTTCGTGATGGAAGAGAAGGTCTAGCCGCCCAAGCCCGAGCCCAAGGTCGCGATGGCCGAGCCGCCGCCTCCGAAGCCGGAAAAACCCAAGAAGGAAAAGAAGAAGGACGAGTTCGACATCGACCGCATCGCAAGCCTCATCGACAAGATGGACAAGGCCCCGCCAGCCGCCGAGACCCGCGAGGGCGCCAAGCCGAACGCGTCTCAGTCAGCGCGTGGCGCGGGCGCGCGCACTGCGATGACCGCAACCGAGATCGATGTCCTGCGCGCGCAGTTGCGCAAGTGCTGGAACGTGCCCGTCGGCGCTCCCGATCCCTCCGCACTGGTCTTCAGGCTGCGCATTTACCTCAACCAGGACGGTTCGGTGGCAACCCCGCCCGAACTTGTGGATGAGGCCGGCATGTCCGATCCCTACTTCCGCGCCGCCGTGGACTCGGCCAAGCGTGCAGTCCTCATGTGCAGCCCGTTCCAGTTGCCGCCTGAGAAATACGAAGCCTGGAACGACATCACGATTACTTTTGACCCCACGAAGATGGCGGGGTATTGACCCGCCGCCATCAAGGCCATGGTCGCCTCGCCGGGCGGACAGGCAGAAGAAAACGAGGAGTGCAACGATGACCCTTGGATCACGCGCAGTCAGCCTCTGGGCCGCGCTGGTGCTTGTCGTGCTGGCCCTTGCGCCCGCGGCGAATGCATCCTTGCAGATCAAGCTCGACGAAGGCGTCGTCCAGCCGATCCCGATCGCCATCACCGACTTCTTCGCATCCAATCCGCGCGACCAGCAGGTGGCCGCGGACGTGGCCGGCGTGATCCGCAGTGACCTGGAGCGCTCGGGCCTCTTCATGCCGCTCGACCGGGCCTCGTTCATCGAGAGGATCCCGAACTTCGGGACCCTGCCAAACTTCAACTCGTGGCGTGTCATCAAGGCTGAAGGCCTCGTGACCGGACAGGCCATGATCGTTGCTGGCGGTCTCCTGCAGGTCGACTTCCGTCTCTGGGATATCTTCAACGAGAAGCAGATCGTCGGCATGAGCTTCAAGACGACGCCAGAGAATTGGCGCCGGCTGGGCCACCTGGTGGCCGACGCGATCTACGAACGCCTGACGGGCGAGAAAGGCTACTTCGACAGCCGCATTGTCTTCATCTCGGAATCCGGGCCCAAGACAAAGCGCCGCTATCGCCTGTCGATCATGGACCAGGACGGGGCCAACCCCAGCTTCCTGACCAACGGTGAGCACATCGTCCTCTCGCCGCGCTTCTCGCCCACGACCCAGGCGATCACCTACATGTCCTACGAGCGTCAGGTCCCCTCGGTCTTTGTCTTCGATCTTCAGACCGGCCAGCGCGAGGTGATCGGCCAGTATGCGGGCATGACCTTCGCCCCGCGCTTCGGTCCCGATGGCAACAGGGTGCTCTTCTCCTACTCGCGCGACAACAACGTCGACATCTACGCCGTCGACCTGCGCTCGCGCCGCCCCGTGCGCCTGACAAGCGATCCCGGCATCGACACCTCGCCGTCCTATTCCCCGGACGGCGCGCGGATCGTCTTCAACTCCGACCGCGGCGGCTCACCGCAGCTCTACGTGATGGGTGCCGACGGATCGGGCCAGAGCCGTATCTCGTTTGGCCAGGGTCGCTACACGACACCCGTGTGGAGCCCGCGTGGCGACCTGATCGCCTTCACCCGCCAGAACGGGCAATCATTCTCCATCGGCGTGATGCGCCCGGACGGGCAGGGTGAGCGCATCCTGACAACCAGCTTCTCGGACGAAGGTCCGACATGGTCACCCAACGGCCGCGTGATCCTGTTCACTCGCACAACCCCTGGTCGGGGTTCCGTGAGCGGAAGCTCATCGATCTGGTCGATCGACCTGACGGGTCGGAACCTGCGCCGCGTGATTACGCCCGGAGACGCGTCGGATCCGGCCTGGTCACCCTTGAACAAGTAGGGTTGCGACGCCCGTCACAGGCATTAACGGGGGTTTAGGAATAATTTTCCCAACTCATCGGCTTGCCTTGCTCTTGCGTATGAATATGTCATAAGGCCACACTACACTCGCAATCATGTGTTTGCGCTGCTTTCAGCGCGGTAAGGGAGAATGCGCGATGGTTCGTTTCTTTGGTTCGCTCAAGGTCGCTGGACTGCTTCTCGTGGCCAGCACGCTTGCGGCCTGCTCGACGACAGAGCCGCCCACGGCGCCGGTGACGCCGACGCAGCCTTCGGCTTCGGCAATCAAGCCCGGCACCGCCGAGGACTTCCGCGTCAATGTCGGTGACACGGTGTTCTTCGATCTCGACCAGCATGCGCTGCGCGCCGATGCGCAGGTTGTCCTGCAGAAGCAGGCGGCATGGCTCCAGAAGTTCCCCGCCGTGAAGCTCGTGGTCGAAGGCCACTGCGACGAGCGCGGCACGCGCGAGTACAACCTCGCCCTCGGCGATCGTCGCGCCTACGCCGTCAAGGAATACCTCGTCAGCCTCGGCATCGACGCTGCCCGCCTCCAGACCAAGTCCTACGGCAAGGAGCGCCCGGTCTGCGCCGAGTCCGACGAGAACTGCTGGCAGCAGAACCGCCGCGGCTATTCGGTCATTCTCAGCGGTGCCAGCTCCTGATACCGGGGCATTCCCGCGAAATTCCGAGGGGGGCCACAAGCCCCCCTTTTATTTTTCTCCCGACTGCCCCAATTTCGCCAACGACATCAGGCCAATGGCAGTGACGACCGCCGCGCAACCGCGCAGCACCTTGACGCCAGTCCTGAATTCCAACTGACGGAGCCTTCGTCCATGTTCAGCGTAAACCCGTTCCGGACCCTCGTGATGGCAGCCATCGCCAGCGCCGCGCTCGTGGCCAGCCCGGGCCTGTCGATGGCCGAGGACATCGCCGCCGTCAGCGACAAGCTCGATCGCGTCGAGCGCGACCTGCGCGAACTCCAGTTCGAGGTTTACAAGGGCCATCCCCCCGCCAGCCAGCCGGGCGGAACGCCCGGCACCCCGGCCAGCGCTGCGCGCATCAACGACCTCGAGGCATCATTGCGCGAACTGCGCGGCCAGGTCGAGACGCTTGCCTTCCAGATGCGCCAGATGCAGGAACAGCTTGAGGTCTCGCGCCGCGAGACGAATTTCCGCCTCGGTGCCCTCGAAGGCGGCGCGCCTGCCGCGGCCATCCCCGCGGCCGCGCCACAGGCCAGCGCGCCGGGCGCCAACGCGCCGCGGACACTCAATGTGTCCCCGAACGATACCGGTTCGAATGCCGCCGGTCGCCAGCCCGGAACCCTTGGCTCGTTGCCGGCGGACGACGTGGCCGACATCACGCCCGTGCTCTCGCCCCGCCAGCAATACGATGCCGCGATGGATCTGCTCAGCCGCGCGCAATATGTCGAGGCCCAGTCCGCCTTCAGGAGCTTCGTCGCCGCAAACCCGAAGGAGGAACTCTCCGGCTCGGCACAGTTCTGGGTAGGCGAGATCGCGTTCACGCAGAAAGACTACAAGGCGGCGGTTGCAGCCTTTGCCGACGTCATCAAGCGCTTCCCGAAGACGGCGAGAGCGCCGGATTCGATGCTCAAGCTCGGCCTTTCACTCCTCGAGTTGAACCAGAAGAAGGAGGGCTGCACCACCCTCGGCGCGCTGAAGCCCAGGTTCCCCAACGCGCCAAAGCCCCTCATTGACCGGGCGGCCAAGCGTTATGCCGAAGCTAAATGCGCTGCCGGATAGCCCGGACGTTCCGCTGCCCGTCGACGCCTTTGTTGCCGCGGCCGGGCCAAGGCTCGGCCACGCACCCTTTGCGATCGCCGTGTCCGGTGGCGCCGACTCCGTCGCCCTCATGTGCCTTGCGGCCGACTGGCGGCGCAGCGCGGGTCACGCAGCCCCGCTGGTGATCACCGTGGACCACGGCCTGCGCGAGGGCTCCGCAGCCGAAGCGCAGCAGGTCGCGCGTTGGGCGGGGTCCCTTGGCCTCGAACACCTCACGCTTTCATGGGAGGGGCAGGCCCCGCAGGGCAATCTCCAGGCCGAGGCCCGGCGCGCCCGCTATGCGCGGCTGGCCGGTGCACTGGAAGCGCGCGCGATCCGCCTCCTTGCCACCGGCCATAACCGCGACGACCAGGCCGAGACATTCATGATCCGCCTCGCCCGCGGCAGCGGTCTTGCAGGCCTCTCCGGCATGAGCCCTCTGGCCGGCTTCCCGGGGCGACGCCAGCGCGACATGTGGCTTGTGCGGCCCTTGCTCGACATCCCGCATGCGAGCCTCGTCGCAACCCTGCGCGCACGCGGCCAGCCCTGGATCGAAGACCCCAGCAACGCCAACCCGCGCTTCCTGCGCGCGCGTCTGCGCGAGGCCATGCCCGCCATGGCCAGCCTCGGCCTGTCACCGGAGCGCCTCGCCGCAACCGCAGCCCATCTCGCCCGCGCCAACGCTGCGATCGAGGGCCTGGTGGTCGAACTGTGGCGTGGCATTGTGCAGGTCGATCCCTGCGGCTACGTGCTGCTCAAGACGCCTGGCCTGGCAAACGCGTCTGACGAGGTCGCGTTGCGGCTCTCGGCAAGGCTCCTCAAGACCGTGTCGGGTGAAGCCTACGCGCCCCGCTTCGACCGCCTGCTTGCGGCACTGCACTGGCTGCGGTCGTCAGAGCCAGGAACCGGACGGACGCTGGGCGGCTGCCGCCTCTGGCGACGGGACGGCGACACCGTGCTCGTGGCACGGGAGGACAGCGCCATGCAGCGGGCAGGGCACGGCCTGCGGCTCGCGCCGGGGGCCAGCGGCGGGGGGGACGGACGCTTCGCCGGCGCGATCCCGGCCAGCGCACCGGCGGCCGAATACGAGGTAAGGCCGCTCGGACCCGATGGCCTGAAGGCGCTGGGCAGGGGGGCCCGCTTCCCCCGCCATGAGCCCCGGCGCATCGGCGCGACCTGCCCGGCCGTGTGGCGCGCCGGGCGCCTCGCGGCCGCCCCAACCCTCGGATTTGACACCGGAATTGGGGCCGCAGCCTCTTTCCTCGAGGCCTGACGGCGCTACGGCAGCCTTGTTTTCCCTTGGCCACCCGCGGGGGCAGCGGTTCGAAATGTCCTGTGAACCCCCGCGGTGCTAGATTGCACTGGCATAGTTTGCCCTGCGCACCTATTTGATTAAGGCAAGGCCCCGAAAGCTGCGCCGCCTCTCACCAAGCCTGGCAATGGATCCAAATGGTCGGAAATCAGAACAACAATCTCAGGAATATCGTCGTTTGGCTCATCATTGGCCTGGTCGTGCTGGCGCTGGTGAACCTGCTGTCGGATCGCACGCCGCAGGTGGCGACCGCCGAGATTCCGATCTCCCAGGTCGTTGAGGACGCCAAGAATGGCCGTATCGAGAACGTGACCTTCCAGGGCAGCCGCGTCTCCGGCAAGTATCGCGACACCGGCAAGCAGTTCACGTCGGTGGCCCCGAAGGACATCTCGGCGATCACCTCCGAACTCATGAACACCAAGCAGGTGACGGTGAAGATCGACCCCTCCGAGGCCGAGGGCTCGTCTCTTCTGTCCGTGCTCATCAACTGGCTGCCGATGCTGCTCCTCGTGGGGGTCTGGATCTTCTTCATGCGACAGATGCAGGCCGGAAGCGGCCGCGCCATGGGCTTCGGCAAGAGCCGCGCCAAGCTCCTGACCGAGCGCCACGGCCGCGTGACCTTCGAGGACGTGGC
>DAISVV010000038.1:0-17707 GCA_036840015.1 Micropepsaceae bacterium
CCGATCATCCAGGCATTCATGGAAGACTTCCAGCTCGCCCCGCCCGGCTGAAGCTAATTTCGGTGACAGTGCACTCAGTTAATTTCGGTGACAGTGCACTCAACTCGTGCATAACGACGGCAGGAAAGGCTCCGCCAGGCAGACGAGTTGAGCGCACTGTCACCGAAATTAACGCCCCTCGAGACCCTCGACGAACAGCGACAGGGCAACGGCCGCGAACGCATGCATGTTCGCACGGCGATCCTCACTCCCGGTTCGCAGCGTGCGGCTCGCCGTGACAGCCCCGACCACAGCCACGCAGCTGTGCCCCGCAGGATCTCCATAGGGATTGCCGGATGGTCCCGCAGCACCGGTCTCCGACAGCCCCCAGTCACTGCGCACCCGCGCGCGCACTGTCTCGGCCACGAACCGCGCATAGGGCTCGCTGCTTGAACGCAGGCCGCGCCCGGCGATGTCACCCTTCTCCACGCCGAGCAAACCCCGGATGGCACGCTGCGTGTAGATAACCCCTCCACCGAGATAGAACGATGACGCCCCCGGCACCGCCAGCAACGCCGCACTGATCAGCCCGCCCGAAGACGATTCCGAGACGGCCACCCTCTCCCCGCGCGCGACAAGAAGCGCACCCGCCTTCTCGCCAAGGGCCCACAGATCATCCATCAGTCGCGCAGGAGCTCGTTGATCGATGTCTTCGAGCGGGTTCGCTCATCCACCGTCTTCACGATCACGGCGCAATAGAGTGCAGGCGTGCCACCGCCGCCGCCCAGGCTTCCTGCCACCACCACCGAATAGGGCGGCACGCGCCCGTAATGGATTGCGCCGCTCGCCCGGTCGACGATCTTGGTCGACTGCCCGAGGAACACGCCCATGCCGATCACCGCCCCCTCACCCACGATCACGCCCTCGGCGACCTCCGAGCGCGCCCCGATGAAGCAATTGTCCTCGATGATGACGGGATTGGCCTGCAACGGCTCAAGCACGCCGCCGATGCCGGTACCGCCCGAGATGTGGCAGTTGCGGCCCACCTGCGCACAGGATCCCACAGTCGCCCAAGTGTCGACCATTGTCCCCTCACCCACATGGGCGCCGACATTGACGAAGCTCGGCATCAACACAGCCCCCTTTCCCACGAAGGCAGAATGGCGCACGATCGCACCGGGCACCGCGCGAAAGCCGGCGCGGGTGAAGTCGGCATCCGACCAACTGGCGAACTTCGAGGGCACCTTGTCCCACCAGTGGCCATCGCCGGGGCTGCCCGCGATGCGCTCCATCGGGTTGAGCCGGAACGACAGCAGCACCGCCATCTTGATCCACTGGTGCGTATGCCACGCCCCACCCGACTTCTCGGCCACGCGGAATTCGCCGCAATCAAGTGCCCGCAGCGTCTCCACGATTGCATGGCGCACATCGCCCTGGGTGGCAGGAGAAACGGAATCCCGCTCATCCCACGCCGCGTTGATGGTCGCCTCGAGGCTTGTCCAGTTCATGGCATGCTCCGTATACGGACATTGGCAAGGAACCCTGCCAGGTCCTCTGTCTGATAATGGATGTGGTCAGCCTCGGCACCCGGCTCGGCCCAGTGCCGCACGGCCGGATCTCCGTGGCCATCTTTCGGCCGCACGAGCACCGTCGTCATGCCCATGGCATGGGCAGGCGCAAGGTTGCGCGCAAGGTCCTCGAACATGACGGTCTCGGCCGGGTTGATCCCGTGGCGCGACACGAAGCGCGAGAACGACTCCTGCCGCGGCTTGGGATGATACGCGGCATGAACGATGTCGAAGATATCGTCGAACACATGCGCAAAGCCAAGGCGATTGAGCACACGCTCGGCATGCGCCACCGTCCCGTTCGTGAAGACAAGCTTGCGCCCGGGCAGTCGCTCCAGCGCAACCCCGAGGTCGGGGTTCTCCGGGATGACAGTCACGTCCAGGTCGTGCACGTGGTCCAGAAAGTCGGCCGGCGCCACGTTATGCAGCTTCATCAGCCCCGACAGTGTGGTTCCATGCTCCCGGAAATAGAGCTTCTGCAGGCGATAGGCCTCGTCCGCGTCCACGTTCAGCAGCGAGCAGATGAAGCCACGCATGCGCGCATCCATCTGCGTGAACAGCTGGCACGATGACGGATAGAGCGTGTTGTCGAGGTCGAAGACCCAGTCGCTCACATGCGCAAGGTCAGGCTGCCCGGAAGGCGGTGTGGTCATCGCGTTGCTGCCATGGGCTCAGTTAGCGGGCTCGGGTTCGGGTTCGGGCGCGGCTGCGCTCCGGAATTCGTAGACAACGCCCGGTCGCCCATCGGTCGCCATCTGCGCAAAGCCGGTATTGGCATTGGCCCCTCCGGGACACTGCATCGAGCCCTCATAATCGAACTCGCCGTCGGCCGTGCAGAACATGTGGGGGCCCGTCCAGTTCTCGCCCCCCGGCACCTCGGGCTCCTGCTTCTCTGCCACCGCATGGGCATAGACGAACGGCTCGCTCAAGGGGTCCTTCACGACCTTCTCGCAGACGCCTGGCTGCAGCACATACCATCCGCTGCTCGCCTTCTTGCCGTTCAGTTCACGCCCATAGGCCGCATAGAGGATCTGCTGCGTCCTGTTGCAAAGCGTCAGCCCGGATATCTGCTGCATCTGGTTGGCTTCGGCCACAAGCCGCGCATGCAGCTGGGACGTATCGGATGAGGTCATGCCAAGCGCACTGCGCGCCTTGCCGATCGCCTCGGAGAGCCGCGGCCCGCTCACGCCATCAATCGCGCCGTCGAACAGCCCGACATCCGACAGCAGCCGCTGCAGCCCCGCCGTGCGTGCCTGTTCCAGGGTCTTGATCTGGTCGCTCTCGGTCAGCGTGGTGCGCCAGCCCGGCTTGCCACCCGTGTCCACGCGCGCAAAGTCGACAAGGTTGTGCCCCGGACCGCAGGGCTGCCCCTCGCTGGACGAGGCCTGGAACATGCCCTTGCCCGCACACAGTCTGTGCTTGCCGCCCCAGACGCGGATCGGCCCGAGATGGATGTACGAGCTGCGTGCATTCGAGAAATAGACATTCGTCGTCAGCGGCCCCTTGATGAAGACCTTGCACTCGCCCGCGTTCAGCGGCCACCAGCCCCGCGTGACGACCAGCGATCCCGCCTTGAGCCCGACGGCCACCAGCAGCTGGTACGAGGTCCGGTTGCAGAACTCATAGTCATTGGCCGGCGGCGCCGGACCGCCTGCCTGCGTGGTGCCGCTCGTACTGCCCGGGACCGAGATGACCTTCGGCTTGGCCGTGCGTTGCGTCCCCTGCGCCTGCGCAACCGCCACAGTGCCCGGCTCCATCTTGCCCAAGGCCTTGCGCATCGCCTCCAGGTCCACCGGCAGATAGGGGCCTCCGGCGTGCGCGACGCCGGCGAACAGGATCAGTCCGCAGAGGAAAAGGCAGGTGATTCGCAGCAATGGGGCTTCGCCGCCGATGGTGGTTCTATCCGGGCAGGATCATGGTACCAGCGCCGTGCTCTGTAAACAATTCAATGAGCAGCGCATGCTGGATGCGCCCGTCGAGGATCACGGCACCCTGGACGCCCCGGTCGATCGCATCAATGCACGTCTCGACCTTGGGAATCATGCCGCCCGAGATCGTGCCGTCCGCGATCAGGGCGCGCGCCTCGGTTGCAGTGAGCCGCTCGATCAAGTTGCCGTTGCGATCCATGACGCCGGGCACATCTGTCAGCAGGAGAAGCCTGTCGGCATTCAGCGCGCCGGCCACGGCCCCCGCGACGGTATCGGCATTGATGTTGTAGGTCTCGCCCTGTGACCCGACCCCGATGGGTGCAATCACCGCCACCATGTCGGCCTGCACGATGGTCTTGAGGACCTCGGTGTTCACTTTCTCGGGTTCACCGACAAAGCCCAGGTCCACGCTCTCGCTTTGGCCCGTCTTGGGATCGGTTCGCGTCTTCATGAGCTTGCGCGCCACGATCAGCTGCCCGTCCTTGCCCGAGACGCCCACCGCCTTGCCACCGGCCATGTTGATGGCCGACACGATCTGCTTGTTGACCGTTCCCGTGAGCACCATCTCCACGACGTCGATGGCCGCCTGGTCGGTGACCCTCAGCCCGTCGACAAAGGTGGACTTGATCTCGAGCCGCTTCAGCATCGCGCCGATCTGCGGACCGCCGCCATGCACCACCACCGGATTGATACCCGTCTGGCGCATCAGCACGATGTCCTGCGCGAAGTGGGCGGCAACCCCCTCCTCGCCCATGGCGTTGCCGCCATACTTCACGACGATGGTCTTCTGGTCGTACTCCAGGATGAACGGCAGCGCCTCGGTGAGCACGCGCGCGGTCGCGCGCCACTTCGCCTGCTGGCGAAGGTTCTGGACCCGCTCATCCCGTCCAGGGACGACATCTTTTTCGTCTGCAGAGCTCATGAGTGCTTTCCGCGCATGCCCCGGTCCGGTCCCGGCCCGCAACCTTACCCCGGCTTATTACCCTCGTCCGACGGCTTCGCCAAGCGCGCCAGATGCGCGCGCAGTTCGGCAAGGCCCTCACCCGTCTCGGCGGACGTGGCGAAGAATTCAGGATGAATCGCGGTGTACGTCTCCCGCAGCTTCCCGGCATCGTTAATGGCCCGCTGCCGCTCCGACGCGTTGAGCTTGTCCATCTTCGTCAGCACGATGATGTAGGAGACGGCCGCGCTGTCGAGCATCTTCATCATCTCGAGGTCTGCAGCATGCGGCTCGTGGCGCGCATCGACGAGCAGGCAGACCCGCTTCAGCTGCGGCCGGCGGCGCAGATAGGCATCGATCAGGCGGTGCCAGCTCGCAGACATGGCCTTCGAGACCCGGGCAAACCCGTAACCCGGCAGGTCGGCAATTCGCAGCTGCCCCCCGAGGTCGAACAGGATGATCTCGCGCGTGCGACCCGGCGTGTTCGACACGCGCGCCATTGCCTTGCGGTTGATCAGAGCATTGACGAGGCTCGACTTGCCCACATTCGACCGCCCTGCAAAGGCAATCTCGGGGATACGCTCAGCGGTGAGCTGCTCCACGGACGACACCGCGCGCAGGAACGTGCAGGGCCGCGTGAACAGCTGGTGCCCGCGCCGGAGAAGTGCACGCCCTGCCTCGCCCCCGGGCTGGTCCGTCGTGGTCACGTCGTGCCGGACGTGGGCGGCCGGCCAAGCGCCCGCCCGATCCACCCGGGCAGCTTGAACGAGACGTCGAGCGGCACGTTGAGCCGGCGCATGATGATGTACTGCTGCCCGATCGACAGCACGTTGTTCACCGTCCAGTAGATGACAAGGCCGGCCGGGAACGTCGCCATCAGGTAGGTGAACACCGGCGGCATGAACATCATGACCTGGCGCTGCGTCGGATCGGGCGACGGCGGGCTCATCTTCATCTGGAACCACATCGTGAAGCCCATCAGCAGCGGCCAGATGCCGACGAGCAGCCATTCCGGAACGCTGTAGGGCAAGAGGCCGAAGAGGTTGAAGATCGACGTTGGATCGGCGGCCGCGAGGTCCTGGATCCAGCCGAAGAATGGCGCATGGCGCATTTCGATCGTGACGAACAGCACCTTGTACAGCGAGAAGAAGATCGGGATCTGCAGCAGCATCGGCACGCACCCCATGAAGGGGTTCACCTTCTCGCGCCGGTACAGCGCGATCAGCTCCTGCTGCATCTTCGGCTTGTCGTCCTTGTAGCGCAGCTGAAGCTCCTGCATCTCGGGCTGGATCTTCTTCAGCTTGGTGATCGAGACATAGGACGCATTCGCGAGCGGATAGAAGATGATCTTGACGATGATGGTCAGGATGATGATCGCGATGCCGAAGTTCCCGACCTGGTGGTTGATGACATCCAGCGCCTTGAAGATCCAGTACGTGAAGAACGAGAACCAGCCCCAGTCGATGGTCATGTCATAGCGCAGGATCCCGAGTTGCTGCTGGTACGCCTCGACCAGCGAGACGATCTTGGCGCCAGCAAACACGTGATGCGTCACGCTGGTGTTGCCCCCGGCGGCAACGTTGCGCGGCTGCAGCAGGTAATCGGCGCGGAACACCTCGCCCTGCCGCTCACGGGCAATCGAGAAGCGCCCGGTATACTTCTCGTTCTGCGGCGGCACCACCGTGACCATCCAGTACTTGTCCGTGATGCCAAGCCAGCCGCCGGTGCCCTCGAACTTGGCTTCCGGGTCCTTCGCATCACG
Source organism: Micropepsaceae bacterium (assembly GCA_036840015.1). Classification (GTDB taxonomy): domain Bacteria; phylum Pseudomonadota; class Alphaproteobacteria; order Micropepsales; family Micropepsaceae; genus SZUA-430. The sequence continues at coordinate 6,178 of DAISVV010000038.1, forward strand.
CAGGTCGGCATAGGTGTACTTCTCAAGCAGGCCCGCGAGCACGCCGAACAGGCCCTCGTGCAGCGTCCACTGCGGCGTATGCTTCGGCTCGCCTTCGCGGGTCGCGATCGCATAGGGAAACAGCGTGACGGGAGCGCCCGTATTGTTCTGAACGCCATCGGTGACCGTGAACATGTAGTTTTCATCGATGGCAATGCGCCGGATGAACACGATCCCCTGCCCGTTGTCCCACGTCAGCGTCACAGGCTTGCCCGGCGCAAGCGTCGTGCTGCTGCTGCTCCAGACGCTCGTGGCGTCAGGCACGCGTGTCTGCGAGCCCGGCGCGGGAACCCAGCCGGTTTCGGCGAAGGTCGCGCTCGCCGTGCCGCGCGGTGTCAGGAAAATGACCTCGTCGCTCGTGGGATCAAGCGTCTCGCGATATTTCCGCAGGCGCAGGTCGTCGATCTGCGCACCGGTCAGCCGGATGGAGCCATCGACCTTGTCATTCTCGAACACGAGTCGCCCGCCGCCCGACGCAAGCGCCGCCTCGCGGGTCTGCGCCTGCACGGGCCCCGCGGACGCAGGCATGCCGGGCACGCCCGTCGCTGCAGGACCTGCAGCGCCCTCGCCCTCGGCCAGCTTCTGGGCCGCAGCCGCTCGCTCCGCCGCAAGCTTCTGGCGCTCTGCCATCGGCGCAATGAAGAAGAAGTGCCAGAACAGCAAAACGAGCGCGCTGAGCAGCAGCGCGACGATATAGTTCCTGGAATCGGGTCTGTTGCTGTTCATTCGTGTCTACCGGTCGGGGTGTGGGTCTGGTGGGAGCAACGCGGCTGGGGCACGGGATCATACCCCTCGCTGCCACCAAGCCAGGTGATGGGATGGCAGCGCGACAGCCGCCGCATCGCAAGCCACGTGCCGCGCAGGGCGCCATGGCGATCGATGGCCTCGAGCGCATAGACCGAGCACGACGGCTCGAAGCGGCAGTGCCGGCCAAGCCAGGGCGAGATCCCGAGCCTGTAGGCAAGGATCGGCACCTTGAGCAGGGCCTTCGCGAGTCTCGACATGAGCGCAGTCGCGTTCATTCCGTCTCTGCCTTCCTGGATCGGGCGGCGTGCACGCGGACGAGGGCACGCTTGAGGTCTTCGATGAGCGATGCAAACGGCCTTGTCGCCGTCGCTTCGCGCCCGATTAGCACATAGTCACACCCGGGGTTCGCAAAAAGTGGGAGCACCAGCCGCGCGACCTCGCGCAAGCGGCGTTTTGTGCGGTTCCGCACGACGGCATTTCCCAATTTTTTTGTGGCAGTGAATCCCGCGCGCAACCCTTCGCCCCCTGTCGGGTTTGGCTGCATCTGCAGGACGAGCCCCTCAGTCGTGAACCGTTGACCCCGCGCAAGCCTGAGGAAGTCCGCCCTCTTCGCAAGGCGCGACATTTTGACCACGCGAGGGGTGGGGCCTTCGGATGACAATGGAAAAGGGGAGTTAGGCCGAAAGGCGCGTGCGGCCGTGGGCGCGGCGATTGGCGAGGACCTTGCGGCCATTGGCCGGTGCCGAACGCGAACGGAACCCGTGGCGGCGCTTCCTGACAAGCTTGGAGGGCTGATATGTGCGCTTCACGGCTGAAGTCCTTGATGTCTGCGGTCCGACGGGAGGGGCGGCATATACGGATTTTGGCCCCCGAAGTCAATTCACCTTCCCAGGCCCGGCCACGACCCATCCACCCCCCGCCCCCCCCCGAAAACCAAAGCAAAAAGACGAAAATCGACAAAGCCAACACCACCCACGGCCGTCGCAACGCCTCAGCTCTTCTGTTATTGATCTCCCTTTCGCGGTGCGCTGCCTTCGCCACGCCCGTCCCACCCGCCGCCCCGCCCGGACAAGCCACGCAAATGGACAACGAGCATCTTCCCTGGGGCCAGATCCTGTCGCGCTATGTCGTGGCAAGGCCCGATGGGCTGAACCTGTTCGCCTACAGCCGTGTGACGCAAGCCGACCGGGCGCTGCTCAAGCAGTACATCGCAACCCTTGAGGCAACGCGCGTGTCTGCCCTGCCCCGCGACGCGCAGATGGCGTTCTGGATCAACCTGTACAACGCCCGGACCATCGACATCGTCCTCGACCACTATCCCGTGAAGTCCATCCGCGACATCTCGCTCGGCGGCCTCTTCACGATTGGCCCCTGGAAGCAGAAGAACACCACAGTCGAAGGCCGGCAACTGTCCCTCGACGACATCGAGCACGCCATCCTGCGCCGGCAGTGGCAGGACCCGCGCATCCACTATGCCGTCAACTGCGCCTCGATCGGCTGCCCCAACCTGGCATCGAAGCCCTTCTCCGCTAAGTCGCTCGAAGCCATGCTCGACGAGGGCGCCAGCAGCTACGTGAACCACCCGCGCGGGGTGAGCGTGAAGAACGGCAAGCTCACGATCTCGCGCATCTGGCAGTGGTACCGCGAGGACTTCGGCAGCAATGACGCCGATGTCATCCGCCACCTCTCGGCCTACGCCGCGCCCGGCCTGCAGCGCGAACTGGCCTCGCTTCGCGAAATCGACGGCTACGCGTATGACTGGAACCTGAACGACGCAAAGTGAGCCCATGACCGCACCTGCCAGCCCCACGACCCTTGATCGCCTCGCGCCCCTGCTGCCGCTGCTGGCCGCCTTCGTGGCATTCTTTGCCCTGGGCCTGAACGAGTATCTCACCCTCGACACGCTGCGCGAGAACCGCGCGGCGCTCAAGGAGTGGGTGCAGGCCAACCGGACCGAGGCCGTCCTCATCTTCATTGGCACGTACATCGTCGTGGCCGCCGCCTCCCTGCCCGCGGGCGCCGTCCTGTCGGTGACAGGTGGATTTCTCTTCGGCAGCGTCTTCGGCGCGGCCTGGATCGTGATCGGCGCGACCATCGGCGCCACGCTGCTCTTCGTCATCGCGCGATCGGCACTGGGCGAACCCCTGAGGCAGCGCTTTGGCGGCCACATCAAGGCCATGGAAGACGGTTTCCGCCGCAACGCGTTCTCCTACATGCTGATCCTGCGCCTCGTGCCCCTCTTTCCCTTCTGGCTCGTCAACCTGGCGCCGGCCTTTCTCGGCGTGTCGCTGCTGACCTTTGTCGTCACGACAGCCATCGGCATCATTCCCGGCGCCTTCGTCTTCGCCTCCATCGGCAACGGCCTCAACGCGCTCTTCGAGGCTGGCGAGCAGCCCGACCTGAGCCTCGCCTCCATCATCCTGCGGCCCGATTTCTACATCCCCATCGCGGGCCTCCTCATCCTGTCCCTGATACCGGTTGTCTATCGGGCCCTCGCCGGCAGGCAGGACGGGCAGCAATGACCAACCGCATCAGGGCCGACATCTGCGTCATTGGCGCCGGCTCGGGCGGACTGTCCCTTGCAGCCGGTGCCGCACAGCTCGGCCGCAAGGTCGTCCTCATCGAGCGCCACCGCATGGGCGGCGATTGCCTCAACTACGGCTGCGTGCCCTCCAAGGCCCTGATCGCGGCAGCCGCCCACGCCGAGTCCGCAAGGCGTGGCCCCGCCTTCGGCATCCATACAGGCGACCCTGCCGTCGATTTCCCCGCCGTGATGCGCCACGTGAAGGACGTCATCGCCGCAATCGAGCCTAACGACTCCGTCGAGCGTTTCGAGAAACTCGGCGTGCACGTGATCAGGGCCGAGGCCCGCTTCACCGGCCCGGCCGAGGTCGAGGCCGGCAAAGACCGCATCAGCGCGAGCTACTTCGTCATCGCAACCGGATCGTCGGCTTTCAGGCCGCCCATCCCGGGGCTCGCGACGACCCCGTGCCTGACCAACGAGACCGTCTTCGACAACACGGTCCTGCCCGGCCATCTCGTGATCATAGGCGGCGGGCCGATCGGCATGGAGATGGCGCAGGCTCATCGAAGGCTCGGCGCCCGCGTCACGCTGCTCGAAGGTCGCACTGTCATGCCCAAGGACGACGCCGAGGCCGTCGCCATCATCCGCAAGCGCCTTGTCGCCGAGGGCATCGACATTCGCGAGAATGCGACCGTGAGCGCCGTCGCAGGCACGCAAGGTGACATCAGCGTGACCGTCTCCAGCAAGGGCAGCGAAGAGACGATCAGGGGCACCCATCTCTTGCTCGCCGCCGGCAGGACGCCCAACATCAGCGGGCTGAACCTCGAGGCGGCCGGTGTGCGCTACACGCCGAAGGGCATCGAGGTCGACACCGGCCTGCAGACATCCAACCGGCGCGTCTTTGCCATCGGCGACGTGGCCGGAGGACCGCAGTTCACCCACGTGGCTGGCTATCACGCGGGCCTGCTCGTGCGCAGGCTCCTGTTCAAGGCGCCGGCGAAGGTCGACTACGCCTCACTCCCCTGGTGCACCTACACCGACCCCGAACTGGCGCAGGCCGGCCTGACCGAGCAGCAGGCGCGCGAGAAGGGCCTCGCAGTCAGCATCACGCGCTGGCCTTTGCACGACAACGACCGGGCGCAGGCCACGCGCGAGACAGAGGGTTTTGCCAAGATCGTGGTTGTCAGGGGACGACCCGTCGGCGCGACGATCGTGGGCCCCCACGCGGGTGAACTGATCCTGCCCTGGGTCCTCGCCATCAGCCAGAAGACCAAGCTGAGTGCAATCGCAAGCCTCATCGCACCCTATCCGACACTGGCGGAAATCTCGAAAAGGGCCGCCGGGGCCTACTTCACGCCAACCCTTTTCTCCAGGACCACGCGCGCAGTGGTTAAGATCATGTCACTTTTCAATCCGCGCCCCTGAAGCATCGCAAATCCCGTCGCCGCAACCCCAACACTGTGCTAGGTGTCCCCGTGCGATGCCTGATGTCCTGGAGAACATGAGGGATTTCTTCTACCGGCACCTGGTGGCGAGCCTGTCAGGCCGTCTCCTTTTCTTCACGTCGCTGTTCGTGCTGTCCGCGCAGATGATCATCTACGTGCCCTCGGCCGCGCGCCATTACCTCGACCTTCTGTCCTACCGCATCTCCAGCGCGCAGGTAGCCGTCACGGCCCTCGACGAGCGCGGCGAAAGCGGCCTCTATGACACGTTGCGTACCGAACTCCTCGTGAAAGCGGGCATTCGACGGATTGCCGTCGTCCGCAACGACCAGCGCGAGATCTATCTCGGAGAAGTCATCCTGCCAGACCCCGATGCATCGATCGACCTGCGGGTACTGAACTGGGTCGAACTCATCTGGCGCAGCATCGATTGCCTGACAAGCCGCGGCCCGCGCGTGCTGCGCGTCATCACCTATCCCGGCATGACAGGGGGCGACGCTATCGAGATCCTCCTTCAGGAAGACACCATCCGCGAGGACATGCTGAACTACAGCGAGCGGCTGCTCTATCTCTCGCTGCTGATCGCCTTCATCACCTCGGCGCTCGTCTTCTGGGTCCTCTACATCCTTTTTGTCCGGCCGATGAAGCGCGTGAACCAGTCGATGCTGGCCTTCCAGGAAAGCCCCGAGGACGCAAGGCGCATCCTCAAGGCCACTACGCGCGCGGACGAGATCGGCCAGATGGAACGCACGCTCGAGACCATGCAGACCGAGCTGCGCCAGGCCCTGCGCCAGCGCGAGCACCTCGCACAGCTCGGGGCCGCCGTCGCACGCATCCAGCACGACTTGCGCAACATCCTCTCCACCGCCCAGCTCACCTCCGACCGCCTGTCAACCAGCGATGACCCGACCGTCAAGGCCCTGACACCGCGGCTCGTCCAGTCGATCGACCGCGCCATCAGCCTTGCAAGCAACACGCTGCGCTATGGCAAGGCCGACGAGGCCCCGCCCGAGCCGGCCATGCACGCCCTTCTGCCTCTGGCCGAGGAAGCGATGGAAGCTGCCCTCGCCGCCGGCGCCAGCACGGTCCGCTGGACAAACCGCATACCGACGGGCCTGCAGGTCTATGCCGACGCCGACCAGTTGCTGCGCATACTGGTCAACATCGGTCGCAACGCCGTCCAGGCGCTCGACGACCGCGCCAATGCCCTCGTGACCCTCACCGCATGGCAGCAAGGCCCGCAGACGGTCGCCATCGAGATCGCCGACAACGGTCCGGGCATCCCCGATGGGGTCCGCCACCATCTCTTCGAGCCCTTCTCGAGCAAGGGCCGCATCGGCGGGTCAGGACTGGGCCTTGCCATCGCCCGTGAACTGGCCCGCGCACACGGCGGTGACGTCGCGCTCGTGAAGTCGGATGAAAACGGCACCATGTTCCGCATCGACATGCCCGCCCGACCGCCCGCAGACCTGGCCGATACATGAGCAAAGCCGTCCTTGCCGACATTGGCGGCACGAACATCCGCTTCGCCATGCTGTCGGCCGACGGTGAACTTGCCGCCCGGGAATCGTGGCTGACATCGCTCTATTCGGGCTTTCAGGACGCCCTCGGCGCCTATCTCGACCTGGTGGGCCAGCGTGACCCGCCAGTAGCGATCGCTGCCTGCGCTGCGGGCCCGCTCATCGGCGGGTGCATCGAGTTGACCAACGGCACATGGACGCTCTCCCACGAGATCCTGCGCAACGCCGGCAGCACGACACGCACGATCCTCGTCAACGACTTCACGGCCGTGGCACGCGCCATTCCCACCCTAAGGCCCGCGGATTGCGAGCAGATTGGCGGCACGCACGCCGAAGACGGGGCAACCCGGCTCGCGCTTGGCCCGGGAACGGGCCTCGGCGTCGCCTGTACCGTGCCGGACGGCAGGGGAGGCTGGATCGCAAATCCCGGCGAAGGCGGGCACGCGGATCTCGCCTGCAACAATGATCGCGAACTGGCCATCATGTTCCAGCTCATGCGCCAGTTCGGCCATGTCGGCGTGGAGCGCGTGCTGTCGGGTCCAGGCCTTGAGAACCTCTACCTCGCCATCGCCGCGCTTGACGGCAAGACGTTCCGCGAGAAACCAATCGCCGCCGACATCGCCCGTGCCGCGCAGTCCGGCAGCGATCCGCTCGCCACCGAAGCCGTCTGCATCTTCACCGGCATGCTGGGAAGCACCGCCGGAAGCCTTGCCCTGACACTCGGCGCCCGCGGCGGCGTCTACATCGCAGGCGGCATCATCCGCCAGTGGGGCCCGCTCTTCGACCGCAAGCTCTTCCGCCACCGATTCGAGGCCAAGGGCCGGATGCGCAGCTACCTCGCGCCCATCCCCTGCCATCTCGTCACCGCCGAAGACCTCGCCTTTCGCGGCCTCACCGCCCTCCTCCACGACCAGCGGTGAAGATGCATTGATTTCGAACGAAATCAGCGCACCGCTCCCTCACGGCGCGGATCCGCAGCCGCGTCGATCCGCCCGCCCACGATCCGCATGCCGTTGAGCCCGCTCGTCTGCTCGATGAACTTCACCTCGTGGCCGAGGCCCGACAGTGCAGCGCCCACCGCCTCCATCCCGCGATCCTTCTCGATCTCCACCACGGCCGAACGGCTGGTGACATTGGGCAGCCCGATCGCACCTTCCATGTCCATCTTCCAGTCGATCAGGCCCAAAAGCGTCTTCGAGACATAGGGAATGATCCGCCAGCCCCCGGGCGAGCCGATAACCGCATAAAGCCGCCCGCGCGAATCGAACACCAGCGTCGGCGACATCGATGACAGCGGGCGCTTGCCCGCCGCCGGTGCATTGGCAAAGCGCCGGTTGTCACCCGTGGGCTCGAAGGCAAAGTCCGACAGCTGGTTGTTCAGCATGAAGCCGGCCGCCATGATGTGGCTGCCGAACGGCCCCTCGACCGTCGTCGTCATCGCAACCGCACGGCCCTTGCCGTCGATGACGCTGAGATGCGCAGTCGACGGTTTCGAATGATCAGGAATGCGCAGGCGCTGGAACAGCTGGCGCGCGCCGCGCGGATCTCCCGGCAGGACCATCGACTGCGGCAGCGCGCGGGCCGGATCGATCATCTGGGAGCGCTGGCGCAGGTAGGACCACGACAGCAGGCCCGTCACGGGAACCGGAACATAGTCGGGATCCCCGAGGACCGCAGCGCGGTCGGCAAAGGCCAGCCTTTGTGCCTCGACAAAAAGATGCAGCGCCGCCGCCGACCCGGGCTCAAGCGCGCCCATGTCGAACCGTTCGAGCAGCTTGAGGATCTGCAGCGTGGCAATCCCGCCCGAACTCGGCGGCCGCATCCCGCAGATGCGGTAGGTCCGGTACGTCCCGCACAGCGTCGGACGTCTCGAGGGGCGGAACGACTGCAGGTCCTTGAGCGTCAGCGCCACCGCGCCGCGCGGCGCCTGAACCACCGCATCCACGATCGCTTGCGCGACCGGCCCCTTGTAGAATCCGTCAGGCCCCTGCTCGGCAATCAGTTGTAGCGTATCGGCCAAGGCCGGGTTCCGCAGCACATCGCCCTCAACGAGCGCGCGGCCGCCGGGCTTGAAATAGGCTGCGGTCGCCGGAATGAGATCAAGCGACGGAAACATCCCGATGACCTTGGCCAGCCGCGGGGAAACAGGAAACCCCTCGCGCGCAAGGCGTATCGCGGGCTTGAACAGTTCGGCCCAGGCAAGCGTCCCGTGCTCGCGATGCGCAAGCCACAGCGCCGCGATCGCCCCTGGAACGCCAACCGAGCGCCCACCCACGGCCGCTTCGATGAACCTGAGCGGTTTTCCATCGGCGCCCATGAACAGGTTGGGCGTGACCGAGGCCGGCGCCCGCTCGCGTCCGTCATAATTCTCGATCAACCCGGTACGCGGATCATGGTGCAGCAGGAACAGCCCGCCGCCGATGCCCGATGATTGCGGCTCGACAAGCGTCATTACCATCTGCGCGGCGATGGCCGCATCGACAGCCGATCCGCCACGCCGCAGCATCTCCGCGCCCGCGTCCGACGCCAGCGGATGCGAGGCCACGATGACAGGCGCCTGCAACTCGACCGTCTTTGCCCGCGCGGCTGGCGCAAGCGCGAGCACGAGGGCAAGCAGCGAATTGCACAGGATCGCCTGAAAGGATAGCGTTGCCCTCATGGTAGCTCCCGGTTCCCGCAATCTGATCACCGACGTACGTGGCATAAAAGTCGGCAACAGCGAAGACTCTTCCGCCATGACAGGGGTGACGGTCATCCTCGCCGAGGGCCGGGCCGTCGGAGCCGTCGACGTCCGGGGTGGTGGCCCCGGTACGCGCGAGACCGCAGCCCTCAAGCCAGAAGGGCTGGATGTGGGGGTGGACGCGATCGTGCTGTCCGGTGGGTCGGTCTTCGGCCTCGACGCAGCCGGCGCCGTGGTCAACCAGCTGGCATCCCAGGGCCGCGGCTACCGTTTGCAGGGCGCAAGCCTGGTCGCGCCGATCGTACCCGCCGCCATCCTCTTTGACCTCGCCAATGGCGGCAGCAAGGACTGGGGAAATGACCCGCCCTATCGCGCCCTCGGCGCCGCTGCCTGCGCCGCCGCCGGCAGCACCTTCACCCTCGGCAATGCCGGCGCCGGATACGGCGCCCGCGCGGGCGCGCTGAAAGGCGGTCTGGGCTCGGCCTCCTTCGTGACCGGGGACGGGTTCGAGATCGGCGCCATTGCCGCCGTCAACGCTTTCGGATCGGCCGTGATGCCGGGGACCTCGACGCTCTGGGCCTGGCCCTTCGAGCTGGAAGGCGAACTGGGCCACCAGCGCCTGCCGCAGTCCCCCCGCCCCGCAGCAGCCGGCATGCCCGACGACATCAAGCGCCCCGCACAGCCGGCGCAGAACACGACCATTGCCTGCATCGCCGTAAACGCAGCCCTCACACCGTCACAGGCCAGGCGCATCGCCATCATGGCCCATGACGGCATGGCGCGCGCCCTGCGCCCCGTGCATGCACCCTTCGACGGGGATGTCGTCTTCGTGCTGGCAACCGGGGCAAGGCCACTGGACGAACCAGAGCCCTGGCACCTGGCCAGGCTTGGCACGCTCGCCGCCGATTGCCTTGCGCGCGCAATCGCCCGCGGCGTGTTCGAGGCACAGGCCCTTGGTGGCTGGCCCGCCTACCGCGACCGGCACGCAAGCGGGTTCGGCCTCTCGCGCTGAGGCACGCCTAGCGGACGTAGATCCGCACCTCATGGGCGCCGATCGTGGGGCTCGACGAGTTGAACACGCGGATCTTCACCGGATCGACCCCAAGGCTCGTCAGCGTGTTGACGACATCCGTGGCATTCGCCGTCGCCTCGGGCACGACACTGCGTCCGGCCGAAACGCCCACCACATCGAACACGGCATCAGGCTTGCGCCGGCGCGCCGTCGATACGGCACTCGCCAGCGTCTCGCGATAGGCAACGCGCGCGCTGTCGAACTTGATCTTGACGAAGGCCGGCTGCGACATCGAGGGCGGCGGCAGGTTCGAGGCAACGCCCGTCGAGGGGGTGACGGGCGGTGCCGGCATCCCGAGGGCAGCAAGGGCGGCACGCTCCTTCGCCAGGAACGCGGACTGTGATGCCCACTCCGTCGAAAGCTCGTTGACCATGCGGTCGAGCTGGTTGGCCGTCTGCCCGATCTCGCCGCGCAGCGTGTTCAGCTGGCGCTTGTCCTCGTCATTGCCTTCGCGGATGCCGACCGTCTCGAGCATCAGCTTGTTGGCCTCTGCCGAGCCACGCGCGATGATCCGCATCTCGCCGTCGAGTGCACTCGTTGCCGCGGCCAGTCGCTCGAGCGCCGCCGTCGCCTTCTGGTAGGCCTGCAGCGCAGGCGAGGCGGTTGCTGGCGTTTCGTTCCGGGCAATCCGGTATGTCGCCCCCTCGCCCGCAGCCCGCTGCCGGATCTCCGAGAGCGTGGCATTGCGCGCCGACACCTCACCCTGCAGCGCCACCAGCCGGCTGCGCAGCGAGGCGATCTGCATGCTCTGGGGCGAACCGCTGTTGATCCCCGGCGTCACGCCGACGGGCGTAAAGATCGACGTCCCGGTCTGCGGCATCGGTGCCGTCGGGCCTTGCGGTGCGGGCGTCGCATCGGGAAACAGGCCACTGCTGACAGTCGAGCACCCCGCAAGCGTCGCGCATGCAAGGGCGCCAGCAGCAAGGCGCACGGATTTCAGGCGAAGCATCGTGTCTACCCCACGGGATTGGACCGCTTTTCAGCCCGGGCTGCCATGCAAGCCGGGCCGCAACCGGTCAGCTTTGGGCTTTCGTTTCGGCGACAATAAGGCCGATTCCGTCCGATGCAATCGGGCGCAGTGCCATGGCCCGCGTCGAAAGGCCCGGAATTCCCCCTTTTCTGCCCTTGCGCAACCAGCCAGCCCGCACTAAGTTCCGCGCCTCCTGCGGCAGGCACCCGTAGCTCAGCTGGATAGAGCACCAGACTACGAATCTGGGGGTCGGACGTTCGAATCGTTCCGGGTGCGCCATTTCCTGCGCTGAGCCGTTCACCGAGTGGCCCGCGCCGGATGCAGTGCCGGGATCAACGCAAAGCAGACCTGACCGAGCAGCCCCAGCGCATGGCTCGCCTCGCCATGGAGCGCGACATGCGCCGCCAGTGTGCGTCCCATGAGCACGACCGAAAGCGCAGCCTCCGCCGCCATCAGCAGCAGGACCGCCACGCCACCCATCGCCAGCCGCGGCCCCAGTCCGTCGCCCACGGCAAGGCGGCGAACCAGGAACCCGG
>DAISVV010000039.1:0-17179 GCA_036840015.1 Micropepsaceae bacterium
GCATCATACAGGCTGTCTTTTAAAAATCTTGGGGTCTGTCTGTCGCGAGCTCATGACGTAAACGTGATGATTTTGCGACCGTGGCTGAATTTCGGCCTTGGCGGCGGGATCGCAATGGGTAACGATAGGTTAAACGGTTGTTAAGGACATGCCGGGGAGGTCCTTTCGATGAAGTCCAAGTTCATTGCTGTTGTGCTGTCGGGGGCAGTGTTGTGCGGCGTGGCCTCGGTAGCGGTCGCATCGCAGGCGACGGTTGACCAGCGCGTGTCGGGTATGAAGTCCCTCATCGGCCTGATGCGTACCGCGACGAGTGCCACTGATCCCGCAGCTGCGAAGGAGAGCCTGGCGAAGGCGATTACCTATGCGAAGTCGATACCAGGGCAGTTTCCCAAGGGTACCGGCATTGGTGATCCCGGTATCGCGAAGACGCGGGCGAAGCAGGAGATCTGGTCGAAGCCGGCTGCTTTCAAGACGGAGGCAGACGGGTTCGTGGCGGCGCTTCAGGCGGCGCATGATGCGGCTGGCGACGCTGCCAAGTACAGTACCGCGATGGATGCCGTGCGCAAATCGTGCAGCAGTTGCCACGACGTGTTCCGCGGTCCGGCGATCGACTAGATGAGGCGCATCTTCCTTGCGCTGCTGGCGGTGGTGCTTGCCGGCGGTTTGCCGACGGCAGCATGGCTGTCGTGGCCGGCCCGGTCGACCGTGCACCTTCCGCTGGGCGTATCGAGCGAGCGGGCCGGGATGGTGGAGCGCGGTGCCTACATGGCCCGCGCGGCCGGCTGCGTTGCCTGCCATACCGATGTAGCGGGTGGCGGAAAGCCCTATGCGGGCGGGCGGGCTCTCGCAACACCCTTCGGGACGTTCCACGCGCCGAACATCACGCCGGATGCCCAGACCGGTATCGGACGCTGGAGCGATGCGGATTTCGTGCGTGCCGTCATGTTCGGCGAGGGTGTCGACGGCAGGCATCTCTATCCGGTCTTTCCATATGCATCCTATGCGCGCATGACCCTTGAGGATGTCCTGTCGATCAAGGCCTATCTGTTCAGCCTGGAGCCGGTGCGAAATGTGGCGCCGCCGGACGACATTTCATTCCCGTTTTCCTGGCGACCGCTGTTGCGGGCCTGGAAGGTTTTGTATCTGGAGCCTCCACGTCCTGCCGGCATCACACTGGGGCGCAATGCGATGTGGTTGCGTGGCCGCTACCTGGTCGAGGGGCCTGGTCATTGCGGCGAGTGCCATTCGCCGCGCGGCATGCTTGGAGCCGTCGATGCCTCCCGGGCGCTTGAGGGCAATCGCCAGGGCCCGGAGGGATGGTCGGTTCCCGCGCTGGACGGTGCGCGGGCCGAGGAATTCGCGCAATGGTCGATCACCGAGATTTCGACCTATCTGGAAACCGGCGAGAAGCCCGACTTCGATTCGGCGCAAGGGCCCATGAAGGAAGTGATCATGGAGAATACGCGCTTCCTGACTGAGGAAGACCGGCGGGCAATGGCCATCTACCTGAAATCCCTTGGCGAATAAGCTGTTGATAGAACCGGCGGTTGCATTGCGGGGGGGCGTTCGGAGTCTAAAGTGCGGACTTCAAACCTAGGAATATTTGTCTCCCATGGCCCGCGTCATCGTGATCCTTGCCCTCCTGTTCCTGATCACTGCGGGGATCTTTGTCCTGACGCGGCCACCGGCTGGCGGTGACGCGGCTGATGGCCGGACGACTGTTGCGCTGCCTGCGGTCACTGGTGGCACGGTTGCGTCGGCCCAGGATGTTGTCGGGCGGCCATCGGCGGGTGCGGCACCGGCGCTTGCCACTGCCGGGATCGACAACAATGGACGCGCGTCCTTCACGGGAACTGCTGCGCCCGGGGACAGGGTTGCCATCGTGCGCGAGAAGAAGGTCCTTGGGCGTGCGCGGGCCGAGAAGGATGGCAGCTGGAGCATGTCCTTTCAGCTGCCCGACGTGCGCGAGGGCTACAAGCTGACGGTTCGCAGCGAGCGTGGCGACGGTTCGTCCGTCAGCGGTCCGCAGCATGCGTCGGTCAATCCGCCTGCGCGGGGTGGCGGGCTACCTGTCATCCGGATCGAGGTCACCGAGGCTGATGCGGAGGTGCCGCTCAGTACCACGGCCGCGGGCGAGGAAGAGCCGCGGGTCGGCATCATCATCGAGACCGTAAACGCCGATGACCAGGGCGGAGTCCGCATGGCGGGGCGCGCCGATCCCGGCGCGACACTACGCCTTGAGATGGCCGGTGCGGAGGCCGGTGCGGCGCGCGTCGGGCTGGATGGGCGCTGGTCGCTGGAGGCGCACAACAATACGGGTGTCGAGGTGAAAGCGGTCCGCGTTGTGCTTTTAAGTGCGTCGGGGCGCGAACTGGATTCCTCATCGCTGCCGCTGCGTTTGCCGGCGCCCGTGATTGCTTCTGCCGGCGGCGCGTCGCCGACGGTGGCCGGGCCGGTTGCCGCGGCCGGACAGAAGGGGCGCTGGGTCAAGTTGCGGCGTGGGGACAGCCTGTGGAAGCTGGCCGAGCGACACTATGGCAGCGGTGCCAAGTGGACCCGGATCCTCAAGGCCAATCGCCGCCGGATCAAGGATCCCGATCTGATTCTCGTTGGCTGGCGTCTTCGTTTGCCCTGATCAGCGCCCGTCCTGCGCTCGGGTTTTGCTGGAAACGGGCCGGGCGATGGCGTAAGGCATCGCCATGCCGCCATCACCTGGAAGAGCCACTGTCGCCGCTGGTGACGCCCACAAGGGGCGTAGCCGGCTTGCCACGATCCAGAGCATCGTCCCCTATCTCTGGCCTGAGGGACGGCTGGACCTCAAGGCGCGGATCGTCATTGCCATGGTGGCGCTGGTGCTGGCGAAGGTCGCCACGCTGGCCTTCCCCCTGTTCTACGGCGCGGCTGTCGATGCCCTGGGTGGGAACGGGCAGGCGGTGCAGGCTGTCGGTGTTGCGATCGGCTTCATCCTGGCCTTTGGCGTCGCCCGGATCCTGATGCAGGGCTTTGCACAGTTGCGCGACGCGATTGCCTCGCGCGCCGTCTACAATGCCGTCCGGGCTGTTGCGGGCAAGACCTTCCGCCATATTCATGCGCTGTCGCTTCGCTTCCACCTGGAGCGCAAGACCGGTGGTCTCACGCGCGTCATCGAGCGGGGGACCAAGGGCATCGACATCCTGCTGTTCTATGTGCTGTTCTCGATCGTGCCGACGGTTCTCGAGCTTGTCCTGGTGTGCGGGTATCTGTGGTGGGCCTATCACTGGGGCTATGTGGCGATCACGATAGTCACTGTCATCATCTATGGCTGGTTCACGATCCGGGTGACATCATGGCGGACCGAGATCCGCCGGCGGATGAATGACAGCGATACCGAGGCCAACACCAAGGCGGTCGACAGCCTCCTGAACTATGAGACGGTCAAGTACTTCAACAACGAGGGCCACGAGGCCAGCCGCTACGACCAGGCGATGCTGCAGTATGCCGACGCCTCGGAGAAGTCGCAGATGTCGCTCTCGTTCCTGAATGCGGGGCAGGCGGCGATCATCACCATCGGTCTTGTCGGGGTCATGTGCCTTGCCGCGTATCACATCTCTATCGGGCAGATGACGATCGGCGGCCTTGTCGTGGGCAACGGGTTCCTCACGCAGCTCTATGTGCCGCTGAACCTGCTGGGGACCGTCTATCGCGAAATCAACCAGTCGCTCATCGACATGGAGAAGATGTTCGATGTGCTGCATGTGGCGCCCGAGGTGAAGGACAAGGCGGAGGCACCGGACCTGGTCGTCCGTGGGGGAGAGATCCGCTTCGAGGATGTGGTGTTCTCGTATGATCCGGAGCGCACGATCCTAAAGGGTGTGAGCTTCACCGTGCCGGCCGGCAAGACGGTGGCCATTGTCGGGCCCTCGGGCGCCGGCAAGTCGACGATCTCGCGCATCCTCTACCGGTTCTACGAGATCGGTTCGGGCCGTGTGACCATCGACGGGCAGGACATCCGTGACGTGCGCCAGGATTCGGTGCGTGCCGCGATCGGTATCGTCCCGCAGGACACGGTGCTGTTCAACGACACGATCCGCTACAACATCAAGTATGGCCGCATGTCGGCGAGCGATGCAGAGGTCGAGGAGGCTGCGCGCCTGGCCCAGATCGAACCCTTCATCCAGCGCCTGCCTGACGGCTTCAAGGCGATGGTGGGCGAGCGCGGCCTCAAGCTGTCGGGCGGCGAGAAGCAGCGTGTCGCGATCGCGCGCACGATCCTCAAGAACCCGCCGATCCTGCTCCTGGACGAGGCCACTTCAGCGCTCGATACCCACACCGAGCGGGAAATCCAGTCGGCGCTGCGCGAGGTCTCGCGCAACCGCACGACGCTCGTCATCGCCCACAGGCTTTCGACGGTTATCGATGCCGACCAGATCCTGGTGCTGGACCAGGGCCGGATCGTTGAGCGCGGTCGCCACGAGGAGCTCCTCGCCCTCAATGGCGCCTATGCGGCGATGTGGAACCGCCAGCGGGAAGCTGCCGAGGCGCGGGCGCGCCTCAAGGAGGTCGAGGCGGACCCCGCGACGACCCCGGAAGCGGCGCGGGTGCGGCCGCTGGCTGGCGCCTGAACGACCGTCATTGCCTCGTGTCCGGTTTGACTTCCTGACGTCCAGCTCTGGCCGCTGGCTTCCTTCGCGCGCCACGGGATGGATTTCGTGAAGGATGCAAGCTGGTTGCAGGTGCAGAACCGTGATCCGCGAGAATGCGCTACTTGCCGCCAGTCCGGGAGAGGGTCGAGACCAGTTCCTCGATCTTGCGCCTCTGAACCTTGGGGTCGCCGGACTGAATGGCGTGCTCGACGCAGTGTGCGACGTGGTCCTTCAGGATTTCGGCCTCGACCTTGCGGGCGGCGGCGATCACGGCCTGGATCTGGGTGACCACGTCGATGCAGTAGCGGTCCTCCTCGACCATGCGAATGAGGCCACGGACCTGTCCCTCGATACGCTTGAGGCGCGCGGCGCAGGTTTTTCGGGTGTCGTCTTGCATGGTTGAAGCATACCCCCCAGGGGTATATGTCTGCAAGGATGCCGACAGTTCATCCTTACCCGGGCTGATCCATGGTCAAAACCAGTGAAACCGCCGCTCCGTCGAGCAAGACCGAGCGTGATCCGGTCTGCAACATGATGGTCGATCCGCTCCGCACCCCGCACAGGTGCGAGCACGGGGGAAAGACCATCTATTTCTGTGCCGCGCGCTGCCGCGAGAAGTTCGAGGCAGATCCGCTGCGGTACCTGGCGCCGTCCGAGGTTGGGCCTGCACCGACCCGCAAGGATGTCATCTACACGTGCCCGATGGATCCCGAGGTTCGCCAGACCGGTCCGGGTTCCTGTCCGAAGTGCGGCATGGCGCTTGAGCCGGAGGACCCGATGGCGGCGCTTGATGGCGATGATGCGGAATTGTCTGGCATGTGGGGACGCTTCATTGTTGCTGCGGGGCTGACCCTGCCGATCCTGATGCTTGCCATGGGCGGCGCGGAGATGGGCTGGCTCGTGCTCCACGATCTCGACATGCGGACCTCACAGTTGTTCCAACTCGGCCTGTCGCTGCCAGTCATTGCGTGGTGCGGGCTGCCGTTTTTCGTCCGCGGGTGGCAGTCGGTCGTCAATCGAAGCCTCAACATGTTCACGCTGATCGCCCTGGGTACGGGTGCAGCCTTCGGCTTCAGCGTGACGGCCGTGCTCTTCCCGTGGCTCTTTCCCTTGGCCCTGCAATCGCATCATGGCGGGGTTGAGGTCTATTTTGAGTCGGCGGCAGTGATCGTGACGCTGGTCCTGCTGGGGCAGGTGCTCGAGTTGCGCGCGCGCCGGCAGACGGCCGGTGCCATCCGGGCCCTCATGGATCTAGTGCCCGAGACGGCACTGCGGCTGAGGGATGACGGCACGCAGGAAACCGTGCGCATCTCACAGCTCAGGCAAGGTGATCGCGTGCGCATCCGACCCGGTGACAGGATTCCCGTGGACGGGCAGGTGAGTGAAGGCGAAGGCAGCGTCGACGAAGCCATGCTGACAGGCGAGCCGATCCCCGTGGCCAAGGCCGCAGGCGACACGGCGATTGCGGGGACGATCAACCAGGCGGGAAGCTTTGTCATGGTCGCGCGGGCCGTGGGGGAGACGACGGTAATTGCCCGCATCGTCGGCATGGTCGCGCAGGCACAACGCAGCCGGGCGCCGATACAGCAACTGGTCGATCGTGTCTCGGCCTGGTTCGTGCCGGTGGTTTGCATTGTAGCGGTGCTGTCCTTCATCGGCTGGATGTTGCTCGGTCCCGAGCCGCGCCTCGCCTTTGCCGGGGTGGCAGCGGTATCGGTGCTCGTGATTGCCTGTCCATGTGCCCTGGGTCTTGCGACACCGATGTCGATCATGGTCGGCGTCGGGCGCGGGGCGCAGGCGGGCGTGCTCGTCAAGCAGGCTGAAAGCCTTGAGCTGCTGGAGAAGGTGACGACGCTGGTGGTCGACAAGACGGGCACGCTGACCGAGGGACGTCCCGTGGTGACGCATGTCGAGGCGATGGGGCTTGTTGGCGAGCAGGCGCTGCTTGGCCTTGTCGGCAGCGTTGAGCAGGGTAGCGCGCATCCGCTTGCGGCGGCGCTTGTGCGCGAGGCCCGCGCCCGTGGCGCAGTGATCGTGCCTGCGACGGCTTTCGCGTCCCATGCCGGTGAGGGCGTCGAGGCGCTTGTGGACGGGCGCAGGGTGGCGGCAGGCAATCTCACGTTCATGGAACGGCTGGGGTCCCTGGACGAGGTGGGCCGGGCCCGTGCCACAGCCTTGCTCGGACGCGGGCAGTCGGTGGTGTTCGTCGCCGTGGACAGGCGGCTGGCGGGCGCCATCTGCCTCGCCGACCCCGTGAAGCCCGGTGCGGCTGCGGTGCTGGAGGGGTTGCGGAAGCGTGGCCTGAAGATCGTCATGCTTACGGGTGACAATGAGGGCTCTGCCCGTGCGGTGGCGCAGGCCGTCGGGATTGCGGATGTGGCTGCCGGGCTCTCGCCCGAGGGCAAGCTTGCGCATGTCCGGGCTTTGCAGGCCCGTGGCGAGGTTGTGGCGATGGCCGGCGACGGCATCAATGATGCGCCGGCACTTGCGGCGGCCGATGTCGGCATTGCCATGGGCAGCGGGACGGATGTTGCGATGGAAAGTGCCGGCATCACGCTTGTCCGCGGCGACCTGCGAGGCATCGCGCGCGCGCACGCGCTGGCACATGCCGTGATGGGGAATGTCCGGCAGAACCTGTTCTTCGCGTTTGTCTACAATGCCGTTGGCGTGCTGGCGGCAGCGGGCCTCGCCTGGCCGCTTTTCGGCGTCATGCTGAACCCGGGACTTGCGGCGGGCGCCATGTCACTCAGCTCTGTCAGCGTGATTGGCAATGCCCTGCGGTTGAGGCGATTGCAGCTTTAGGCCCCTCGCCCGTTGTCCACAGGGTTCTTGAGACTGTCATAAACTGCCGATAATTGTCGGCCTTGACCTGCAGGTGCGGGGACGGAGGCCTTCGGAGGGCAGAGGCATCATGAGAGTCGGGATCAATGGCATGGGTCGGATCGGGCGTCTTGCGCTTCGATCCGGCATGGGTGGCGCGTTGCGGCCGGCGGATGATCCGCGGCGCAGCAACCGGCTGGAGGTGGTTCATGTCAACGAGGTCAAGGGCGGCATTGCGGCCACGGCTCATCTGCTTGAATTTGACAGTGTCCAGGGTCGCTGGCGTGTTCCGTTTGGTGTCGATGACGGCTTGATCCGGCTCGATGGCCGCCGCATCACCTTCTCCAGCCATGCCGAGCCCGGGCTCATTCCGTGGGGTGACATGGGTGTCGACGTGGTGCTCGAGTGCACGGGCAAGTTCCTGACCCAGGAGACGCTTCTTGGGCATCTCAAGCGCGGGGCCAAGCGCGTGATCGTGGCAGCCCCCGTGAAGGAACCCGAGGTGCTGAATGTCGTTGTGGGTGTCAACGAGCACCTTTACGAAAGCGCGCGCCATCCGATCGTGACCGCGGCTTCCTGCACGACGAATTGCCTTGCACCGGTGGTCAAGGTTGTGCACGAGGCGATCGGGATCCGGCATGGGCAGATCACGACGATCCACGATCCGACCAACACCAATGTCGTTACAGATGCACCGCACAGGGATCTCAGGCGTGCACGCTCGGCCATGCTGTCGCTGCAGCCCACGACGACAGGCAGTGCGACGGCGATCGCGCTCATCTATCCCGAGCTCAAGGGCAAGCTGAATGGACATGCCGTGCGGGCGCCGGTGCTCAATGCGTCCCTCACGGACTGTGTCTTCGAGGTGAGCCGCCCGGTGACGGCTGAGGAGGTCAATGCCCTGTTTGCCTCGGCGGCCGCGGGTCCGCTTGCCGGGATCCTGGGTTACGAGACCCGACCGCTGGTTTCGGCTGATTTCGCGGGCGATACGCGGTCTTCGATCGTTGATGCCCCCTCGACACTCGTGACCGATGGCACGATGCTCAAGGTCTATGCGTGGTATGACAACGAGATCGGCTACGCTTGCCGGATGGTCGACCTGGCGTGCCACATGAACAGCGTCGGGCTCTAGCCACAGGGACATCATGTTCAACTACCTGACCGTCACGGCCGCCTATTGGGGTTTCACGCTGACCGATGGCGCCTTGCGGATGCTGGTGCTGTTCCACTTTTACCAGCTTGGGTACTCGCCGTTCACGCTGGCCTTCCTGTTTCTCCTGTATGAGGCGGCGGGTGTTGGTGCGAACTTCATCGGGGGATGGCTGGCTACGCGCCATGGCATCACGCGGATGCTGACGATCGGGCTGTCGACGGAGATTGCCGGTTTCCTTCTGCTCTCGGCCGTGTCGCCCGACTGGAGTGCGGCCCTGTCGGTGGCCTGGGTCGTGGTGGCGCAGGGCGTTTGCGGTGTCGCGAAGGACCTGACGAAGACGGCGTCGAAGTCTGCCATCAAGCTGACGGAGGCAGCGGCGGGCGGTGACAGTGCGGGGCGGCTGTTCCGCTGGGTTGCGTGGTTCACGGGTTCGAAGAACGCCATGAAGGGCTTCGGGTTCTTCCTTGGCGGGGTCCTGCTTCAGTTCTTCGGGTTCGCGCCCTCGCTGTGGCTGATGGCGGGCGTGCTGGCCCTGATCCTCGCGGGCGTTCTGGTGGCTTTGCCGCCGCTGATGGGGAAGGCGAAGGCCAGCGCAACAGCGCGTGAACTCTTTGCGAAGTCGCCGGGCATAAACCTTCTGGCCGCGGCGCGGATCGGCCTGTTCGGCGCGCGGGATGTCTGGTTCGTCGTCGGGGTGCCGGTGTTCCTCTATTCCAGCGGCTGGACCTTCACCATGGTGGGCGGTTTCCTGGCGGCGTGGACAATTTTTTATGGCCTTGTGCAGGCGCTCGCGCCGGCCGTGACGGGACGCAGTGAGGACGGGCTTTCGCGCGAGGTGCCGGCCGCTCAGTCCTGGTCACTGATCCTTGCCCTCGTGCCCGCAGGCATTGCGCTCGTGGTTGCCGCAAACTTGTTTCCGGCTGACGCTGTCGTCGTCGCGGGGCTTGCGTTGTTCGGGTTTGCCTTCGCGGTGAATTCGTCTGTCCATTCCTATCTTGTCCTGGCCTATGCCGGTTCCGAGAAGGCGGCCGAGGATGTCGGGTTCTATTATGCAGCCAATGCCGCCGGACGTTTCGCCGGCACGCTGCTCTCCGGTCTCGTCTACCAGGCGGGCGGGATCATTGCCTGCCTGGTGACATCTGCGGTGCTGCTCGCAAGCTGTGTCTTGGTCACGCGGTTCCTGCCGCGGCATCGCCCTAGTTGACGGCGATGGATCCTTCCATGCCGAGGTCGGCGTGGCCGGGATAGTTGCAGGCGAACTGAAGCTTTCCAGCCTTCGTGAAGGTCCAGATCAATTCCTTGGTTGCGCCGGGATCGACGTGGATGGAACCGGCGGGCATGTCGTGGTCCATTCCGTGGTGCCCGCCGTGCCCGTCATGTCCTCCATGTTCGCCATGACCCTCGTGGCCGCCATGTCCTTCATGGGCGGCCGATGACATGCCTTCCATGGCCTTGCGATGGGCGAGCTGTTCCTCGGCAGTCCCGATCGTCAGCTCGTGCTTCAGCTTGCCCTTGTTCGAGACGATGAACTTCACGGTCTCGCCGGCCTTGAAGTCCATGGTCGTCTGGCTGAAGGCGTACTCCGTCATCTCGATCTTCACGGTGCGGGTCACCTTGGCCTTGCTGCCCTCCTGTCCCGCTGGAGATTTGGCGGGGCCGGCGCCGGCTGCACCTGAAAGCGCCAGCAGGAACGCGGATGAGAGGACGAGGACGGTCTTCATGGATATGTCTCCTGGTTCAAAGGCGGAAGCGAAGGCCGAAGCGCAATGTCGTGTTCTCGACGTCTTCGCCTTCAGACTGGCGCAGTTGTGATGTCTCGCCCAGGTCGCGCTCCCAGACGAGCTCGACGTAGGGGGCGAATTTCCGGGTTATTTCGTAGCGCAACTGCAGCCCCAGTTCGAGCGCTGCGATGCCCTCTGCGACCTCAAGGGTTTCGATTTCCTGCGCGTAGGCCTCAAGCTTCACATGGGGTTGCAGGAACATGTCCTGGGTCAGCGCGAAGTCCATTTCGTAGGCGATTTCGAGTGCGGCGTTGCCGTCTCCATCAAGGAACAGGAATGCATCGGTTTCGACGAAGTAAGGGGAAAGGCCATGCAGGCCGAGTGCCGCCCATGTCCTGCCACCCTCTTCGATGTCGAAGCGCAGACCGGCCTGAACGTCCCAGAATTCGTCGACGTTGAAGGAGAGGAGGGTCTTCAGCGTGCTTTCCTCGATGTCACCGTCGTGGGCTTCACCCTCGGCTTCGAGGCGCAGCTTCAGGTCATCGGTTCCCGCCCAGGCGAAGGCATCCCAGTGCAGCACGGTGCCCGTGTCCGGGTCTGGCAACCAGTCCAGCGAGGTGGCATCGATCTTCCCGCCAGCAGCCCAGAAGAGCGAAGGTCCGTGCGCGTCGTGGAACTGGTCCGCTGAAGCCTGTCCGCTTGATGCGGCTGCAAGCGAGGCGATCGCCGCCGGAACGAGCAGGAACTGTCTCATGGATGATGCGCCTTTGGCTGCTCGCCCTGCAGCGGTCCAACGGTGACCTTCGTCATCATGCCCGACGCCATGTGATAGAGCAGATGACAGTGGAACGCCCACTCGCCCGGTTCATTGGCTGTCAGCATGACGGTATAGGATTTGCCTGGCTCGACGATCACGGTGTGCTTGTTCGGCAGGCGCTCGGCGGGCTGTCCATTCAGCAATTGTACGAACATGCCATGAAGATGCATGGGGTGCGCCATCATCGATTCGTTGACGAATGTCAGCTTGATGCGCTCATTGAACTTCAGTGCGACGGGCTCGGCGTCTGCCATTGTCTGGCCATTGAGCGTCCAGATGTAGCGGTTCATCGAGCCACCGAGCCTGACGGTTATCTCGCGCTCGGCCGCCCTCGTGTCGGGCTGGGGCGTGAGTGAGCGCAGGTCGGCATAACGCAGCGCGCGCTGGCCCTTGGGTGTCGATGCATCTGCCCAACCCGAAGGCCTGCCCGGGGTTGCCGCGGCAGGTTCGTGTCCTGCGTGATCACCGTGGCCGGCGTGGCCCGCGTGATCGCCATGCGCCATGCCCATGTCTTCCATGGTCAGGATGGTGCGCGGTCGTCGCTCGGGGATCTCGCCGCGCAGGCCCTCGCGGGGCGCGAGGGTCGCTGCCGCGTAACCGGAACGGTCGATGGGTTCGGCGAAGAGCGTGTAGGCCTTGTCCTCGCGCGGTGTCACGATCACGTCATAGGTCTCGGCCGGCGCGATGCGGAACTCGTCCACCACGACGGGCTCCACGTTCTGGCCGTCGGCCTGTACCACAATCATCTTGAGGCCAGGGATGCGCACGTCCATGAATGACATGGCCGATCCGTTTATGATGCGCAGGCGAACGCGTTCGCCGGGTGTGAACAGGCCTGTCCAGTTGCCGGCAGGTGACTTGCCGTTCACGAGGAAGGTGTAGCCCGACACGTCGGCAAGATCAGTCGGATCCATGCGCATGTCGCCCCAGTCGGTCCGATCCTTGAGCGTGGGGCCAAGGCCCTTCTCGCGGATGTCGCGCAGGAAGTCGCCAGCGGTTCGCCGGCCGCGGTTGTAGTATTCGTGGTTGCCCTTGAGGTTGCGAAGGATCTCGCTGCCGTCCTCGGTCGTGAAGTCCGAGAGCAGGACCACATAGTCGCGCTGGGCCTGGACCGGGTCCGCGTCCTTCGGGTCAATGATGAGCGGCGCGTAGAGACCCGCTTGCTCCTGCGTGCCTGAGTGGGCGTGGTACCAGTAGGTGCCTGACTGCCGCGCCTTGAAGCGATAGGTGAAGGTTTCCCCCGGTGCGATGCCCTTGAAGCCGCCGAGGCCGGGCACACCGTCCATGCCGGGTGGCACCAACAAGCCGTGCCAGTGCAGGGCGCTGAGGTCCTTCATGCGGTTTGTCACGTGGATGACGACGTCATCGCCCTCGCGAAAGCGCAGCAGGGGCCCGGGCAGGGTGCCGTTGATCGTCAGGGCGTTGGTGGTCCGACCGTCGATGGTGATCGACTTCGGGGCAAGTTCGAGGCGGAACTCGGCCTTGGCTGCGTGCGCGGGGCCAGCCGCGACCAGCAACGCAAGGGCAAGGCATACCCGGGCAAAGAAGCGGGAATGAAGCATGGTTCGCATTCCCGTCTTATACCCCCCAGGGGTATCCGTCCGCAACCAGCCTATTCGGCAGGCGCGGCCAGTGGCGCGCCGTCGATCCGGCCCAGACTGCCCCAATGCCTCCGGTCCTTGGCGAAGTAGCGCTGCTCTATCGCCAGAAGGGCTGGCGTCACGATCAGCGTGAGCAGCGTCGAGAAGGCAAGGCCATAGACAATTGCGGTGGCCAGCGGCACCCACCAGTCGGCGCTTGGTCCGCCGAAGTGGATCTGGCGCGTGAAGAAGTCGACGTCAAACTTGTACATCAGGGGCAGCAGGCCGAAGATCGATGTCCAGGTCGTCAGCAGCACGGGGCGCATGCGCTGCACGCCTGTCCGGATGATGGCGTCCATCGGCTTGAAGCCTTCCTTCAACAGGTGATGGAAGGTGTCGACCAGCACGATGTTGTGGTTCACCATCACGCCCGTCAGCGCCACGATGCCGGTGCCCGTCATGATGATGGAGAAGGGCTGGCCTTCGATGAGCATGCCCAGCAGCGCGCCAAAGACCGACAGTATGACTGCCGACAGGATGACAAGGACATGCCAGAAATTGTTGAACTGGATGAGCAGGATGCCCGCGATCACCAGCATGCCGATGCTGAAGGCAACCACAAGGAAGTTGCCTGACGTCTTCTGCTGCTCGTCGGCGCCGCGGAACTTGACGCGGACTTCGCGGTCGATGCCGTTGTCGGTGATCCACTTGCGGATGTTGGCGATGCGTTCGGAGATGTTGTAGCCGGCCTCGAGATTAACGCCGGCGCGGATCGTCCAGACGCGCAGGCTGTCGACGCGCTGCAGGCGGTTGACCTGCTGCTGGCCCTTGCGGGTGACGAAGTTCGTGATCGGGACGGCGCCGCTGCGGGTGTTGACGCGCAACTGGTCGAGCGCGCTGATGCCACGGTACTCGAGGGGATAACGCACGCGGATGTCGACCTCGTCCTCGGAATCGTCGGGCCGGTACTCACCCACCTTGATGCCGTTGGTGACGAGCTGCACGGCGGCGCCGACCGTCGTCACGTCGGCGCCGAAGCGTCCGGCTTCCTCGCGGTCGATGGTCAGGGCCCATTCGATGCCAGGCAGCGAGCGGGAGTCTTCGATGTCACGAAGACCTTCAAGCCCGTCCATGTAGGCGCGTACCTTGCGCGTGACCTCGTCGAGCAGGACATAGTTCTCGGAGCCGATCTCGACCTGGATGGCCTTGCCTGTCGGGGGGCCGCCCTGGTTCTCGAAGACCTCTACAAACATCCCAGGCATGCCCTGGAGCCTGTTGCGGATCTCGGCCCAGATCGGGGCGGAGGGGCCGCGGTCGTTGTAGGGCTGGAGTTCGACTGCGATGCGGCCAATCGTGTCCACCGGCGGCTGGGCGCCGCCGAAGCCGCCGCCTGCCGAACCGGCGACGGCATAGATGGCCTGCACGCCCTTCATGCCCATGATGCGCTTTTCCGCCTCGAGCATCAGTTCCAGCTTTTCCTGGGCGCTCAGGTTGCCGCGCGCGCGCACGAAGATGTTGGCGTCGTTGCTATCGGTCTGGACAAAGAACTCGACGCCCTTGTTGAAGTTGAAGATGGCGATCACGATGGCCACAAGGCTAAGGGCGACAATGCCAAGCACCGTGAAGGGGCGCTGCACGGCCCAGGTCACGATCTTCACGTAGCGGCCCATCCAGCCGCCGATGTCGCGCAGGTCACCATTCTCGGACAGGTGAATGGCGCGCAGCATGCTCGGGTGCATTTCCTCGGGCTTGCCGAAGATGGTTCCGAGGGCTGGCAGGAATATGAGGGCGACCACCATGGATGCCGTCATGATGAAGATCATCGTGAGCGGCAGGTAGCTCATGAACTTGCCCGAGACGTCGGGCCAGAACAGCATGGGTGCGAAGGCTGCGAGGGTCACGATGGTGGAGGAGACCACGGGCCAGAACATGCGGCGGGCGGCGAGGTTGAAGGCCTCGACCTTCGAGAATCCTTCGCTCATCTTCCGGTCGGCAAATTCGACCACGATGATGCCGTTGTCGACCAGGAGGCCCACGGTGATGACCATGCCGAACATGATCATCATGTTGATCGTATAGCCGCCGATCCACAGGCAGAGGATGCCGATCAGGAACGAGGTCGGGATCGCAAAGCCCACGATGAGGCCCGAGCGCAGACCCAGGGCTGCCACGACAACCACCATCACAAGGGCGATTGCCAGCAGGATTGCGTTGGTCAGGTGGGTGAGTTGTGAATCGATCCAATAGGAATCATCGAACGAGTAGTCGATACGGACGCCGGCTGGCAGCGAGGACTTTGTATTGGCGACGGTCTGCTTCACCCGCTTGATCGTGTCGACGATGTTCTCGCCGATGCGCTTTGTGATCTCGATGGCGATGGCGGGTTGCCCGTTGTAGCGCAGATATGTGGTTGCGTCCTGGAAGGTGCGGCGGACGTCGGCGATGTCGCTCAGCGTGACGACGCTGTTGCCGCTGACCTTGACGGGCAGGCGCAGCACGTCATCGGGCGTCTCGACGAGGCCTGGAACCTTGACCGCAAAGCGCCCGCGTCCCGTATCGACGTTGCCGGCGGGGATCAGCTGGTTGTTGGCGGAGACGACCCTGAAGAGATCACCGGCCGTCACGCCGTATCCCTGGAGACGCGAGGGGTCGATGATGACCTCAAGCACTTCCTCGCGCTGGCCGGTTAGGTTGGCCGTGAGGACACCCTGCACCGATTCCAGCTCGCGCTTCAGCCGCTTGGCAGTCTGGAGGAGTGTCCGCTCTGATACCTCGCCTGACAGCACGATCGAGATGACGGGGTCGAGCGCGAGGTTGAGCTCGTTGATCTGGGGTTCCTCGGCGTCCTGCGGGAACTTCGGGCGCGCGAGGTCGACCTTCTCCTGGATGCGCTGTCGCGCGAGTTCCTTGTCGAAGTTGATGTCGAACTCGAGGTTCACGCCCCCATAGTTCTGGGCGGCTGTCGAGGTCATCCGCTTCAGGCCTTCGACGGTCTTGAGTTCTGCTTCCAGCGGCCTGACGATGAGCCGCTCGGCGTCCTCTGGCGAGATGCCGGGCTGGAACACCAGAACGGACAAGACCGGGATCTGGATGTCGGGATCGGCTTCCTTGGGGATCGACAGGTAGGCGATCGTGCCCACAAAGACGAGGGCTGCAAGGATACTTAGAGTCAGCCGCAGCCGTTCGAGGAACCAGGCAACCATTGCCATCATGGCGTGGGCGCCTTCTTCGCGGTGCCGGTTGTGGTTGCGGCCTGCTCTTCGGTCACTTCGACCTCCTGGCCGGGTGTCACGTATTCCTGTCCGACCGTGATGACGGT
This sequence comes from Micropepsaceae bacterium, assembly GCA_036840015.1. Taxonomy (GTDB): domain Bacteria; phylum Pseudomonadota; class Alphaproteobacteria; order Micropepsales; family Micropepsaceae; genus SZUA-430. Next base: position 16,033 of record DAISVV010000039.1, read on the forward strand.
CGCTGTCTCGGGGAGGCCCGATACCCAGACGCCCTGCGGGGTATCGGCGACCATGGCCACGGGCACGAACCTAACGCGCCTTGATGCATCGACAATGCGAAGGCCCAGGCTTCCCTTGTCATCGAGCGCAAGGATTGCAGGGGACACCCGGTGGGCCACGACCTCCTTGCCGGCCACATGCATCTCGGCCGTGATGCCGTCGCGGATGGTGCCCTTGGGGTTCGGGATCTCGAGTTCGACGCGGAAGGTCCGCGTGGCGGGATCGGCGCTCTTGGAGACAAAGCGGATCTTGCCGTCGACGCGCTCGCCCGTGACAAGCTTTGCCCAGCCGCTGTCGCCCTTCGTGATTGCGCCCACGTCGCGCTCGGAGGCCTGGCCGACCACAAGGAATGGATCCTGGTCGATGACCATCGCGCAGGGCTGGCCCGGGGCGAGGTAATCTCCGACGTCAGCCATGCGCGCGTCGACCACGCCCTCGAATGGGGCGCGGATCTTCGTGTCGTCGAGCTGTTTTTCCATGCGCTCGACCTGTGCGACGGCAGCCTCAAATTCGGCCTGGTCGCCGGCGAGGGCGGTTTCGGAGCGGAAGCCTTTTTCGTTCAGCTGGCGCGAGGCGTCGTATTCGAGCTTGCGCTGCTTCATCACGGCGCGTGCCTGCTTGAGCATGGCCTCGCGCTCATCGACGGCGATCTCGCAGATGACGTTTCCGGCTTTCACGGGTGTTCCACGGTCGGCACGAATGGCCTCGACCTTGCCGGCGATTTCGGCCCGCACGATGACCTTGCGCAAAGCCTCTGTCTGGCCACGAATGACGTGGTCCTGGCGGCGCTTTTCCGACTTGAGCGTGCGGACCTTGACCTTGGGCTTGGCGGCAGCAGCTGCCTTGGCCTCGGCTTGCGCCTGTGCGGCGCTGGCGGCCGTGGCTTGGGCGTTGGGATCGTCTCCGACGGCTCCCGCGGCCACCCAGGCGACAAGGACAAAGAAGATGCCACCGGCCACAATGTAGGAGCGGCGGATCGGGTTTGAGTTGGCGGCGGATCCGGGCGGGTTCATGGGGTTCTAGTGAAGGTGCGATCTTGGGGTACGCGTATTTGGTCCGGGAAGATTTTCTAATGGCGTGATTTAGGACTTTTTTCTGCGCGGGCCG
>DAISVV010000040.1:0-16879 GCA_036840015.1 Micropepsaceae bacterium
TGCCCCTGGCGGAGGTGAACTTCTTCCAGATCGTGCTGGTCATCCAGCAGAAGACAGGCGGCAACCTTGCCGAGGCGCTGAGCAATCTTTCCGCGGTGCTGCGTGACCGAAAGCGCCTCCAGGGCAAGATCCAGGCGCTGTCGTCGGAGGCCAAGGCATCGGCGGGCATCATTGGTTCACTGCCATTCATCGTGGGCCTGCTCGTGTATTTCACGTCACCAGACTACATCATCCTCCTCTTCACGGAGCGGGTCGGCAACTTTGTACTGCTCTGCTGCCTCATATGGATGTCCATGGGCATCTTCGTGATGAAGAAGATGATCAACTTCAAGTTCTGAGACGAGGCAGGCGCGCATGGACAAGATCATCAGGCTGCTTCTGGATCCGGAGTTCATGGTCACGGCGCTCGTCGTCGTGGCCGTCTTCGCGACCGTGGTCACCATGCTGCTGCCGTATTTCGAGACCGACAGGCTTGCGGCGCGCATGAAGTCGGTGGCCGCGAGGCGGGACGAACTGCGCGCATCACTCCGTGATTCGACGGGCCGGCGCGCGCAGATGCGCCCGTCGTCGAGCAACATCATCCGCCAGATCGTCGATAGGCTGAACCTGCGCAGCCTCATGGAGACTGCGACCACCAAGGAAAAGCTCGGCCGCGCCGGATTCCGTTCTCCTTCGTCCGTCTACACCTTCCTCTTCTTCCGCTTCGTGATGCCCATCATCATGTTCGTGGTGGCCATCATCTATCTTTTCTTCATCGCGAAGCTGGGGCTTGCGCCGCTGGTCAAGGTGGCGATGGCTGTGGGTATCGCGTTCCTGGGGTTCTACCTGCCAGACCTTTTCGTGCAGAACGTGATCGACAAGCGCATGGCGTCGATCATGAGGGCATTTCCAGACGGCCTCGACCTGCTGCTGATCTGCGTCGAATCCGGCATGTCGGTGGAAAGTGCCTTCAACCGGGTGGCAAACGAGATCGGCTCCCAGTCCGTGGAACTCGCGGAGGAGTTCGCGCTAACCACTGCAGAGCTGTCCTATCTGCCAGACCGGCGGCAGGCTTATGAGAACCTGTCGAAACGCTGCGGCCATCCGGGGGTGAAGGCGGTCTGTACGTCGCTGATCCAGGCCGAGCGATATGGTACACCGCTTGGCACGGCGTTGCGGGTCATGGCGCTGGAGAACCGCGAGATGCGCATGACGGAGGCCGAGAAGAAGGCTGCCGCGCTGCCGGCAAAGCTGACGGTCCCCATGATCATCTTCTTCCTGCCAGTCCTGTTTGCGGTCATCATCGGCCCCGCCGTCATCAAGATCATGAAGCTCTAGGCCGGCTCGGCCGGGCTTGAGCATCTGACCAAGCGACAAGGCCGCGCCCCGAGGGGCGCGGCCTTTTCTGTCTTTGGGATTGCGTGGGCGCTGGATCAGTAGGCGCTGGCGGCGATCTCGACGCCGTCGGCGCCCGGCATCGCGTCGGGAGCGAGAGAGCGGCGCAGGGCCAGAGGCGCTGGTGCGGGGGTCGGTGCGGGCGCGCTTGCCTTTGGCGCTGGCGGCAGGGTTGTGGTGCTGACGGCAGGCGTTTCGGCGTCATCGTCGCGGACGGGCTGCATCGTGGCGATAGGCCTTCGGGCGGGCACCTGCGGCGCGGGCGTGGCGGCACTGACCGAGGCCTGCTGTGCCTGCGCCTCGTTGCGCAGGCGTGCGGGCAGGGGAAGCGAGGCGGTATCCTTTGGCTTTGCCAGAGGCACCACGCTGTCGGCGGGGCGCTCGAGCAGGGCGGCCGGCGGGACCGTAAGGGCGGCCGACTTTTCCGTTTCCTCCGGTGGCTGTGTTACCGGCGCCGGCTTGGCGGCGGGGATCATCGGCGTGGGTGCGATGGCTGCGCCAGAGGTCGCTGCAGGCGCGACGGGCTTGGCGCCTTCAGCAGCCGGCGGCGCCTTCACAACCGGTTCGATCCGGGGCTGGGGCTTCTGGACAGGCGCGTTGGTGCTGCTCAATTGCTGCATGATGGCCATGTTGTTCTGGGCGTCGGCCGGCGACAGGTCCTGGCGCAGGAGGTTCTCGGCCTCGGCTCGATTTCCCTTGAGCGATGCAATCATGGCCAGGTTCTGGCGGGCCTGGGGGGTTGCGTCGGGGCGCGACACAAGCTCGCGCAGGATTTCCTCGCCGCGGCCGAGGTTGCCCTCGAGCACGAAGGACATGGCGAGGTTGGCCAGCACGATCGGATTGCGTGGCGAGATCTTCAGGGCGCTGTCGTAATTGGCCTGGGCGAGCTTGTGGCTGCCAGTCTGGTCGAGGGCGACGGCATAGGCCGACAGCACGGTCCAGTCACCGCGATCGGCCTGGAGCGCGCGCGAGAAGAAGGGGATCGCATCAGCGGGGCGGCCGGCTTCGGTCAGCGCCTTGCCGTATTCCGACAGGACGGCCGTGTTGTCGGGGGCGCGCATGACGACTTCCTTGAGCAGCGTCACGGCCTGCGTCGCGCCACCAACCTGGCGCAGATGGCGGGCAAACTGGACGGCTGCGTCAAAATTGTTGCGGTCAGCGTCGTAGAGCGCACCCCAGTAGGCGGCCTTGCTGGCGGCATCCTGCGGGTTCGGCATCACGAGCTGGGGCGCTTCGGTCTCGTCCGAGCCGGCAAGGAACCCCAAGCCACTGCACCCGCTCAGGGCCATGGCGGCTGCGACAATCGCAATACGGCTGGCGGTTAGGGTCAGCCGGCGGCGGATATTGATACCCATCTCTCGTCACTCCTGGACAGACAAGCCGGACGGCGCGCATGACGCCCGGCGAAAGCCCCCCCAATCTGGCTTCCAAGCGCATAACAAATGTTTAAGCCTAATCCCGCGTAAACGCGGTTTGACCGGAGGGGCATGCAAGGGGGATGATCCCGCTCATGCTTGCGGGTGGTTTCATGAAAGCAATGGTGCGTGCGGTGCTGGCGGTAGCCTTGGCGGCTGCGGCGGTCGTCACGACCGGGCTTGCGCAGGAGCCGCCCGAGATGGACCGGATAGCCTTTGTCATCGCGACAGGGCCCGTCGGCGGGTCCTACATGCAGGCTGGCGAGGCGATTGCCATCACCATCAGCCATCCGCCGGGGCTCGGGCGCTGCGAGGGTGGTGGCAGCTGCGGACCGCGAGGCCTGATCGCCACGGCGCGGTCTTCCGGCGGTTCGGTTGCCAATGCGCTTGCCGTGCAGGCCCGGACGGCGCAGGCCGCACTGGTGCAGGGTGATGTGCTTGCGGCTGCCATGAGAGGCTCCGGTCCGTTCGTGAAGGCGGGCGCGCTGCGGGACCTGCGTGTGGTCGCCCGGCTGCATGAAGAAGTCATGCACGTTGTCGTGTCGCCGCAATCCCGCATCCGCCGCCTTGCCGACCTCAAGGGGCGGCGCATTGCGATTGATGCCTCGACGACCGACACGGAGATTACGGCGCGTAACCTTCTTGCGGCTGCCGGGGTCCGATTTTCGTCGTTGACGGTTCGCCGGCTGCCGGCAGAGCAGGCGGCCGAGAGCCTCAGGGCGCGCAAGGTCGATGCAATCCTGGTCATGGGCGTGACCCCGGTGCGCAGCCTCGAGCCGCTGTTCCGCCGCGGGCAGGCGCGCCTCGTCGCCGTCGACAACAGGACCCTGCAACGGCTCATGCGGGGCAATGCGCTCTACGCGAAGGCGAGTCTTCCTGCGGGTGCGTATCGTTCATCGCTGCTGGTGCAGGCGCTCGGGGTCGCCAGCGTCTTGGTGGTTCACCGGTCCCAGGACCCGGCGGGTGTGACGCAAGTCCTGAAGGCCTTCTGGGCCCCGGAAAACAGGGCGGACCTCGAGACGCGGCTGGGCTTTGCCTCGCTCATTGATGCGCGGAAGGCTGCTGTCGTTGGCGCTCTGCCCTTGCACGAGGGGGCTCAGCGCTTCTACGGTGCACGCAGCCCGTAACGGACGCCAAGGGGGGCCGCATCCGTGAAGCACAAGGCACCGATCTTCAGCTGCATCGTCATGGTGATCCTCGGCCTCGCGCCGACGGTCCTTGTGACGCAGTACCAAGACATCATTCCCAACCGGACGGTCATCCAGTGGGACGTGCTTGGGCGGATGACCGTGATCGGCACGCGCGCAAGCTCGGTGCTGCTTGTTGCCAATTTCGCGGCGCTAGCGGGACTTGCCGGGGCGTTCCTCGCGCTGTGGCGCCATCAGGCGCTGGCGGCCGCCAACAGCCTGAGGCCGTTCCTGATCCTCAACCTGTCTCAGATCGTGGCGATCAACCTGACCTGCATCATGCTTGTCACGCAGGCGCTGGGCCTCAAGCTTGCCATCAAGCCCATGATCCCGCCGGCCATGGCGGTGCTGCTGTTTGCCGCGGGCGTTCTGCTCTGGCGCGCCGAGGGGGTTCAACGCTTCAGCCTGATGCGCCTTGCGGGCGTGCTGTTCGCCTTGGCGGGCTGCGGGCTCCTCGTGCTCAATGGCTTTGCCTCGCCGCAGGTTGTGGGCTACTACGCAACCGCCTTCGCGCTTCTGGCCATGGCTGCTGCCGCCCTTCCGGCGCGGGCAGGCTGAGGTGCGTTCCGATCCACAATCCATTGCCTGCCAGGGAGCTTCGCGATGAGCAGCCAACGCCACTTCTGCGCCGATGCCACGGGCGCCATTCCCATCCATGTGCTTACGCCCCCGATGCTGGAGACGTGCCTTGAGGGCGAGCTGAAGGCGCATGCCGCCTGGCTCAAGGGCTGCGCCTTCAAGGCCACTGCGGGAAAGATGCTGCTCCTGCCGGGCACGGATGGCGGCGTGGCGGGCGCCGTGTTTGGCGTCGGGCGCGATGAGGATGCGTTCCAGTGCGCGGCGCTGCCGGGCCTGCTGCCGGACGGGCGTTACCGCCTTGCGACGGTGCCTCCCGGGCGGTCGGGCACCATGCTGGCCCTGGCGTGGGCGATGGGGCACTACAGGTTCTCGCGCTTCAAGGGTGCGGACAAGCCGAAGGATGGTGCGGTCCTCGCGTGGCCTGCGGATGCCGATCGCGCGCAGGTGCTGCGCGTGGCCGACGGGCTGTTCCTGGCGCGTGACCTCGTGAACATGCCTGCCAACGAGATGGGGCCTTCGGAACTTGCCGCGGCGGCGCTGCAAGTGGCGTCTGCCCATGGTGCAACGGCGTCGGTGATCGAAGGGCGGCAGTTGCTTGAGAAGAATTTCCCACTGGTCTGGGCCGTTGGCGCGGGATCCACGCGTGCACCGCGGCTGATCGACCTGCGCTGGGGCGAGGCGCAGCATCCGCGGGTTACGCTGGTGGGCAAGGGCGTTTGCTTCGATTCCGGCGGGCTCGACATCAAGCCGTCGAGCGCGATGCTGACGATGAAGAAGGACATGGGTGGGGCTGCGGCCGTGCTTGGCATCGCGCACATGGTGATGGATGCGAAGCTGCCTGTGGCCCTCAGGGTGCTGATCCCCGCAGTCGAGAACAGCATCTCTGGTGATGCCTATCGTCCAGGAGACGTCTTCCGCAGCCGCAAGGGCTTGACCGTCGAGATCGGCAATACGGATGCCGAAGGGCGGCTCGTGCTTGCCGATGCGCTGGCAGAGGCTGATGGCGAGGCGCCGGACCTGCTCATCTGCATGGCGACGCTGACCGGCGCGGCACGGGTTGCCACAGGCTTCGACCTGCCGCCCTTCTTCACGCAGGACGATGCGCTTGCAACCGAACTGTCAGCGGCTGCAGCGCGCGAAAGCGATGCGATGTGGCGGCTTCCGCTGTGGCGTGGCTATGGCGAGCTGATCGAGAGCAAGGTTGCCGACCTGACCAACAGTCCCGGCAGCCCGAATGGCGGTGCGATCACGGCGGCGCTGTTCCTCGAGCGCTTTGTCGACAAGGCCAAGAGCTTTGCCCATTTCGACATAGCGGCATGGAACGACCGTGCCCGTCCGGGGCGCCCGATTGGTGCGGAGGCGCAGACGATCCGTGCCATCTTCAGCGTGCTGCAGGCCCGCCATGGGCGTTCTCAGTAGCCGCGGGCGAAGTCGACGAGATTTTCGGGCGGCAGGCCCTCGTCCACGCGCGTGATGGTGCGGGCCACATGGGCCATGAACGCGGCCGGGTCTGTTGCGGCGGCGGAATGGGGTGTGACCACGACCTTGGGGTGGACCCAGAGCGGGTTCGTTTCGGGCAGGGGTTCGGTCGCGAACACGTCGAGCGTTGCGCCCCGCAGATGCCCTTTGTCGAGGGCCCGGATGAGATCGTCCTCGACGAGATGTCCGCCGCGGGCTGCGTTGATCACGCAGGCGCCTGGTGGAAGGCTTGCGAAGAGGCGTGCGTCGAGTATGCCGTGCGTGCCGGGCGTCAGTGGCAGCAGGCAGACGAGGATGTCCGCCTGCCTGAGGAAGGGTTCAAGTCCCTCGCTGCCATGAAATGTTGTGACACCCGGCGCCTGTTTCGGCGTCTGGCTCCAGCCGGAGAGGCGATAGTTCAGGGCTTTCAGCGCCGTTGCCGCCGCCTGGCCGAGAACGCCGAAGCCGAGGATGCCCACGCGAACCTGTTCTGCCCGCGGGCTTGCGATCTGGCGCCATTTGCGCAGGCGCTGCAATGACTGAAGGTCGTGCATGCGCCGGTGCCAGTAGAGGACGTTCATCACCACGTATTCAGTCATCGACTGGCTCAGCGTCGGGTCGACGACGCGGGAGAGCGGGACGTGGCGGGGATAGGTCGCATCGGCGACGATTGCGTCGACGCCGGCACCCATTGAAAAGACGACCTTCAGCGCGGGCAGGGCCGCGAGCGAACCTGGTTTGGGCTTCCACGCGATGCAGTAGTGGATCTCGTCGGCGCGGCCGGGATTGTCTTCTGTCCTGACGTCGAGATCCGGACGCAGCCGTGCGAGGTGTGGCGTCCAGAGTTCAAGCGGATAGCCAATGGACTGGAACAGCAGTGCTCCATTGGCCATGGCTGGTGCGCGCGCTTTACTTCGGCGCGCCGGCGGGCTTTGCCGGTGCTGCCGGGGCCGTGCCGGCAGGCGCGGCTGGTGCCGGCGTGGCGCCTTCGGCCGGAGCTGCGCCTTCAGCCGGTGCAGCGGCGCCCTCGGCGGGCTGCGTGCCGTCTGCAGGTGCTGCGCCCTCGGCCGGCGGCGGCGCTGCCGGGGTTGGTGCGGGGATCGCCAGCGGCGCGTCCGACAGGGTGCGCATGTAGGCGATCAGGTTGACGCGGTCTTCCTGCTTGGAGAGCCCCGCGTAAGACATCTTGGTGCCCTTGATCGCGGCCTTGGGGTTCTTCATGAAGGCGTAGAATTCGTCGTAGTTCCAATCCTTGTCCTTCAGCGCGGCCATGGCGGGCGAGTAGGCATAGTTCGCCACTTGCGCATGCTTGGCGCCGATGATGCCCCACAGGTTCGGACCGATCTTGTTGGGACCGCCCTTGGTGAAGTCGTGGCACTGCTGGCAACGCGAAATGACCTTTTCGCCCGCGGCGAGATCTGCGGCCGGAATGACGGTGCCCCAGTCGGGCTTCACCTCGGCAACCGGTTCGGATCCGCCACCCGCTGCCGGACCGGTGTCTTCGGCGACGGCCACTTCCATTCCCGGCTTGTCTGCCTTGTGCGGCGACATCATTCCGTTGACCAGGATGTTCAGCGTGGCCACGAACAGGACGGTGCCGAGCACGGCGCCGAAGATCTTGTTCCACGCGAAGGAGGCCATTGCGCAATCCTTGCAGGGTAACTTGGCGGAAGAGGCGGCGGATTCCACGCGATGCGGCGCGCCCGGCGGCGCTGCGCAACACCTTGAAATGCGCGGCCCGACAATAGCTTCGGGCGTCGCATGGTCATTGCGGCGGAACGTCGCATTTTGGTTCGCCCCGGAAGCCTAGAACACACTGTCATGACCATGAGCGAACCACTGATCCTGATCCCTGCCCGGATGGCATCAACCCGCCTGCCCGGAAAGCCACTCGCGGACATCCACGGCGAGCCGATGATCGTCCATGTCTGGAAGCGCGCGCGCGAAGCTGGATCGGGACGCGTTGCCGTTGCGGCAGCCGAGCAGGAAATCGTCGATGCGGTTACGGCCGCCGGCGGGGAGGCCGTGCTGACCAATCCGGACCACCCCTCCGGCTCGGACCGGATCTTCGAGGCGCTGTCGCGGCTTGATCCGGATCGGCGCCACCAGATTGTCGTCAACGTGCAGGGCGACCTGCCGACGCTTGATCCGGCGCTGGTGCGCGGCGTGATCGAGACGCTGCAGCAATCGGGTGCAGACCTTGCCACACTTGTCACCGAAATCGTGGAAGAGCCCGAGCGCACCAATCCGAACGTCGTGAAGGCGGTCGTGGCGCTGCCGCCGGGACGGCAGGAGGGGCGTGCGCTCTATTTCACGCGGGCAACCGCGCCCTGGGGCGAGGGGCCCCATTACCACCATATCGGCATCTATGCCTATCGGCGTGGGGCGCTCGAGCGCTTCGTCAAGCTCCCGCCATCGCCGCTCGAGTTGCGCGAGAAGCTTGAACAGCTGCGAGCGCTCGAGGCGGGCATGCCGGTTGCCGTCCGGGTTGTCGATGCCGTTCCGCTGGGCGTCGACACACCCGCAGACCTTGAGCGGGCGCGCGATCTGATTGGCCGCAGGAAGAAGAACACAACATGACGTCCGACCCGAAGAACACGATTGCCTTCCAGGGCGAGCGCGGTGCGAACTCGCACATGGCGTGCCTTGAAGTCTTTCCCAAGATGAACGCACTTCCCTGTGCCACGTTCGAAGACGTGTTTGCTGCGGTCAAGGAAGGGCAGGCGCGCCTTGCGATGCTGCCCATCGAGAATTCGCTGCATGGCCGCATCACGGATATCCACCATCTCCTGCCGGAGTCCGGCCTGTTCATCGTGGGCGAGCACTTCCTGCGCATCCATCACCAGCTGATGGCGATCAAGGGTGCGAAGCTTGAGGGCATCCGGTCGGTGATGAGCCAGATCCCGGCGCTCGGGCAGTGCCGCAACATCATCCGCAACCTGGGGCTCAAGATGGTCATCGGTGCCGACACGGCCGGATCTGCGCGCCAGGTTGCCGAGACGAAGGATCCGACCGTCTCGGCGCTCGCCTCCCGGCTTGCGGCCGAGATCTATGGCCTCGACATCCTGAAGGCCGATGTCGAGGACGCGCCGCACAACACGACACGCTTCCTGATCATGGCGCGCGAGGCTGATGACGCCGAGGCCGGCAGCGGAGATGTGGTCACGACCTTCGTGTTCCGCGTGCGCAACGTGCCGGCGGCGCTCTACAAGGCCATGGGCGGGTTTGCGACGAATGGCGTGAACATGACGAAGCTGGAGTCCTACCAGCTTGAGGGATCGTTCAACGCCACGCAGTTCTATGCCGACATCGAGGGGCACCCCGAGCAGCGCAATGTGCGCCTGGCGCTGGAGGAACTGCAATTCTTCTCGTCATCGCTGCGGGTGCTCGGGGTCTATCCGGCGCATCCCTTCCGCAAGACAATCGTGCAGGCGGTCGGCTGAGGCTTCAGCCTGCCTCGCTTGCCCAGGTCCTTACCAGCTGGTGGGCGATGGCGAGCGGCGGCGGCAGGCGCAGCTCGCGCGAACCGCGCTGCATGGCGGCCCTGATCTGGTCGCGCGTGAACCATCTGGCGTCTGCCAGTTCGTTGCCGTCCAGATGGATCTCGATGGTCTTCGCGCGCGCGTAGCAGCCGATCATCAGCGATGAGGGGTAGGGCCAGGGTTGCGTCGAATGGAAGGCCACCTCATCGACCTCGATGCCGGCTTCCTCCTTGCACTCGCGGATGACGGCCTCCTCGATGGCTTCGCCGGGCTCGATGAAGCCTGCGAGGGCGGAGTAGAAGCCGGGTGGCCATTTGGGCTGGCGGCCCATGAGGCAGGTGTCCCCATGTGTCGGCAGCATGATCACGACCGGGTCGGTGCGCGGGAAGTGCTCGCTGCTGCATGTCGGGCAGACACGCTTGTATCCGGCCTCGACCATCTCGGTGCGGTTTCCGCAATTGGCACAGAACCGGTGGCGCTGGTGCCAGTCGATGAGCGACTTTGCCTGCGCCAGGATGGCAGCGTCGGATGGATCTATTTCCTCTGCGATGGTGCGCAGGTCGGCGAAGGTGCCGAGGCCTGCGAGCGGGCCCGTGCGTTCCGGGTCGGCCTCTGAGGATATGTCGATGGCGAAGTGTGCGCTGTTCCGGTGCTCGCCGAGGAAAATGGTGGGCGTGTCCGGGCGGACCAGGGGATGGGCAAGTGCGGGCGTGATCCATCCGGCCTCGGCCCTTCCCTCGCGGCCGCGAATGACAAAGGGGTTCAGTTTCCAGAGCGGCATGAAGACGGAATTGCCCTGCGACATGGCGCTCGCCAGCCATGCCCCGTCGCTGCGCCGATGGGCGGCCCGGTCCAGCGGCGAATTTGCGAAAACGTTGGGATTCTTCGGCAGGACCAGGCGCATCTGGCGGGGTGTCTTTCCACAGGTTTCGACGCGCTCAGCTTCGCATGCGGAGGCTTTGCGCTGCAATGTCGGGGCGCTTGCGTTTTGCCGCGCCTGAGCCGATATACTTGTCCCGGGAGGTTGGCGGCGGACGAGTTCCTCGCCAACCCGGTCAGGTCCGGAAGGAAGCAGCCGCAACGAGTTTCGACTCGGGTCGTTCGTCAGCCTCTCACCTTGGATCTCCACGACACGCATGGCGAGCAAGAAGGACAAGGGTTCGGCGCAGGCCGATGCCGCGACGGCCCCGGCCAGGGCTGAAGGTGCCTACAGGGTACTGGCCCGCAAATATCGTCCGCAGACTTTCGAGGATGCCTTCATCGGCCAGTCGGCCATGGTTCGCACGCTGGCCAATGCCTTTGCGGCCGGGCGTATCGCGCATGCCTTCATGCTGACGGGCGTGCGCGGTGTCGGCAAGACGACCACGGCGCGCATCATCGCCAAGGCGCTGAACTGCATCGGGCCGGATGGCAGTCGTAGCGCTCCGACCGTGACGCCGTGCGGCGTCTGCGAGCCGTGTGTCTCCATCGCGGAATCGCGCAATGTCGACGTTCATGAAATGGATGCGGCCTCGCACACGGGCATCGACGATATCCGCGAGATCATCGAGGGCGTGCGCTATGCGCCTGCGCAGGCGCGCTACAAGGTCTACATCATCGACGAAGTGCACATGCTGTCGAAGGCGGCGTTCAACGGGCTCTTGAAGACGCTCGAGGAGCCGCCGGGCCATGTGAAGTTTGCCTTCGCCACGACGGAAATACGCCGCGTTCCCATCACGGTGCTGTCGCGCTGCCAGCGCTTCGACCTGAAGCGGGTGGGCGTGGATGAGCTGGCGGCACATCTTGCGCGCATCTGCGAGCTCGAGAGCCAGCCTGCCGCGCCCGAGGCGCTGGGGCTGATTGCGCGCGCGGCCGAGGGTTCGGTGCGCGATGCGCTGTCGCTGCTTGACCAGGCCTTTGCGCATGCGGGCGGGGCGCGGATCGAGGAGGAGCCCGTCCGGCAGATGATGGGCCTTGCGGACCGCAGCCGCGGGCTTGAACTTTTCGAGCGGCTCATGCGCGGGGCGGTGCCCGAGGCGCTTGCCGAGTTCCGCAGCCAATATGATTCAGGCGCCGATCCGCTGTCGGTCATGCAGGACCTGACGCAGATCTGCCACGAAGTCACGCGCGTCAAGGTGACGGGCGGGCTGTCGATTTCGGGGGCACCTGCCGAAGAGGCGCGCCGAATGGCCGAACTTGGTGCAAAGCTGTCGGTGCCGCAGCTGGCGCGCACCTGGCAGCTGCTGCTGAAGGCGCTGACGGAGGTACAGTCGGCACCCGATGCCGCGGCTGCCGCCGAGATGGCGATGATCCGGATCGGTTTTGTCGCCGAACTTCCGCCTACGGAGCAGATCATCCGGTCGCTCGGGTCCGGCAGCGGCACGACGGCGCCGCGCGGCAGTACCGGTGCGCCGGGGGCTGCCACGCCGGCGCCGCCGCCGCCGGCACCCGCCCTTCGCTCGGCCTCATCGGGTGGTGAGCCCAGCGCCAGCCTTGTGTCCTCGCAGCCGCGTGTGGCGCCGGCGCCGGTGGTGCGCGCCGAGGCCGATGCGGCCGCACGGCTTGAGAGCTTTGCCGATGTGCTCGCCTATGTGCGGGACAAGAAGGAGATGCGGCTTCTCTACGCGCTCGAGAACCAGGTGCATCTTGTCGGGTTCGAACGGACGCGTCTTGAAGTGCGGCTTGTGCCGTCTGCCCCTGCAACCCTGCCGGGCGAGATTTCTGACCGGCTTTCGAAGTGGACGGGCGAGCGCTGGATCGTCACGGTGTCGGGTGCTGAAGGCGCGCCCACGGTCGCGGCACAACGTGCAGCCCACGAGCAGGCGCGGCGCGAGGCTGCCGAGCAGGATCCGCTGCTGAAGGCAGCGATTGCGATGTTCCCGGGTGCGCGGCTGGTCGCAGTCCGCGACAAGGACGGGTTTGGCGCGACGGGTGAAGGTGGGGAAGGGGAATGAAGAATTTCAACGAACTCATGAAACAGGCGCAGGTGCTGCAGCAGCGCTTCCAGGAAGCGCAGGACAAGGTTGCGCAGGTTGAGGCCGAGGGGCAGTCGGGTGGCGGCATGGTCAAGGTCACCCTGAACGGAAAGGGTCTTGCGCGGAGCGTGAAGATCGACCCTTCGCTTGCGGATCCCAAGGATGTCGGCATGCTGGAGGATCTCGTGCTTGCCGCGATCAATGATGCGCGCACGAAGGTCGATGCGCGCGTGTCGGACGAGATGGCGAAGGTCACCGGTGGCCTGCCGCTGCCGCCCGGCATGAAGTTCTGACGCATGGCGGGAGCGCTTTCCGGACCTGAGATCGAGCGTCTCGTGCAGTTGCTCTCGCGCCTTCCGGGGCTTGGGCCGCGCTCGGCGCGCCGGGCCGTCCTGTTCCTCCTCAAGAAGAAGGAAGCGCTGCTGGTGCCGCTGACCGCGGCGCTCGAGGAGGCGGGGCGCAAGATCCAGTCATGCCGTACCTGCGGCAACCTCGATTCGGCGGAGACCTGTTCGGTCTGCACGGATCCGCGACGTGATTCCGGGCTGATCTGCGTGGTCGAGGATGTCGCCGACCTGTGGGCGCTCGAGCGGGCGGGGGTGTTCCGCGGGCGCTATCATGTGCTGGGTGGAACGCTGTCGGCGCTTGATGGTCGCGGTCCGGACCAGCTCAATCTTGCGGGCCTCGTCGAGCGGGTGAAGGCGGGCGGGGTACGCGAAGTCGTCCTCGGGCTAAATGCGACGGTCGAGGGGCAGACGACGGCGCATTATGTCACCGACCTGATTGCTGTTGCGGGCGTGTCGGTCACCCGACTGGCGCACGGTGTGCCGGTGGGCGGCGAGCTCGACTATCTGGACGAGGGCACGCTGGCGGCGGCGTTTGCTGCCCGGCGGGCGATGTAGCCGACGCCATGGCTGGGGCTATTTGCGTTCGACCAGCGCCAACAGGGCGCGTTCGGCTTCTTCCAGCAGCACTTCGCGCCTGATCGGCGGGCTCGTTGCCTCGGCGTCCAGCACCGTCTCGGCGAGGCGTTCCACGATGCCCAGGATCATCAGGAGTGTTGCGCGGTGGCGCTGCGCCGAGAGGCCCGTGGCCGCCGCGAGATAGCCGATCTGGCGCGCGCGGGAGGCCTTCAGCGCTTCTGCCACCGCCGGTTCGATGCGGGCCACGGCCCTGAGTGTCGTCCTGAATGCCGACCATTCGCCGTGGAAGCCGATGATGAAGCCGAGTGCGCGGCGCAAGCGCTTCTGCAGCACGGTCTCGCCTGCCATGGCCGCCTCGAGCCCTGCCCATTCCCGGCGGACGTAATCCTCGTAGACCGCGAGCAGTATCGCGGCCTTGTCGGCAAAGTGCTTGTAGAAACTTGCGGGCGCGTAGCCGGCGGCGCGCGCGATCGCGTTCGTGTCGGTTGCGAAGTAACCCTCACGGTTGAAGATGCGGGCGGCGGCGGTCATCAGCGCCTCGCGCGTGGCGGCGGGGTTGCGTGGTCTGGGCTTCTGGCTGGTTTGGGCCATGCGCTCGCGGCGTTTGACATTGTCCATAATGGTGATATAAGCATCATTATAGGTGATATAAAAATCATTAAGAGGGGTGTCATGGTGCGTTTACTGGGGATTGCGTCTTATCTTGCGGTTCTGGCGGCGGGAATCCTCGGCGCGATGCTGGTTGTTGCGCTCGATGCCGGGGTCACGCAGCAACGGTTCGAGACCGTCATCGCCGTCGCCAGCTTCAGCGCGCAGTTCGCGGAGGCACGCCAACCGATGATGGTGACGCTGTCCTTCGACAATCTCTTCATCCTGGCCTATGTCGGCGCGATCTGCCTTGCGATGGCAGGCCTGCGTACGATCGAGACCGCGTGGATCGCCGGCGCTGCGGCCGTGGGAATGGTAGCGACCGGACTGCTCGACTATGCAGAAAACCTGCACTTCCTGACAATGTATGCCAACCTGGCGGCAGGTATCCCGATCGGTGAGGCAGAAATCGGGTCGCGCATGTGGTCAAGCCTCATGAAGTGGCATATCGCCTATGCTGCCATGTTCGCGGCGAGCTTCGTGATTCCGGTCCGCGGCATCGTGAGCTTCGTGCTTGTCTGGAGCATGCGTGTTGTGCTGCCCGTCGTTGGCGTGCTGCACTACACGACGCCCGAGGCGTATCATGCCATGCTGGGGCTCGCGCGCTACGTGCTGATGCTTGCGGGCTTCCTCCTGATGGCCCTTGTCTTCAGCAGCGAGGCGCAGCGGTTGGCAAAGTCCGGCGGTGGCTAGCGGGTGTTGATACCGAGGAGAATGTCCCGGATGCTGTCGGTGCCGAGGCTGAGGATCAGCACATAGACCGACAGGAACGCCATGCCGCCGAAGAAGGCGATGACGGCGAGCGCGAGGCCGAGGGCCGAGAAGCCATTGCGCCAGGCGGTCCAGAGGGCCGACAGGACCAGGAAGCCCAGGAAGTCCAGGTTGAACTGTCCGGGCCATGCCATGGCAGCCATGTCTCCAAAGAAGACGGGCAGTAGGTTCATCCCGTGGTTCTGGATCACGACGAGCGTATAGCCTGTCAGCACGGCGAGGTGGACTACAAGGACAGTTCGCAGGATGAGCATGGGTTGAGATCCTTTCCGGCTGCTGGCTATCGCAAGCTCAGTTGCCGGGCAATTACGCGGGAGGTCGTTGCCTGCATGTCTGTCTTGCTTGCGAGGGAGGCAGGCATGGATCAGCGGCCGCGGAATACCGGAGGACGTTTTTCGACGAAGGCGAGGGAGGCCTGCTTGTGGTCCTCGGTCTGCATGGTGCGGACCATGTGGATCGCCTCCACGTCGAGCACGCTGGCCAGCGTGCCGTGCTCGGCCATGTTCAGGTTCTTCTTCATGTAGCCGATGGCGACCGTCGGCAGGGCTGCGAGCTTGCGGGCGAGGGCTGCGCCCTCGTGGGGCAGGTCTGCCGCGGGCACGGCGCGGTTTACGATGCCCAGGCGCTCGGCCTCGGCGCCGCTGATCACGTCGGCGGTGAAGTAGAGCTCGCGGGCCTTGGCGGGGCCGACGAGCTTGGTCAGGAAATAGCTGCCACCATAGTCACCCGATGCACCAATCTTCGAGAAGGCTGTTGTCAGCTTTGCATTATCGGCGGCGATACGCATGTCGCAGGCAAGTGCGATCGACATGCCGGCACCTGCGCAGGCGCCCGGGATGATGGCGAGGGTGGGCTTTGGCATCTCGTGCAGCCAGCGCGCAAAATCGGCACTGGCACGCAGGCTGTTCACCCGCTCGTCAAAACTGGGCGCGACGGCGCCTTCGGCCTTGGTTGCCACGAAGCCCTTCACGTCGCCGCCGGCGCAGAAGGCGCTGCCGATGCCTGTGATCACCACCGCTCGAACCTTCGGATCGACGGCAAGGCGCGGGGCGGCCTTCGAGAGTGCCTCAGTGATCTCCTGCGTCAGGGCGTTGCGGGCGTCAGGCCGGTTGAAGGTCAGGGTGGCGATGCCGTCCTCGAAGGTCTCGATGAGGTGGTCGGTCATGGGCAGTTCCTCGTTTCCGTGTCGGGTGCATTCAAACGCAAGTGGGTGCTGCGTGCAAACCAGTGTTTTCCGCTGCCGCAAACCGGTAATGCTGTCATGTCCGTGACCAAAGGCGGGGTGTCGGCGCATGCAAGTGTTCACTGTGAATCCCATCGGGCGCGTGTCCTGCGCGCGGCGGGAGGCGATCGATGACGACTGGGATGCGTTTCCGTCCCGGATCACGCTCGATGCGGCGGTTTTCGAGGCGGATGCGCTTGCGGGGCTCGAGGGGTTCTCGCATGTCGAGGTGATCTACCTGTTCGACCAGGTCGGGGAAGACGCGGTGGTCACGGGGGCACGGCATCCTCGCGGGCGGGAAGACTGGCCCCGGGTCGGCATCTTCGCGCAGCGCGGCAAGAACCGTCCCAACCGGATCGGGGCCACGATCTGCAGGATCGTCGCCGTCGAGGGGCGCGTCCTGAAGGTCAGCGGGCTCGATGCGATCGATGGAACGCCCGTGATCGACATCAAGCCGGTGATGTCCGGCTTCCTGCCGCGCGGTGAGGTACGCGAGCCCGCCTGGGCGCGCGAGATCATGAAGGATTACTGGTAACGGGACCTCCTGATTTTCCGGAGTGGCAGATGGCTGTTGGCGGTGGACATTCCGTTTCCCCCGTTTGGGCGGGGAGCCTCTATTTCCTTGCCGTGTTTGCGATCGGCTTCCTCCTGGGAACGATCCGGACGCTTGCACTTGAGGCGGGCTTCGGGGTCGGGCGGCTAATGGCCGTGGTCATCGAGCTGCCGATCATGCTTGGGGCGAGCTGGCTGGTTGCCGGGTTCCTGGTTCGCCGCCTTGCCGTGGGCGACGGACTGTGGCCGCGGCTGGCGATGGGGCGAACCGCTGTTGATCCCCGGCGTCACGCCGACGGGCGTAAAGATCGACG
>DAISVV010000041.1:0-16334 GCA_036840015.1 Micropepsaceae bacterium
CCAAGAAAAGCCGGATTTGCGCCAACGGCGAGCCCGTCGATCTTCAACCCCAGTCACGGCGCGGAGTTTCAGTGCGACGCGTGACAGAACCATGACAGTTCGATGAAGAGTTCCCGATCACGCAGCCGATGAATCAGTTCTGTTGCAACGATGAAACGCTTGTGCGGCGGTTTTGCACAGGCCGCCGACGAACACGGCTGTGGACAGGCGCACGGGCGAGGATCTTCCCCTTGGCGCTGCACGAAGCCCGCGCAAGTCGCCCCAAAGGCGAAGCCCGTTTATCTCGCGCCCGGCGTGCCTAAGATGAGCAAGGGCGGACAAGCCACGCAACACGGGGAAAGTGACCAGGCCATGAGCGACCAACCTGCAACCGGACGACGGATCGCCTTGTCGATCCCCGTCTTCATTGCCAACGCATTCCTGCTTGTGACGCTGGCCAGCGCCACGCTCGGGATCGTGGACGGGCTGCTGCTCAAATCCGTGATGGACAGCTCGCTCTTCGGCGTGCGCATGCAGCTTTCGGGCCTGGCCGGCACATTGGGCTTCATCGTGCTCGCGGCTCTGATCCTCGTGCCGCACTTGCCGAAGCTCACGCTGCTGCCCGCAGTCCTCGCGCTGCTCTGGCAGCTCGCGGGCGCACCGGGCGTGACCTGGTCGATGAACGATCCGTCATCCCTCGTGCCACTCGAGGCCGTCTCGCTGGCGGCCGTCCTGTTCGGCCTGATGATGAACAGGCTGACCTACGGCACACTGCTCATCCGCGCCGCCGACCTGCCGTACTACGAGCGGCTTGCCGTGCGCACGCTGATCGCCGCACCCATCGCAGCGCTCGTGCTCATCATCGTGCCGGTCGTGGCCGTCATCACGGCGATCCCCGTCATGATCGAGCAGCAGACGGGCGGGTATCTCAAGTTTGGTCCCGAGGGGCTCGAGGTGCGCCAGACCATCATGGCCAAGGGACCAAGCGAGGTTCACCTTGTCGGCATGGTCCATATCGGCGAGCCCGAGTTCTACCGCGACCTGTACAAGAGCATACCGCCCCAGGCGCTGGTGCTGGCCGAAGGCGTGACCGACAGGAAGGGCGTCATGAAGACAAGCCCCAACTACGAAAATGCGGCCCGCGGCCTCGGCCTTGAATCGCAGGACGAGTTCCAGCAGCTGCTGTCGACCTCCAACCGGCTCGACCTGCCACCGCCCGCGGAAGGGGCGCCCGCGCCGGCAGTCGACCCCGCGAAGCCCTTCGTTGTCTTTGCCGACATGGACATTTCGGACCTGACAGAGGCAACGCGCAGGTTCATCGAGGCCGTGGGCGGGGTCTTCCGGAGCGCCTCCTTCGACGAGGCTCTCCAGAAATACATGGCAGTGACGCAGACCTTCACGCAGGGCGAGATGATGAAGGCGATGGACGAGCTGATCATTGCCCGCAACCGCAAGGCGCTCGAGAACTTCGACAGGTACGCGCCGCGCTTCAGCGTGATTTACCTGCCGTGGGGCGCAGGCCACATGCCGGATTTCGAGAAGCAGCTCAAGGCCCGGGGCTACGTCGTCAAGTCGTCGGACACCCGCCAGATTGCGCGCTACGACACCATCCTTGAGGCGATGCAATCGATCGGTCGGCCACCTGCCGCAACCCCGCCGGCTCCTGCTGCGGCCCCGGTGCCGGCGAACTGAAGCCGGAGGCAGGGGGCTCCAGTCCCTGAAAGCAGAAAGGGCAGGCGGATTGCTCCGTCCTGCCCTTTTTCATGTCCGGCACGAGTGGCCGCAGGCGTCTACATGCGGGTCGCGTAGACCGCAGCATAGGCAAGCCCGAGGGCGGCCAGCGGCCAGAATGGCGCCAGGACAACCCAGATGGCTGAGGGGAAACCGTTCTTCATGGTCGTGCACTCCGTTGCCTGCCGGCCGACCTTCGCCGCCGGCAGATGGGACCGCAGGTCCACCACGACGGGCCAACCCCCTCGTGCTCTGCTAGGGTTAATATGCACATTGTGCGCATTATGACAAGTGTATGAACGCACGCAGTGCGCATTTTCCCTTTCGACGCCCATACGTCCGCTTCTGCGGCGGCGCACAATGTGCGTCAGGGGGGTGTCCATGTGCTGGGTACACACGCAAGCAAGCGGTCCGACCAGAGGCGCCAGGACATCACGAAAGCGAGATTTTTTGTAGGTTTCAGCACAGGGCACCGCCGCGGTTCGGGTCGCCAAACAACAGTGGCCGGCCAAGCGCCGCCGTTCGCGCCGCGCGGAGAATAACGGGGACAGAATGAGAGGTTGTACGCGGCGTCGCCCCGGCGCCGGGCGTCATGCGGATGTCACAAAAGGTCAAAACTGTTGCACAAGCGCAACAGTCTTCGGGCGGGCAACAGGGCGAGGGTCCGGAGGGGCTGGGAATGCCTAGCCGAATCGGCCGGTCAGGTAGTCCTCGGTGCGCTTGACCTTGGGTTTCTCGAACATGGCCTTGGTGTCGCCGTACTCGATCAGCCGCCCCAGGTACATGAAGGCCGTGTTGTCCGAGACGCGCGCAGCCTGCTGCATGTTGTGGGTCACGATCACGATCGTGTACTTGCCCTTCAGCTCGTCGATCAGTTCCTCGATCTTCGAGGTCGCGATCGGGTCAAGCGCCGAGCAGGGTTCGTCCATCAGCAGCACTTCAGGATTGCCCGCGATCGCACGCGCGATGCAAAGGCGCTGCTGCTGGCCGCCCGAAAGGCCAAGCGCGCTCTGGTCGATGCGATCCTTGACCTCTTCCCAGAGGGCTGCACCCCGCAGGGCAGCCTCGGCCGTCTCGCGCAGCAGCTTGCGGTTCGTGACGCCGTCGACGCGCAGCGGATAGATCACGTTCTCGAAGATCGACATCGGAAACGGGTTTGGCTTCTGGAACACCATGCCCATGCGCTTGCGCAGCGCGATCACGTCCACCTGCTTGCCGAAGATGGGCTCGCCTTCGAGCAGCATCTGCCCGGTGGACTTCACGCCGTCCACCAGGTCGTTCATCCGGTTCATCGAGCGCAGCAGGGTCGACTTGCCGCAACCCGACGGCCCGATCAGTGCCGTGCACAGGCCCTTGTAGATGTTGAGCGTATTCCCCCAGAGCGCCTGCGCCTCGCCATACCAGAGGCTGAAGTCCTTCACCTCGATGCTGATGGCACCCGATCCTTCCACGGGGTGATACACCGTGGAGCCGAAGTCATCGGCCTTGCTCTGTGTCATGCGGTTGCTCATCGGTAATTCCCCAAACCCCTAGAACGTTCCGACCTGGTAGGCCCGCTTCAGCCGCTCGCGCACGATGATGGCAAACGCATTCAGCGTGACGATCAGGCTGATCAGCAGCAGCGTCGTGACAAACACCATCGGACGCCCCGCTTCCGAATTTCGCGACTGGAAGCCCACATCGTAGATGTGGAACCCCAGGTGCATGAAGCTGCGGTCAAAATGGACGAACGGTGCCGTGAAGTCGATCGGCAGTTCGGGCGCGAGCTTCACCACGCCCACGATCATCAGGGGGGCCACCTCGCCAGCGCCGCGCGCCATGGCGAGGATCAGGCCCGTCATGACGCCGGGCGCGGCACTCGGCAGCACGATGCGCCAGATGGTCTGCCACTTCGATCCCCCGCAGGCCAAAGACCCCTCGCGCATCGAGCGCGGCACGGCAGCCAGGGCCTCTTCCGTTGACACGATGACCACGGGCACCGTCAGCAACGCCAGCGTCAGCGACGCCCAGAGGATGCCGCCCGTGCCGAAGGTGGGCGAGGGCAGGCGCTCGGGATAGAAGATCTGGTCGATCGATCCGCCCAGGATGTAGCAGAAAAAGCCGAGGCCGAAGACGCCGTAGACAATCGACGGAACGCCGGCCAGGTTGTTCACGCAAACCCGGATGAAGGACACCAGCGGCCCCTGCTTCGCATATTCCCTCAGGTAGAGTGCCGTCACCACGCCGAAGGGCGCGACGGCAAGGCTCAGCAGCACCATCATGGTCAGCGTGCCAACAAGCGCCGGCACGATACCGCCTTCGGTGTTGGCCTCGCGGGGATTGCTGGTCAGGAACTCGACCCAGCGGTCGAGATAGACGGACCATTTCTGATCGGCCCTGAGCGCGTTGGCCGGATAGAGCCTGACGATGCGCGACAGCGACAGCGTCTTTGTACGCCCGTCGATGGCCTCGAGCGTGATCGTGAAGCCTTCGTCCTTCGTCCGCAGGTCGGACACCTTCTTCTCGAGCACGGCGTAATCGGCGCGAAGGGCATCGCTTTCCTTGCTGACACGCTCGCGCTCGGCGACGGCCTCAGGGCTGTTCGTCCCGAAGTCGATTTCGGCGCGCCGCGCCTCGAGGCGCAGCACATCAAGCGCATGGTTGATGTCGTTGATCTCGCCCGTCTCGATGACTTCGACCGCCCGTCGCCGCTGGCCACCCGCCCGGATCGCGGCGTTGAGCGTCTTCAGGTCGGGCCGCTCGATCACCTTTCCGGCCAGGTCGATGCGCGTGACCTTGCCGATGAACGCGCCCCACTCGAGGCGTTCGACGAAGAACATGGCCCGGTCAAACGTGACCGACTTCTTCTCGAAGTCGGCGACCCACACGAAGTCCTCCCCGAAAAGGTCATAGTTGCCCACGCGGTAAAGGGTGCGGTTGGCAATCCCGAGATTGGCGGCGATCTTCTCCCGCGTTTCGGCGGGCAGGGTCTCCAGCACGCCGCTGGGAACCTTGTAGTTTTCGCTGCGGAACACCTCGCCGGCGATCGTGCGTCCATCCAGCGTCGTGACCGTGGCCACGCGCTGCGGCCAGAAGGTCGTCGTGCCGACGTAGAAGACATAGGCCAGCAGGCCGATGATCATGCCAAGGCCGATCACCAGCGCCGCCCCCATCATCCACACATAGGGCTCACCCCGCGCCGAAAGGTCGCTGCTGATGCGGCGACGGACGGGCGGAGGGGCGGTCGGGCCGGCGGCGGCGTGCGTTGTCATATCGCTCATGTTCAACCCTCCGGACCCTTAAAGCTGTGCCGCGCGCTTGCGATAGCGCTGCCTGACAACCTCGGCGATGGTGTTGATCACGAAGGTGACCACGAACAACACGAGCGCGCATAGGAATAAAGTCCTATACAGGGTTGAATCGCGCACGGCCTCGGGCAATTCGACGTTGATGTTCGCCGACAATGTCCTCAGGCCGTTGAAGATGTTGATGTCCATGACAGGCGTGTTGCCCGTGGCCATCACCACGATCATCGTCTCGCCCACCGCGCGCCCCAGCGCGATCATGATGGCCGAAAAGATGCCCGAGGCTGCCGTCGGCATCACGATCCACGCGGTCGTCTGCCACTTCGAGGCGCCGCACGCCAGCGATCCCGAGCGCAGGTAGCGCGGAACCGCATTCAGCGCGTCTTCCGAGATCGTGTAGATGATCGGGATCTCGGCAAATGCGATCGCAAAGGCCACGACCAGGGCATTGCGCTGCACATAGTCATCGACCACGCCGCCACGCGCGTCATAGCCGATGTCGTTCAGCAGCACCGACAGCCCATAGGCAATCGCAAGCGCAAGGACCAGCAGCAGGAGCCATCCTGCAAGCTCGCGCAGCGCAGCCGCAAGGCGCGGCAGGTCCCGCAGCCGCTCGCGGTAGGCCACATTGAAGAGCGGGCGGGTCACAAGGATGGCAATCACGAAAGACGCGGGCAGCAGCAGGACAAACAGGAACGGCTGCCCCGAGCCTTCACCCGTCGTCCATTTCTTGAAGTCACCACCGAAGAACGTGGCCTCGATGAACGGCCCCGTGAGGATCGCAAGCCAGATGGCACCCGCAATCGACAGCAGGTAAGCCAGCAGCTTGGGCACGCCATCAAGCAGGTTCGACACGCTGTCCGGCATCAGTTGCCAGAGATACGAGACCGTGATCACCGTCAGCGGCACGACGGCGAACGCAATGACGATGGCGGCGATCCAGTTCTCCACGATCGGCGACAGCACAAGGGCGGCAACGAAGCCGACCACCACTGAGGGCAGCGTCGCCATGAGTTCCATCACGGGCTTGACCACGGCGCGCGTCCGCGGGTTGACGAACTCCGAGGTGTACGCCGCCGCAAAAAGGGCAATGGGAATGGCGAGCATCAGCGAGTAGATCGCGGCCTTGAACGTGCCGAAGATCAGAGGGACCAGCGAGATCTTGGGCTCGGCCGCGTCGGTTCCCGATGTCGACTGCCATACGAACTGCGGCTCGGAATAGCCTTCGTACCAGACCTTGCCGAACAGCGACTGCAGCGTGGTTTCCGGATGCGGGATGCTGATGTCCCAGAGCGCCACCTTCAGGTTGCTGCCGATCCCCAGGATGCCGTCATCCTTGGCCGCAAACACGGTCGCCACCAGCCCTGTCGGGTCCGGTGTTCCCGGCAGCTGCAGGAGCGTGCGCTCTGTCGTCCCGTGGCGGATCCAGACATTGCCTTTGGCATCGGTTGTCGAGAACAGGCGCGTGCGCTGGCTGACGCGGATATCCGTGATCGCCGCAGGCTGGGCTTGAAAGTCCGCGTGCACCTTGGTCAGGACGATCCCGTCGGTGGTGTCCTTCGACTTGCGGTCGACGCCAAACCAGATCGCGATCGAGCCATCCGCGCCGCCAACCACCAGCGAGTTCTCTGCATTCAGGTAGGCGATGGCCGACAGCGCCTTGCCCGGCGGCGTCACGCGGACCGTCTCCGCCAGGACGGGATTGCCGAAATTGCGCGTGTTGAAGCGGTAGAGCGTGCCATCCTTCATGGCCACGATCACGCGGTCGCCCGGCGTATTCAGCAGGATGGACAGCACGTCCTCCACCTTTGCGGCCAGCGGGATCTCGGCGTTGCTGAGCTGGGTCGACAGCTCGCCAGTCATCATGTTGAGTTCGCTGTAGGCCTGTGACAGGCGGATCTTGCCCGCAGCATCAAGCGTGACGAACGTGCGCAGCGGGCGCTCGGCGGTGCCACCGACCCGGAAATCGGCCTTCACGATCGCCGTGCCGGCTGGCGCCACCTGTACAGGCGCGTCCAGCGTCAGCGAGGGTTCGATCTTGCGGAACTGTCCCGGGATCCGGGTAAACACCAGCCGTCCGTCCGTGAAGTCGCGCGCGTCGATCGGCTGGAGGTCTTTCGGCGCATTCTCTTCCGAGACAACCTTGGGGTGGATGTCGATGCGCGCGGTCCTGACCGAACCGTCGGGGAAGCCGAACAGCATGTCGTCGCCCAGGAGCGTCCGTGCAAAGCCGGACGCCACGAGCCCGCCGAAATCGAGCTGCGGCAGCGCGATGGGCTTGCCCGTCGCTGCATGGAAACCGTCGACGAGGCCCGTGTCGGTGATGCGCACGACCAGCGTCTGGTGCTCGTCCATGTGGGTGTTGAGCACATTGCCGGCCACGGGGCGCGTGTCGAACGTGCGCGATCCCTCGATGCGGCCATCATCCAGGAGCGGCGATGCGACATAGAGCAGGAAGAACATGATCGTGAACACGGCGAAGATGACAAGCGTTCCGCCCACGCGGATGCTCCAGCCTGCCGCCGCATCCGTGAACAGCACGGACGCTTTCGTCTTCTTGGGTCGCTGGTAGAGAACGGACGCCGGCCGCGGCGCTACGCCCTTGCTGTCGGTATTCCTGCTCACAGGACGTGTCTCCCCCAAAACCACCCGTCTGTTTACGATGCCCCCAGCCCTTTCGCAAAGAGCCTCCCCAGGCTCTTCACGCAGGGAACCGGGCCGCAATCCACAGCGGCCCGGTCCATGCTGACGGTCTCAGTCTGCCTTACTTCAGGCCCAGGCGGCCAAGGTCTTCCTGCGCGAAGACATAAGGCATGGGATAATAGCCGTCCTTCACGGTGGCCAGCTGGCCCTGCTTGGAGTACATGAAGCGGATGAACTCGGCGCGAACCGGCTCAAGCGCCGTCGACGGGTTCTTGTTCATGTAGATGTAGAGGAAGCGGGAGATCGGGTACTTGCCGGCATAGGCGTTCTGGCGGGTCGGCTCGAAGCAGGTGCCGTCACGGCCTGAGATGGCAAGCGGACGAACGTCGGCCGTGCGGTAGCCGATGCCCGAATAGCCCATCGCGAACTTGTCAGCCGCAACGCCCTGCACCACGGTCGAGGAACCCGGCTGCTCCTTCACGGTCGACTTGAAGTCGCCGTTGAGCAGTCCGACTTCCTTGAAGTAGCCATAGGTGCCCGAGGCCGAGTTGCGGCCGAAGAGCGAAATCGTCTTGCCAGCGTATTCACCGGTCAGACCGACCTGGTCCCACGTCGTGATGTTCGGCGAACCCGAATTGCGGGTGACCGAGAAGATGCCGTCAACCTGTCCAAGCGCCAGGCACTTCAGCGGATTGTCCTTGTTGACATAGACCGCAAGGGCGTCCACCGCAACGCGCAGCAGCGTGGGCTTGTAGCCATACTTGGCCTCGAACGCGTCCATTTCGGCCGGGCGCATCGCGCGCGACATCGGTCCGAACTGCGCGGTGCCCGCGATCAGCGCCGGCGGCGCCGTCGATGAGCCCTTGCCTTCGATCTCGATCTTCACGGACGGATAGATCTTCCTGAAGTCTTCGGCCCACAGCGTCATCAGGTTGTTGAGCGTGTCAGAGCCGATCGACTTGAGCGTGCCCGAGACGCCAGACGTCTGCTGGTAGTCCTTGTAGCGCTTGTCGAAGTCGTCGGCGGCGAACGCCGACGAGGTGGCGACCGACATCGCCAGCACGGCAGCAAAACCCAGTTTCATCTTCATGCAAGTCCCCATTGTCTGGTTGGATCGCGTGTTTGGATCCGGGCGCGAGCTGTCTCAGCCAACCCTGCCGCGGCGACGTCCGTAGACCACGTTTCAGTGAACCTTTTGTGATGTGGAGCACCCTGCGCACCGGCGCCGCAGGCCGCTGAAAATCAGCCATTGCCGACAGCGGAGGCCAGCGTTAACAACCCCACCCGCAGGCCGGGCTGAGCCGTCCTGTCGCAGGGCTCCGGCGATTTGATCCACAGTCCTGGTGCAAAAGGCACACGCCCGCAGGCCATGCATTCTCCCCACAGGCGAGAGACCCTGCGCCGGAACACCAAATAGGCTGTGGAAAGCCCCGCGCCGTGGCGCTAGCCTGTCGTTCCCCACACCCCAATTACCGCTGGCCGCATGCACCCCTTCCGCCGCGTTGTCATGGCCCTCCTGCTCGGGCTTCTCGCCTTCGACGTTTCCGCCCAGGAACAGGAGGGTTTCGGCGCCCCCGCGCTCGAGGCGCCCCCGCTCGAGGAATCAGGCCCCCTCGAGAAGAAGCGCGTGACCTTCGGTGCCGACCCCGCGCCCGCCACGACGCCCGAACCCCAGGCCGCCGCCCCCACGGCATCGCCGCCGCCCGACATCCGCAGCTTCGTCGACGGCATCTTCCGGGGCCTCGTCGCCGGCGGACAGGTCCCCGGCGCAGCCATCGTCGTCATCCAGGATGGCGTCGTCACCCACAAGGCAGGCTACGGCTTCGCCGACCTTCGCACGCGCACGCCCGTCGACCCCGACACGACACGCTTCCGCGTGGCCTCCGTCTCGAAGCTGGTGACCGCGACCGCCGTCATGCAGCTTGTCGAGCAGGGGGCCCTCGATCTCAATGCCGACGTCAACACCTACCTGACGGCCTTCCGCATCGGTGGCGACTTCCCCGAGCCCGTGACGATCGCCAATCTCCTGACCCACACGGCAGGCTTCGACGACCGTTATATCGGCATGGCAGCCCCGATGGGCGCCCCGCCCGAAACGCTGACCCGCCATCTCGAGCACGCGATGCCACCGCGCGTGCTGCCGCCCTCGAGCGTGATCGCCTATTCGAATTACGGCATCGCGCTGGCCGGCCAGATCGTCGAAACCGTGAGCGGCCAGGAGTTCAACGCCTACGCCAGGGCGAAGATCTTCGACCCGATCGGCATGACCGCCTCGAGCTTCGGCATTCCCTATCCCCAGCCCCCCGGAATGGCGACGCCCCATTTCAGGGCAAGCGGCGGCAGCGGGTTCCGGCCCGGCGAATACGACGTCTCGCGCATCGCGCCGGCCGGAGACCTCGTCACGACCGCGGGCGACATGGCCAAGTTCATGCGCGCGCATCTTGACCAGGGCACAAGTGGCGAGGGCCCGGCGCTGCTCGGCCAGCCCACCTTCCAGCAGATGCATGCACGCCGCTTCGCCAATGCCGATGGCCTCGACGGCTGGGCCTATGGCTTTGCGACCGGCACGCGCAACGGCATCACCTGGATCGGCCACGACGGCTCATGGAACGGCTTCTGTGCGCAGCTAGTCATTCACCCCGAGAGCCGCAGCGGCTATTTCGCCGCCTACAACACCGAGTGCAGCTTCGCCGCCAGCCAGGCCATCAGGGCAGGGCTCTTCGACGCCCTGTGGCCCCCGACCGCCGTACCTGCCGCCGCGCCCACGCCGGATGCCGAGGCCCGCGCTCGCGCGCTCGAGGGCACCTATATCCACGTGCGCCGTGCGCGCGCCGACTTCACCGTCATGGGCGCCGCCTCCACCGAGATCTCGGTCAAGGCGCTTCCCGGCGGATCGCTTGGCGTCACGCTGCCATCGATCGGCCGCGAGCTGACCTTCCTGCCGCAGGCCGACGGAACATGGCTGAACCCCGACCTGCAGTGGAAGGCAGCCGGGCGCGCCGCCGCCGCCGGCACGCCGCAGCGTTTCTTCATCGATTCATCCGCCTATGACCGGGTCACCGGCCTGTCCGTCTGGGCGGCCTGGACGGTGGCGCTCTCGATGGTCATCGCCATCTGCATAATGACGCTCTGGGGCTGGGCCAATGGCTTCCTCAGCCGCCACCTCTTCGGCGAGCCGCAGGCCGTCATCACCTTCGGCCCGCGCATCACGGGCTTCATGGCGGCAGGGCTCGTGCTGGCGACGCTCGTCTCGATGCTGGCGCTGCTCACCGACAGCGCGCCCTTCGCGATCCTGCACGGCCCCACGCCCGCGCTGATGGTGCTGCTCACGGTCCCCGTCATCGTGGGCGTGCTCGCCATTCCCATGATCGTCTGGAGCGTCACAGGCTTTGGCGCCGGCCCGCGCGCGCGCCTTGCCCAGTCCGGCTACATCGTGTTGACGCTGGCCGTCCTGACCTTCCTTGCCTTCTGCGTGCAATGGGGCTTCCACATCTTCGCGGTCCTCGCGAACTGAGGCAACCTCAGGCCGGAATGCGGACGGGCACCTCGGTGAAGCCGTGCACGAAGTTCGACTTCACGCGCACCGGCTCACCGACAAGCTCGATGCGCGGGAAGCGCTTCATGATCTCTTCCCAGATGATCCGCAACTGCATCTCGGCGACCCGGTTGCCCATGCAGCGATGAATGCCGAAGCCGAATGAAAGGTGGTGGCGCGGATTGGCGCGGTCGATCAGGAACTCGTCCGCCCGCTCGATCTCGGTCTCGTCCCGGTTGCCCGAGATGTACCACATGACGACCTTGTCGCCCTTGCGGATCGTCTTGCCACCGATGACCCCGTCGGCGATGGCCGTGCGGCGCATATGGGCAAGCGGCGTCTGGTAGCGGATGATCTCGGACACCATCGAGGGGATCAGTCCCGGATTGGCCCTGAGCTTGTCATATTCGCGGGGGTTGCGGTTCAGGTGTACGACCCCACCCGAGATCGAGTTGCGCGTCGTGTCGTTCCCGCCCACGATCAGCAGCATCAGCGTGCCCAGGAACGTCATCGGGTCCTTGTACATGTCTTTCGTCGAGGGCCCGCGCGCCAGCAGCGAGATGAAGTCGAAGCCCGGTTTGTCGGTGTTCACGCGTTCGTTCCAGAGCTTTGTGAAATAGGCGAGGCACTCCATGAGGATGTTCTGGCGCTGCTCGAAAGTCATGGCCGTGCTGCCCACCGTGTCGGCCGACGTCGCCGCATCCGACCAGTAAGGCAGCAGGCGCCGGTCCTCGAATGGCACATCGAACAGCGTCGCCAGCATCTGCGAGGTCAGCTCGATCGACACAAGATCGACCCAGTTGAAAGTCTCGTTGCGCGGCAGGCTGTCAAGGATGCGTCCCGCACGCTCGCGGATGAGAGGCTCAAGCTCGGCGATGCGCGCGGGCGAAACGGCGGGCGTCACGGTCCTGCGATGCTCGTCATGCACCGGCGGATCCATCGCGATGAACATCGGCGGCCGGAAGTCCGCCGGCGCATCGCCGATCACGATCTCGGGAAAAGACGAGAAGATGTTGTGACTGGTCTCGACCTGCACGATGTCCTTGAACTTCGTGATCGACCAGTACGGACCGAAGTCGCTAGCTGCCGTGAAGTGCACGGGATCATCGCGCCGCAGCCTCGCGAAATAGTCCCAGTGCTCGCCGCGCTCGAACAGGTCGGCGCGGCTTGGGTCGATCTGCGACAGGGGCAGTGTCCAGGGGGCCGTGCGACCCCGCGTGTCATGGGCGAGCGACATGATTCCTCCAGTTCTTGTGCCTCTTTATATGCCGTTACGGCAACCATAGGATTAACGGCTGGAGACCTCAACTCCGACAGGGCGGGCGGCCGCCCGTCTCACCCGGCCGACGGGCGCCGGGCCAGCGCCAGGCCAAGCATCAGCGCAACAAGGGGCAGGGCCACAAGCGTGACATAGGCCTCGGGCGGCTGATGGCCCGTCCCCGTGGCTTTCAGGACCCACTGGTTCACCGCGATGATCGAGCGCTCGACCAGGATCAGGAACAGGAACAGCGGCACAAGGCTGCGATAGGCCAGCGACACCGCCAGCATCGAAAGGCCCCAGACCATCTGCGTCGCCCCGGCCCAGGCAAAGACCGCGATGATGGTCTTGCCGCCCTGTGTCAGGTCGATCCCCGCGATCACGCCCGCCCCGCCGTCCGGCAGGAAAACGTGGATGCCGCCCGGAACGATCGTGCCCAGCGACACCAGTGTCAGGAACCACGCCGCAAGGGGCAGTCCGTGATAGTCGGCATTTGTGCTCGGAGGAAAGAAGCGGCTCATGCGAAACTCCCTGCGGCCCTTCAGCCGGGCCAGTAGATGTACTCGTCGTCTTTCGTCGCGG
This sequence comes from Micropepsaceae bacterium, assembly GCA_036840015.1. Classification (GTDB taxonomy): domain Bacteria; phylum Pseudomonadota; class Alphaproteobacteria; order Micropepsales; family Micropepsaceae; genus SZUA-430. Next base: position 13,013 of record DAISVV010000041.1, read on the forward strand.
GCTCTTCCAGGGTCTTGTCGATCGTCACCGGCATCTCGCCGGCTGCCGGGAACAGGGGCTCACGCTGTGTCTTGTTGTGCGCGTCGATCAGCGCCCTGAGTTCCTCGACCTTTTGCGGCATCGCGCTGGCCAGATTCTTCTGCTCCGTCGGATCCTCGGCAAGGTTGAACAGCCACGCCTTCTTCGGTCGCTCGGAGATCTGCAGCTTGTACCCGCCCGTCTGCACGGCCTGGTAGTGCCCGTCGCGCCAGAAGATCGTTCGGTCCGGTTGAGCCGCGCCCTTCTCGAGCAGGGGAAGCAGGTTCATGCCATCGATGATCCTGTCATCGGGCAGGGGCACACCGGCGGCCGCCGCCACGGTGGGCATGAGGTCCATGTGCGAGGCAATGGTGCTGCTGGTCGTGCCGGGCGCAATCTTCGCAGGCCAGCGCACGAACATGGGCACGCGGATGCCACCTTCGAAGAAGGTCAGCTTCCAGCCGCGATAGGGCTTGTTGATGTCCTTCAACCCGATATAGCCGGCCCCGCCATTGTCGCTCGAGAAGATGACGATCGTGTTGTCGGCTATACCGTTCGCCTCCAGCGCCTCCATCACCCGCCCCACGCTGCGATCGAGCGAGCGCACCATTGCTGCATAGACGCGCAGCCTGTGGTCCTCGATATGAGACAGCGCGTCATAATCCGCTTTCGATGCCTGCAGCGGCGTGTGCACGCCCCAGTGCGCGAGGTAGAGGAAAAAGGGCCGGTTGCGGTTCGCCTCGATCGCCTTGACCGCTTCATCCGTGTAGAAGTCAGTCAGGTACCCCTTGGGTTCGAACAGGGCGCTGTCGTTGTAGGACGTTGCATACTGCATGCGCGCCCACAGGAACTGATCGATCGGATCGAACGGCAGCTTTGCATTGACAACGTTCGGATCGTTCTCGGGCAGGAACAGCCCGCTCTCCATCATCACGCTCTCGTCGAAGCCCTGTGACAGGGGGCGGAATTCCTTCGTGCTGCCCAGATGCCACTTGCCGATATGCATCGTGTGGTAGCCTGCACCCTTCAGCACCTCTGCCACAGTGATCTCCGAGGCCGGCAGCCCTTGCTGCGCGAAGGGAACCTGTGTCTCCTGCGCCTGCTCGGTCACGATCAATTCGTGCGGTCGGGTTCCATCATTGTAGAACAGCGGCAGGATGCGGCTCATGCCGTCGGGGGTAGGCGTGAACTCGAAGCCTGTGCGCGTACCATAGCGCCCCGTCATCAGCATCGCGCGCGAGGGCGCGCACGCCGCCGTCCCCGAATAGGCTTTCGGGAAGACGGCCCCGCTGCGCGCCAGCGCGTCGATATGGGTCGTCGGCACCGCCCCGCCGGCCACGCCGCCGCCGAAATGACTGATGTCGTTGATGCCGAGGTCATCGGCGAGGATCACGATCACATTGGGCGGACGTTCGCCGGCCGGCTTTTCCGGCGTGGCGGGCCCGCTCTGCCATGTGATCTCGCGGTACGGCTGCACGACCGTTGCATCGCGCGCCACATTGGCGACGAAGTAGAGGATCAGCTGCTTGCGGAAGGCGTAAGCGGTTCCGGCTGCAGCAACAACCAGCACCAGGGCGGCGATGGCATAGTGTTTCCAGCGCATGGACATGTCTCCGTCAGCCCCTGCGGGCAAACCAGTTTGAAATGAGCTGTGCCGTCAGCACAAGAACAAGCGTGATGAGGCCAACCACCAGCTTTGGTCCCAGCACGACAATCGCCGGTGCCACCGGAAATGCGCGTGTGGCCTCGATGGCAGCAAATTTGTAGGGATGGACGCTGTTGAAGGTCGGGTTCGAAATGATCTCGGCCAGGTCACGGCGGCTGCGATAGCGGATCAGCGCATAGACTTCCCACTCGCCATCGGGTTCCACGCCCCAACGTTCGAGATCCGGTGAGGCCGAGCGTCCGCCCGACACCATCCACCCCGCGCGCCCCAGGAGCGATGGCATGAACGCGCTGGAGTAACGCTCCATCACCTCGCGCGCGCTCTCGCCAGGCTTCATGCCGTCAAAGGATTGCGGCGTGGAGCGGTAGCGCAGCAGGTTGACCATGAAGAACTCTTCCCCGTCGTCGGCCTCGAGAAAGGTGCGCAGGCGTGACTTGATCAGGTCATTGCCGTGGTACACCTCGATGCGCTCGACGGCCTGCATGAAGCCGTCGACCTCGGCCTTGCTCAGGGGGGCTCGCCAGCCGCCATACCAGACAAGGAACCCGCCATAGACGAGCACGCCTGCCAGCCAGATGAACAGGCTTCGACGCATGCGCGTGCTCACGATGTTGACTTGATGAACTTGAGGATATGCGCCACCAGTTCCTCCGGCACATCTTCCTGGATGAAGTGATGGGCATTCGGGAAGACGTGGTGCGGCTGGCCCTTGGCCCCCGGAACACGCTTCTGCATGGCGACATCGGCGCCCTTGGCAACGGGATCAAGTGCGCCGAACAGCGTCAGGAACGGCTTGTCGAACTTTTCCAGGCTGACCCACGCGGCCTTGTTCAGCGGCACGCCAGGATTGTCGGGTTGCACGGCGATCAGCAACGGGAACGAGATGATGCACGACATGTGTTCGTCGGTCGGGAAGGGCGCCATGTAGGCGGCGAACTCGGCATCCGTCAGCTTGTGCACCATGCCCTGCGGCAGCATGGGGAAGGGGAATGTGGTGGCCGCGCGCATCATGCCCACCCACATCTTCATGAACTCGCTCTCGCCCTGTCCCTCAGGCAGGCCGGTGTTCGAGGCGATCACGCGGGCGAAACGCTCCGGATGCGCCGAGACGAGATAGAGCCCGATGGTGCCACCCCAGTCCTGGCAGAAAAGCGTGATGTCCTTCAGGTTCATCGCCGTCAGCCACTTCGACATCCAGTCATAGTGGCGCGCCAGCGTATAGTCGGACTTCGCTGCGGGTTTGTCTGATCGCCCGCAGCCCACAAGGTCAACAGCAATCACCCGCTTACCCGATTTCAGCAGGCCCGGGATCATCTTGCGGTACAGGAACGCCCAGGTCGGATTTCCATGCATCAGCAGGATCGGTTCCGCATCGCGCGGGCCTTCATCGATGTGGTGGATCCTGATCTCCGTCCCATCCTGATCGCGCACAGTTGTGTAATGCGGCGTGTAGTTGAAGTCGGGCAGGTTGGCGAAGCGGTCATCGGGGGTTCGAAGGATTTTCATGCGGTATCTCAATGCTCGATTGTTGCGACATGCAGTTCTGTTCGGTGCCGTTCAAAGTTCGATCAGGAGCTTTCCCTCATTTTTGCCGGCAAACAGCATCGACAAGGCGTCCGGAAAGGCGTCGATGCCTTG
>DAISVV010000042.1:0-16295 GCA_036840015.1 Micropepsaceae bacterium
CTGGCCGAGGCCGGCAGGAGACCTGCCACGAGCCGGTGGATCACCCGGGTGGCCTCGCCGACGCCGAGGCCCTGGTCCTGGCGCAGGCGCCGCCAGGCCTGGAAGCTCGTCACCATCTCGAGGGCGCGGAACAGCTCTCGGTCCTCGACGAGGTTGTCGGGCAAGACCTGTTTCAGGGTCTTGCGCTCCATCCGCAGGTGCTCGTTGTAGCCCTCCATGAGGAACGGCGAGCGGAAGCGCAGGACGCTGCCGGCAACCTTCAACGGCATGATGTCCTCATAGATCGCGCTGCGGCGGGCGATCAGTTCGTTCAGGTTTTCCTGCCAGGTCAGGCCGACATAAGGTTTTAGCAGTGCGGGCAGGATGCGCGCGCGGGTGACCTCGGCGATTTCACGGTACAGGATCTCCATCTCGTCGAAGTGGCGGAACACCGTGCGCAGGCCCACGCTCGCCCGCTCGGCGACCTGGGCCGCGCTGGGGCTCATCTCGCCCTCGCGCACCAGGGCAATCATGGCCTCGACGATCTTGCGACGGCTCTGGTCGCCGCGCTTTCGGCGACCGTCTTCAGCTGGCGCTTCGCCTATCTGATCTGCAGGTTTTCCCATCCGGGCTGGAGTACCGTCTCGATGTTGAGTTGGCCCTTGAGGCCGGCTTCGCGGTGGACGGCGATCTCGCGCCATTCCTTCGAGGTCGACATCTCGACCATGGCACGCCGGTTCGGATAGGTCGCAATTGCGACCTCATCCCACAATTCCTCGACCTGGCCGAGGGCAAGGAAGGTCACGTCGGCGGCGAATACGGCCCGGCCCCCGAACTTCGGCAGGAGTTCGGCAACCGCCCGGCCATAGATCATGTAGGCGTCGCGGCCGCTGAGGGTGGTGGCGCGGCCATCCTTGTATTCCGCCTTGTCCTTGAACTTGAGCAGGTTCACCATGAATATCGGCTTGTCGGGACCCGGTTCGAGCATCTGGCGGATGCGTTCGGGGTCCTTCGGGAGCACTTCGTTGTCAACGCGCATGTCTGGTCCTGTCCTGCCTTCCATCAATCTATTGACACATTGAGTGCCATTTTTCAAGGATCACGCCTTCAACGCCGGAAGAACTGCTGCATGAGACGCCACCTCGCCTCGCTCCTGATTGGCCTTGCCCTGGCTTTGCCTGCTTGTGCCCACGCGGCGGATGCGCCGCCGGACAAGCCGCGCCCCAACATCGTGCTCATGCTCATCGACGATGCGGCGCTGATGGACCTCGGCGCGTTCGGCGGCGAGGCGCGCACGCCCCACATCGACGCGCTTGCGCAGTCCGGGGCGATGGTCGTGAACTACCACACGTCTCCGCTGTGCTCGCCGTCACGCGCGATGCTGCTGACCGGCATCGACAACCACAAGACCGGGGTTGCCACGATCGAGGAGGTGCTTCCGCCGGAACTGGCCGGCAAGCCCGGCTATTCGCTGCGGCTCGAGCCGGGTGTCGTGACGGTGGCCAGCCGCCTGAAGGCTGCCGGCTATCGCACGTCGATGGTCGGCAAGTGGCACCTGGGTCATGGCGAGGGCGACCTGCCCAACGCGCACGGCTTCGATCGCTCGCTGGCGCTCGATGCATCGGGTGCGGACAACTGGGAACAGAAGCCCTACATGCCCTATTATCAGGATGCGCCCTGGTTCGAGGATGGCAAGCCGGTGCAACTGCCCGAGACATTCTATTCCTCGGAGCTGATCATCGACCGTGCGATCCGGTACATTGACGAGGCAAGCGGCACCCAAGCCCCCTTCCTGTCCTACATCGCGTTCCAGGCCGTGCACATCCCGGTGCAGGCACCGCGCGCGTTCTCCGACCGCTACAAGGGCCAGTTCGATACCGGCTGGGATGCGATGCGCACCGCGCGCTGGCAACGCGCCAAGGCGCTGGGGCTGATCCCGGTGGACGCGCCCCTTGCGCCCATGCCTGCGGGATCGCGTACGTGGGAGTCCCTGTCCGCCACTGAACAGCGGATGGCGGCCCGCAGTATGGAGGTCTATGCGGGCATGATCGAGGCGATGGACCATCACATCGGTCGCCTCGTTGCGCACCTGAAGAAGACAGGCGCATACGACAACACGATCTTTGTCCTGACCTCCGACAACGGTCCGGAACCCAGCGATCCGGTGCATGCGCCGGGCATGAACCTCTGGATGATGCTTCATGGCTATGAGTGGAAGCTCGAGGCGATGGGTGAAAAGGGGAGCCTTGGCTATGTCGGGCGTGAGTGGGCGGCCGCCCTCGCCTCTCCCGGTAAACTCTACAAGTTCTACACGACGCAAGGCGGGCTGCGCGTGCCGTTCGTGATCTCGGGGCCCGGCGTTGCGCCCGGTTCGCGGGTGTCAGGCCTGACTTTCGTCACGGACGTGCCGCCGACCCTGCTTGATCTCGCTGGCGTCGCGGTTGAACCAAAGCCAGGCGAGATTGCGATGACCGGTCGCTCGCTTGCCGTGCATCTGTCGGGGACGGCCGAGCACCCGCGCGGCGAGACGGACTGGGTCGGCACGGAGGTCGCGGGGAATGCCGCGCTCTATCGCGGACGCTACAAGCTCTCGCGCAATGCGCCGCCGCATTCGGATGGTGCCTGGCAGGTCCATGACCTTGCGACCGACCCCGGCGAGACAAACAACCTCGCCGAAAGCGCGCCTGCACTGCTTGCGTCTCTGCTTCAGGACTATGCGGCCTATGAGAAGCAGATGGGCGTACTGCCGCTGCCGCCGGGCTATGACGTCCAGAGGCAGATCGTCGCGAACTCCCTGCGCAAGCAGTTCAATGCCTATTGGTGGGTGCTTGCGCTTGTTGTCGGCGGTGTTGCCGGCGCAAGCTACCTCGTCATCAGGCGCTTCAGGCGCCGCCGGGCCGCCTAGAGGAAACGCTGCAGGCGGTTGGAGATGATGTCTTCCGCCTGTTTCATGATGCGGTCGATGAGTTCCTTGCAGGTCGGGATGTCGTTGATGAGACCCACGACCATGCCGCAGGACCAGGCGCCCGCTTCCATGTCGCCGTCTGTCATGATCTTCGGATAGACGCCGGCGACTTCCTCGATGATGTCCTGGAACTGGAGCTTTGGGCCCAGGGCCTTTTCCTTCTCGAGCAGGCGTTCGACGGCGGCATTCTTCAGAACGCGCTCGGTGTTGCGCAGCGGGCGCATCACGAGGCGGGTGTCGAGCTCGGAGGCAGCAACGATTGCCTTCTTGACGTTCTCGTGCACGGGCGCTTCCTTGGTGGCGATGAAGCGTGTTCCCATGTTGATGCCGTCGGCACCCATGGCGAGCGACGCGACGAGGCTGCGCCCGTCGGCCATGCCGCCGGAGGCGACAAAGGGGATCTTCAGTTCGTCGGCTGCACGCGGCAGCAGGATCATGTTCGGGATGTCGTCTTCCCCCGGATGGCCGCCGCACTCGAAGCCGTCGACGGACACGGCGTCACAGCCGATTTGCTCGGCCTTCAGCGAATGGCGGACCGAGGTGCACTTGTGGATGACCTTGATGCCGTTCTCCTTGAGCAGCGGCATCCACTTCTGCGGGTTGTTGCCGGCGGTCTCGACGATCTTCACGCCGCCTTCGACGATGGCCTTGATGTAGCCGGGATAGTCCGGCGGCGTCAGCGCCGGCAGGAAGGTCAGGTTCACGCCGAAGGGCTTTGATGTCATCTGCCGACAGCGGGCGATCTCCTTGGCGAGGAGCTCGGGCGTGCGCTGGGTCAGGCCCGTGATGATGCCAAGGCCGCCCGCGTTGGACACGGCTGCGGCCATCTCGGCGAAGCCGACATAGTGCATGCCGCCCTGAATGATCGGATGCTGGATGCCAAAGAGCTCGGTGATGCGGGTTTTCATGTCAGGTGTCTCCGTGAGATTGATGGCGTGAATGGCGTGCTGTGCGAAGCTTGCCACGGCGGTGCCGGCATATCCAGCCCCCTGTGCCTTCGGCCTCAGACCTCCTCGACTTCCTGTACGCCGCTGACCACGCGCAGTGCACCGCGCAGCGCCGGGGTCACGGCGTAGCGGCCGGGCAGTTCGAGCTCGACCTCCCGCTCGCCATTCTCGACAGGGAAGACAAGTGAAACGAGGCCGCGTCCGGCCTGGCCCTTCATGCGTTCGGCAATGCTCTTCAGCGGGCGCTCGCTGTCGATGAAGATGCGCAGGCCCGCACCCGTCTGTGCCGAGGCTTCATCGAGGCTCTGTACGCCGACCACCTGCAGCTTCAGGTCGTCCCCGTCCCAGCGCGTGGCCGCGTTGATGATGACCGCCTTGCCGGGTTCGAGATGCTGGCCGCCCTGGAGAAGCACTTCCTGGAAGCAGACGGCTTCGTACATGCCCGAGGCATCCGAGAAGCCGATATGCGCCATGCGCTTGTTGTCCTTCGTGCGCCGGTCGAGCCTGCGGATGACGCTGCCAGCCAGCGTGACTGCCCGCTCGACGCGTTTCTTTTCAGCCGCGAGCTCGGCGTAGGGCACGCAGCGCAGGCGCTGGAGGGTCTGCTTGAACTCGTCGAGCGGATGGGCGGACATGTAGAAGCCGATGGCATTGAACTCGCGCGCAAGACGGTCGGGCATGGTCCACTGGTCGACCTTCGGCAGTGTGCGGTCGGGCTGCTTCTGGACTTCGCCAAAGAGGCTGACCTGCGCGCTGTCGCGTTCGCGGCTCGAGAGGGAAGCCTCGCCGATCAGCATGTCGATGGCGGCGTGAACCTGCGCCCGGTTCGGGTTGAGGCGGTCGAATGCGCCGGCGGCAACGAGGTTTTCAAGGATGCGCCTGTTGATGAAACGGGCGTCGATGCGGCGGGCAAAGTCGAACAGGCTCGTGAAACGTCCCCCCTGCTCGCGCACCTCGACCACGTGCTCCATCGCCGCCCGGCCGACATTGCGGATGGCGGACAGCGCATAATGGATGACCTCGGTGCCATCAGCCCTCTTGCCGGCGGTAAAGAGCGCGCCCGAGAGGTTGATGTCGGGTGGCAGGATCGTGATGCCAAGGCGCTCGGCTTCCTGCCGGAAGATCGACAACCGCTCGGGCGAGGAGATATCGAGCGTCATCGAGGCACAGAAGAACTCGACCGGGTAGTTCGCCTTCAGCCAGGCCGTCTGGTAGGCCACCTGCGCGTAGGCGGCTGCGTGAGCCTTGTTGAAGCCGTAGCCTGCGAATTTCTCGGCCTGCTCGAAGATCTGTTCGGCGACCTCCTCGTCCATGTTCTTGAGCTTCTTGGCGCCCTCGATGAACTTCACGCGATGGGCTGCCATCTGCTCCTTGATCTTCTTGCCCATGGCGCGGCGCAGCTCGTCGGCCTGCCCGAGCGAATAGCCCGCAAGCTCGCGCGCGATGAGCATCACGTCTTCCTGGTAGGTCATGACGCCGAAGGTACCCGCAAGGATGGGCTCGAGGGCCTCGTGCAGGTAGAAGGGTTTCTCGCGGCCATGCTTGCAGGCGATGTATTTCGGGATGTTGTCCATCGGGCCCGGGCGATAGAGGGCCACGAGGGCGATCAGGTCCTCGACCCGGTCGGGCTTCATCTTGCGCAGGAGGTCGCGCATGCCGGTCGATTCCAGCTGGAAGATGCCGGTTGAGGTCCCCTTGCTCAGCGCCTCGAAGGATTTCCGGTCATCGAAGGGGACCTCTTCGGCCTTGACCTTGATGCCATGACGATCGCGCACGAGGTTCTCAGTGACGGCGATCACGGTCAGCGTCTTGAGGCCGAGGAAGTCGAACTTCACGAGGCCCGCCTTCTCGTCGCCCTCGTAGTCGAACTGCGTGACCGGCATGTCGGAGCTGGGGTCGCGGTAGAGGGGCACGAGTTCGTCGAGCGGGCGGTCGCCGATCACGACGCCTGCGGCGTGGGTCGAGGCGTGGCGATAGAGGCCCTCGAGCTGCTCGGCGACCTGGTAGAGCTTGCGGACGGATTCGTCCTCGGCCTCGGCCTGCATCATCCGCGGCTCCTGCGCGATGATTTCACGCAGCTTCTTGTTCTCGCCCGGCTTCAGCCTGATCATCTTGGCAATGCGGTCGACCTGGCCCTGCGGCATCTGGAGGACGCGGCCAACGTCGCGGATTGCGGCCTTGGCCTGCAGGGTGCCGTGCGTGATGATCTGGGCCGCCCGCTCCTTGCCGTATTTCTCCTGCACGTAGCGGATCACCTCGCCGCGGCGGTCCTGGCAGAAGTCGATATCGAAGTCCGGCATCGAGACGCGCTCGGGGTTCAGGAAGCGCTCGAAGACAAGGCCGAAGCGCAGCGGGTCGAGCGCCGTGATTTCAAGGCCCCACGCGACGACCGAGCCCGCGCCCGAGCCACGGACGCCGACGGGGATGCCCTGGCCCCGGGTCCATTTCATGAAGTCGGACACGATCAGGAAGTAGCCCGCGAAGTTCATCCGCAGGATGACCGAAAGCTCGAAGTCGAGGCGGTCCCAGTATTCCTTCTCAGCGGCGAAGAGGCCATTGGCGGCAAGGCGGCGCTTGAGGCCTTCGGTCGCCTGGACGCGCAGTTCCTCCTCAGGCGGCAATCCGGAGGCCGGCTTGAAGGGTGGCAGGATCGGACTGCGCTTCTTCGGGATGAAGGCGCAGCGGCGGGCGACCTCGATCGTGTTCTCGATGGCCTCGGGCAGGTCCGCGAAGAGTTCGGTCATCTCGGCGGGAGACTTGAAGTAATGCTCGGGGCTTTCCTTGCGACGCTCATCCTGGGTCACGTAGGCGCCGTCGGCGATGCACAGGAGGGCGTCATGGGCCTCGTAGAGGTCCCGCTGGCCGAAGAAGGGCTCGTTCGAGGCCACGATGGGCACGCCATGGGCATAGGCCAGGCGCAGGAGCTCGGGCTCGGCCTCGATTTCGTCTGGCAGGTCGTGGCGCTGCAGTTCAACGTAAAGCCGGTCCGGGAAGATCTCCCTGAGCTTGAGCAGCGCGCGCTCGGCGGCTTCGACCTGCGTGTTGACGATCTGCCTGTTGAGTATCCCCCGTCGACCGCCTGTGAGAAGGATGAGGCCCTCGGCGTGGGTGGCGAGGGCCTCCCAGGATATGTGGGGAGGCTCGCCTACCTGCACGTCGAGATGGGCCTTGCTCGCGAGTTTCATGAGGTTGGCATAGCCCGCCTCGGTCTGGACGAGCACAGCCACGGTGCCGAGCTGCAGCTGTGCCGGCGCGGGACCTGCCCGGCGTTCGTGCTCGACCGGCAGGTTCAGCTGGCAGCCAACGATCGTCTGCACGCCCGCCTTCACGATGGCGTCGGTAAGGTCCCACAGGCCGAACAGGTTGTTGGTGTCGGTCACGCCGACCGCCGGCATCCTGTGCTTCCTGCAGAGGTCGGCGATCTCTTCGGGCTGCATGGCGCCCTCGAGCAGCGAGAAGGCCGAGTGGACGCGCAAGTGAACGAATTTGGCTGGACCTGACACGTCGGACTACCCTGCCCTTTTTGCACATTTCCGCAAGGATGATTGAGCCGGTGGCGCGCTTCAAGCTGCCGGTGACTTGCCCGCCTGATGCGCTGTGGACAGTTCCTTTCGCGCGGCATAGGCGCCGGTTCCGCGATGAACGACCGCGTCCGACGGCAGGACCATGCCCGGATCGTAGGTAGGCCCTGACTTCAGTCGCTCATAGACGGGGGCAAAGTCGCTGTAGGTTTCCCTGAACAGCTGCTCGAAGCTGTCGATGACGAAGTAGGTCTCCTGAAAGTCATCGATGCGATACTTCGTGCGCATCACGCGCTCGAGTTCGAAAGCGATACGGTTCGGGGATGGATCATCGATCGCATACACGGTCTCGGCGGTCGAGGATGCAATCCCGGCTCCGTAGATCTTCAAGCCGCTTGCGGTGCGAATGAGGCCGAACTCGACCGTGTACCAATATAGGCGGGCGAGATTGGACAGCTTGTCGAAGCCCTTCAGGGCCCTGAGGCCACCCTTGCCGTAGGCCTCCATGTAGTCGGCAAACACCGGGTGGGCGAGCATGGGAACATGGCCGAACACGTCATGGAAGACGTCGGGCTGCTCGATGTAGTCGAGCTGGTCGGGCTTGCGGATGAAATTTCCGGCCGGGAACCGGCGGTTGGCGAGGTGCTCGAAGAAGATGTCGTCGGGCACGAGACCAGGCACGGCAACGACGGACCAGCCCGTCAGCGCCCCCAGGCGACGCGACAGTTCGGTGAATTCCGGGATGGCGTCGCGTCCGATGTCGAGGCGATGCATGCCGTCGACGAATTCGGGACAGGCGTAGTCAGGCAGCAGGCGCTCGAGCCGCGCATAGAGCGTGCGCCAGGTTGCATGATCCTCGGGCGTGTAGTGCCCCCAGTCCTGGTCAATGGTGTAGTCCGCGCGGATGCCGGGATGCTTTGCGCGGAACTGGGCGAAGAGTGTCGCGGGGTCCGTCATCAGGCCTCCGCGCGCAGCCACAGGTGAACACCCGACAGAAGCCAGGCGAGCCCCATGATGGCATAAGTGATGATGTCCATCGTCTTCTGCGTAGGCTTCACTCCGAGATATTGCTCGACCACGACGACGACAAAGCTTCCCTCTTCGCGGTTGTCCGGATCACGCCAGAGACCCTTCAGCAGGTAGCTCTCGATGTTGTTGAGGGGGCACGAGCAGTCGTTGAGGTACCAGATGCCGAGGATGAGCGGCACAAGGACAAGGTGAGCCCAGAGAACGGCATTCACGGGGACCGTCCACCCCAGCACGATGAACACCAGGATCACGATGTGCAGGTTATGGCAGGTCCACGACAGGGCGCGCGCGGCACCTCCAGTCACAAGCGGCCTAGGCCTTGCGCTTTCCGGCATCGATCCGTGTCCCGTCATGCAAGGGCCATGAGCGGTCCATCTTGACCGCCATCTGCAGGTTGTGCGTCGCGATCAGCGCCGAGACGCCGCGGGCGCGGCATGTCTCGACGAAAACATTGAAGACCATATCTGCGGTCTTCGGGTCGAGGTTGCCGGTCGGCTCGTCGGCGAGGATGAGCCTTGGCTGGTTTGCCAGTGCGCGGGCGATGGCGACGCGCTGCTGCTCGCCACCAGACAGCCTGGCCGGCCGGTGCGAGGCGCGCTGCGCGAGGCCCACCATGTTCAGGAGCCGCATGGCCAGCCCCTCGGCATCGCGCGGACGGCGCCCGCCGATCAACTGGGGCATCATCACGTTTTCCAGCGCCGAAAACTCCGGCAGGAGGTGATGGAACTGGTAGACGAAGCCAAGAACGTCGCGCCGCATGCGCGTGCGCTCGGCATCGTTGAGGCGCGCGCAATCGCGCCCGGCGATAAAGACGTTGCCCGACGAGGGCGCCTCAAGCAGGCCGCAGATGTGCAGCAGAGAGGACTTGCCCGAGCCCGAGGGACCAACCAGGGCGACGATTTCGCCCGGCAGTATCTGGGCGTTCACGTTGCGGAAGATGTCGAGCGTATCGGGCGGCGTACCGAACGAGCGGCTCACGCCCTGCAGCACGAGAACGGGCGCGGCCAGCGCCTGGGGGCGCTGGGCGGTAAGTTCCTGGGTCACATAGGGCGGTTCACTCATAGCGCAGGGCCTCGACCGGATCGAGGCGCGCGGCGCGCCAGGCGGGATAGACGGTGGCGAGGATCGTCAGCGCCAGGGAGATCATGACAACGAGGGTGATCTCGCCCACATCCATCTTAGCCGGCAGGCGGCTGAGGAAGTAAAGCGTCTCGGGGAACAGGTTGACGCCCGTGATCCAGATCAGGAACTGCCTGATGTTCTCGATGTTCCAGCAGAAAACGACACCGAGAATCCAGCCCACGAAGGTGCCGGCGATCCCGATCACCGAACCTGACATCAGGAACACGCGCAGGATCGTGCCGCGAGAGGCTCCCATGGTCCTGAGGATGGCGATGTCGCGGGTCTTGTCCTTCACAAGCATGATCATGCCCGAGATGATGTTGAAACCGGCGACGATCACGATCAGCGTGAGGATCAGGAACATCACGACGCGCTCGACCTCGAGCGCGCTGAAAAAGTCGGGCGCGGTGCTGCGCCAGTCATAGATCGAGGTGCCGGGTACGATGCGTTCGATCACGGGCCGCAGCGCGTCGACCTTGTCGGGGTCGTCCACCATGACCTCAATCACGGAGACACCGTCGCCCTTGTTGAAATAGGCCTGCGCCTCGGCCAGCGGCATGAAGATCATGCTTTCGTCATAGATCGACATGCCGACCCTGAAGGTGCCGGCGACGCGGTACTGTTTCACCCGCGGCGTTACCCCGAAGGGCGTGACGTTGCCGCGCGGGGCGACCAGGGTGATGTTCATCCCCTGCTCGAGGCCCATGTTGCGCGCGAGGATGGCGCCGATCAGCACGGAATTGCCGTCGGCTGCGAAGCGCTGCAGGGTACCAGGCGTCAGGGATTTGGCCACAAGGCTCAGGTTGGCCAGATCCTTCGGGCGGATGCCGCGCACGACGACGCCAGGGGACTGGCTCTGTGCCGTGGCCAGCGCCTGGCCTTCGACAAAGGGCGTGGCGCGGGCGACGCCTGGAATCTTTGAGAGGCGCGCGGCGGTCTGTTCCCAGCCGTTCAGCGTGCCGCCGATGGGCTGGATCATGTAGTGCCCGCGGAAGCCCAGGATCTTCGACATGATCTCGGCGCGGAAACCGTTCATCACGGACATGACGATGATCAGGGTGGCCACGCCCAGCGTGATGCCGAGCACGGAAAAGCCGGTGACGACCGAGATCCAGCCTTCCTGCCGGCGGGCCCTGAGGTAGCGGCTTGCCAGCAGCAGTTCGAACCACGAGCACGGGCGGGAACCGTCGCTGCCGCGACGGGCCGGCCGCGCGGGACGCTGCACCTCGAAGGGGTTCATCCGTTTCCTCGGGTCAGGAGGTTGACGGCCGCCTCGGGGGAGAGGTTCTGGCGATCGCCGGTGCGGCGATAATTGATCTCCCCATGGCCGGCGGCAAGGCCGCGCGGCCCGACGATCACCTGCCAGGGCAGGCCGATCAGGTCGAAGGTCGAGAACTTGGCGCCTGCGCGCTCTTCGGTGTCGTCATAGAGGACGTCGACGCCGGCGGCGCCGAGCTTCGCATAGAGATCCTCGCAGACCTCGCGGGTCTTCGGATCGTCGGCCTTCAGGCTGATGAGACCAACGCGGAAGGGGGCGACGCTCTCGGGCCAGATGATACCCGTCTCGTCGTGGCTTGCCTCGATGATGGCGCCGACCAGGCGCGAGACACCGATGCCGTAGCTGCCCATTTCGACGAGGACATCCTCGCCCTTGGGACCTGCGACCTTGGCGTTCATGGGCTTCGAATATTTGGTGCCGAAGTAGAAGATATGGCCGACCTCGATGCCGCGGGCGGCGAGGCGCTTGTCTTCGGGGATGGCGGCGAAGGCGTCGGCGTCGTGCTTTTCCTCGGTTGCGGCATAAAGCGAGGTGCGCTGGTTGATATAGGGCGTGAGGTCGCCCTGGAAGTCGACATTGTTGGGGACCGGCATGTCGACGAGGTCGCGGTGGCAATAGACCTGGCTTTCGCCGGTCTCGGCGAGCACGATGAATTCGTGGCTGAGGTCACCACCGATGGGGCCGGTGTCGGCCTTCATGGGCACCGCCTTCAGGCCGAGCCTCGCGAAGGTGCGCAGGTAGGCCACGAACATGCGGTTGTAGGACTTGCGCGCGCCGTCGGCGTCGATGTCAAAGGAGTAGGCATCCTTCATCAGGAACTCGCGGCCGCGCATCACGCCGAAGCGGGGGCGGATCTCGTCCCGGAACTTCCACTGGATGTGGTAGAGGTTGCGCGGCAGGTCCTTGTAGGAGCGCACCGACGAGCGGAAGATTTCGGTGATCAGTTCCTCGTTGGTCGGACCGTAGAGAAGATCGCGGTCATGGCGATCCTTGATGCGCAGCATCTCCTTGCCGTAGGCCTCGTAGCGCCCGCTTTCGCGCCAGAGCTCGGCCGATTGCAGGGTGGGCATGAGCAGCTCGATCGCCCCTGCCCGGTCCTGCTCCTCGCGGACGATCTGTTCGATCTTGCGCAGCACGCGGTGACCCAGCGGCAGCCAGGAGTAGATGCCGGCCGAAGCCTGCCTGATGAGGCCTGCGCGCAGCATGAAGCGGTGCGAGACGATCTGGGCCTCTGCCGGCGTCTCGCGCAGCAGGGGCATGAAAAAGCGGGAAACGCGCATGTCGGGTTACGGGAGAATCTTGTTCGGGGCCAGAACTCGGTCCCTGTCATAGCTTGTCGGGGGTGTGCGCGCAAATCCGCCAAATTCTGGCGATGCCTCGCGGCGGTAATGTCCCGTTGCCGGGACAGCCCGCAGTTTTCCAAGCCTGTGGGATGACAGCGCCGAATATCGCCGAAAGCGCCGAAAACAAAAAGTGAACAAATTGACGCAGGGCGCGGGAGACCGAGTCTCCCGCCAGACCTGCCCGCCGCTATTGGAGCGACGGGCTGTCGAGGTTCATCTTGTCGGCCGGGATGCGCACCGTCGCGGGACGCTTGGCCTTCAGCGCGTTGAAGAAGGCCTTGGCATCACCCACGACGACGATCGTCGCAGCCTTGGGGTCGTAGACGCGGGCGGCTGTGGCCTTGACCTGCGCCGGGGTCACGGCGGAGACGTCCTTGACATAGGTCTGGAGCTTCACAAGTGGCAAGCTGAAGGCCGCGAGGTCGGAGAGCTCGGAAGACAGGCCAGAGGCGGTCTCGACGTTTCGGCCGAAGGTGCCGATCAGCGAGGAGGCCCGCGCCGCCAGTTCATCCGCGGTAACGTCCGTCGTTCCCAGCCGCGTGAACTCGGCCGCCATCAGGTCAACCACTTCGGGTGCCGTCGTGTTCTTGGTCTGCGCGGAGGCCACGATGGGGCCCGGGGCAAGCCGCTGGGTGAAGCCGGATCCTGCCCCATAGGACAGGCCGCGCTTGATGCGGATCTCCTGGTTGAGGCGTGCGGAGTATCCGCCGCCAAGGACCGCATTGGTGACAAGCAGCGGGAAGAAATCCGCGTCGGTGCGCGCGACGCCCCGCATGCCGAAGGTCACGGCGGCCTGCCCTGATCCCGGCAGGTCGACAACGAGGCTGCGGGGGGCCTGTCCGGGCCCTGCCACGTCGCCACGTGCCGCCAACGGGCTTGCGGGCTTGGCCCAGTTGCCGAAGTGCTTTTCGGCCAGCGCCGTGGCGGCATCGACGGAAATGTCGCCCGCAATGACAAGCACGGCATTGTCCGGACGCCATTGCGCGGCATGGGCTGTGACGAGATCGTCGCGACCGATGGCCTTGACGCTGGCCGGCGAGACGACACGCCCGTACGGCGCGTCGCCATAGAGCGCGCGGGTCATCGCCATGCGTGCAAGCGAGCCCGGCTGCTTGAGGCTGACGGTGAGGCCGTCCAGCGTTTGCTGGCGCTCTCGCTCGATTTCCTCCGCGGCAAAGGCCGGGTTGCGCGCGACGTCTGCAGCAATGACCATGGCATCGTCGATGCGCGAGGAGAGGGCCACGAGCGAGAGACTTGAGGAGTCCATGCCGGCACCGGCCTCGAGGGAGGCGCCGAGCGACTCGATCTGCTGGGCGATGGCGGATGCCGTGCGGGTCGACGTGCCCTTGGTCAGCAGCGATGCCATCATGCTCGATGTGCCCATGCGTCCGCCCGGGTCGGTCGCGCTGCCCGAGAGAACCCTCAGGTCCATGCTGACGATCGGCAGGCCACGCTTCTCGGCGATGACCACACGCAGCCCGTTTGCCAGCGTCTTCTCGACGGGGGTAGGCAGCGTTGCGGATACGGGCTCGCTGGCCTTGGGCGGCAGCTGGCGCTGGCCGGGTTCGGCGAGCGTGTAGACCGGGATCTCGGCCTTCGGGATGTCCAGCGTCTGGGCCTTGATGGTTGACGCAGCCGCAATCATGTCGGGCGTTGCGTCCTTGGGCTTGGCCTCGAGCGCGTTGAAGAGGATGGTTACGCGCTGGGTGTCATCGAATGCAGCCTTGGCGACGCGCTGAATGTCAGCAACGGTCACTGCCAGGATCTTCTGCAACCGCCTGTCGGCGGCCGCGGCGTCCCCGTAGCGGATCACGGCGTCAGCAATCGCGCTGGCGCGGCCGAAGGCTGTCTCGCGCTCGGTCACGGCCTCGGACAGGAGTTCGTTGCGGGCTTCGTCGAGTTCAGCCTGGGTGACCGGCTTGTCCCGGAGCGCGGCGATCTCGTCGAGAATGGCCTTCTCGCCCTCTTCGGCCGACTTCCCGGCGCTGAGGATGGCGCCCATGGTCCAGGCGCCCGGGTCGCGGGTGGGCTCGATCGACGAGAGCACCTGCGCTGCAAGCTGCTGGCGATAGACCAGCGACTGATAGAGCCTTGAGCTTTCACCCCGCGTGAGGATCGCGTCGATCACGGCTGCAACCGGGAAATCAGGATGGCTTGCAGGCAGTCCCGGCCATGTCACCGTAACCGCCGGAAGCGGCACATTGGGCTCGAAGGCCCGATAGACCTTGGCCTCGGTGCGGCGCGGCTCGACGGCGGCCACGCGCGGAATGGGACGCTCGGGCTTCTTCAGGGCGCCGAAGTACTGGTCGACCCACTTGTCGAGCGTGGCCTGCTCGAAATTGCCGCTGACGACAAGAACGGCGTTGTCGGGACGGTAATAGGTAACGTGGAAGGCGCGCACGTCATCGATGGTGGCGGCGTCGAGTTCCTCAATGGAACCGATGCCGGGGCGGCCATACGGGTGCACGCTGAAAGTGGTCTGGGGAATATAGAGGCCGAAAAGCTTGCCATAAGGCGAGGCAAGGATGCGCTGGCGGAACTCTTCCTTCACGACATCGCGCTCGGAGGCGAAAGTCGCCTGGTCGACGACGAGCGAACCCATGCGGTCGGCCTCGGCCCAGAGAATGCGCTCCAGCTGGTTTGCGGGCACGACGGCATAGTAGTTCGTGAAGTCGTCCCAGGTCGAAGCATTGTTGAAGCCGCCGACGTCCTCGGTCAGGCGGTCGAACGTCTCCGATGGCATGTTCCGCGTCGCCTTGAACATGATGTGTTCGAACAGGTGCGCAAAGCCCGAGCGGCCGGCCGGATCGTCCTTGGAGCCCACATCGTACCAGACATGGACGGCCACGTTGCCGGTCGTACTGTCGGGCATGGAGTAGACCCGCAATCCATTCGGCAACGTCCGCTCGGTGTACTTGAGCGGTTCAACCTTGAACGCCTCGACGGGCGCGGCCTGTTTCTTTCCGCCCGTATCCGAACAGGCAGCAACAAGGGTGGCGAGCAGCAAGAATGCCGTCGTGGCAATGGATCTCTTCATTTGTCGGGTCCCCGCAGGTCTGCACAAGGCTAGGATGCGACGCCTGCGCCCCTCAACACAATTCTTCGTCATGTCCCTCCGAGCCGGATCTCGGCCCATGGAATGCCGTGGTCGGACGATCCGGGGGGGTTGGGGACTGCGTCGGTATCCCGCAGGTGCTCGTTCACCACGCCGTGGCGCACAACCGTGCCGATCCGGTGCCGGTTTCGGGAGTAGAATTCCTCGGATACGAGGATGTGGTCGAGGATGTCCCGGTCCCCGTTGAAGATGTGGGTGTGGATGCTGGAGGAGCGCTGGCCGGCGATCCGGAAGGTCGGGTAGAGGACCGTATCCCAGAAGGCCTTCTTTTCGGCGAAGTCCTTGCCCTCGTGCGGGGAAGCCCCGCAGACGATCTGCGTGCTCGCCGCGTCCGGCGTGTCGTTGAGGTCGGCCAACACGATCACCGGGGTGCGGGTGCGCGCCATCTCCTGCAGGATCAGATGACGAAGGGCGGCGGCCTCGGATGCGCGCACGATCGTTGCGCGCGCAAGGCCGATGGCGGCCATGAAGGGATCGTCTCCGTCCTCGCCATTGCGGATGATGGGGCTTTTCGACTTGAGGTGCGCGACGAACACGGTGATGGCGAGGCCTTCGACATGGACGCTCGCCTTGAGGACCGGTCGCTGGAACTGGTCGATGGCAAGCGGCACGTCGCGGATCGTCCCGTTGCCAACACGCAGGGGGATCTGAAGGCTCAGCGATGCCGGAAAGAGAGGCATGACCTCGCCGTCGGAAACCGGGAAGCGTGACACCAGCGCCAGGCGCGGGCGCTGGGCAAGCCTGCCCTTCACGTTCTCGGCCTGCGAAGCGCCGGGCGCGCAGATGTGCGCCCCTTGCGGGAAGTGGAAGCTGCGGGCAACGACATCGGCGAGGGCTTCGCTCGTCCACAGTTCCTGGCCGCCGATGATGTCGGGTAAGGCGCGGACCGGTACGGCGGTCGCCGCGGCGCGGATGCGGCTGGCGCGGGCGATCGTCGCCGGATCCGCGCCGACCGGCAGTTCGAAGCCTGGCGGCAGGGCATAGGCCGCGCCGCT
>DAISVV010000043.1:0-10292 GCA_036840015.1 Micropepsaceae bacterium
CGATATCGGACACGTCGAGCGTCAAGTCGCCCTTGCCCTGGCGCCAGCGCACCGGCTCGTTCGTGTCGGTCATGTCACAGCCTCCTGTCGATTGCTCCCATCGGTACACAATGACCTGTCTGGCCTCATTCCTGTTATCCGGACGCCAGTTGACCCCTGTCGCTACAAGGGATCGTTCGCGAAGTTTGCGATCCGGCCCGCCACCGAAACCACAGCTTAAAACGCCGGCTCCGGCACAGCTTCTCCGTCCGCAGGCGTCACCGGTCCGGTTTGAGATGGTGGCGGTTCGACAGGCGCGCCATCATTGCTGCTCTGGTGGCGCGGCCCGAAGCCTGGCGGCGGCGGTGCGCGCGGCGGCGGTGGGGCAGGCGGTGCCTCCTCCTCGCCGCCAAACAGGCTGTCGAGAATGTCCTCGATCAGGCCCCTGTCGTCGTTGCTCCGGTAGCCGGGCCCGTCCTCGGCACGATCCACCCACGGATCATCCTCGCCCGGACCCTCGGCATAGGCGCCCTCCGGTCCCATGCCGTAGTCGTAGATGCCGGGCAGGGCGTGCACGGCGATGCGCCTGTGGGCATCGACCATGACGGTCTTCCAGATCGATGCAGGAAGGCTCCCGCCCACCACCCGTCCCATGGGCGTGTTGTCGTCATTGCCGAGCCAGACCCCGCCGACGAAGTCGGCCGTGTAGCCCACGAACCACGCATCGCGCCAGTCCTGGCTCGTGCCCGTCTTGGCAGCGACCTGGCGAGGCGACAGGTCGGCGCGCTGGCCGGTCCCCGTCTGGACCACCTCATACATCATCTGGTTCATTTCCTCGAGCGCCGAGCGGTTCATGACCAGGATCGGCGGGCGTTGCCGGTGCTGGTACAGCACCGTGCCGTCGGATGTCTTGACCTCGACGATCGCGAAGGGTTCGACGCGGTTGCCGTTGTTCGCGAAGGCCGCAAAGGCCCGCGTCATCTCGAACAGCGTCACCTCCGACGTGCCCAGCGGCAGCGAGCGGTTGGGCTCGAGCGGCGAGGAGATCCCCAGTCGCTGTGCCACCGCTATGATCTTGCGCCGCCCGACCTCATCGGCGATCCGGATCGCCACCGTATTGATCGACTTCGACAGCGCCTCGCGCAGCGTGATGGGGCCAAGATACTGCCCGTCATAGTTCTCCGGACGCCATCCATTCACCTCGTAAGGTGCGTCCTCGCGTACATCGTCAGGCGTCAGCCCGGCCTCGAGCGCGGCGAGGAACACGAAGGGCTTGAACGACGACCCCGGCTGGCGCTTCGACTGGTAGGCGCGATTGAAGGGCGAGGCTGTGTAGTCCTTGCCACCGACCAGGCTGCGCACGGCGCCCGATGGCTCCATGGCAACCAGCGCGCCCTGCGAGACGTTGCGCTTTGCGCCGTCCCCGTCGAGCACCTTCTGCAGGGCCTTCTGCGCCGTGCCCTGCAGGCGGATGTCGATCGTGGTGCGCACGATCAGGTCCTTGTTCGGCGTGATGTTCAGGGCCTTGAGCTGTTCCATCACATAGTCGGCGAAGTAGTTGGCGCTCTCAAGTTCGGGCTTGATGACGGGCTTGGCCGGGTTCGCCCGGGCCTTGCGCGCCTCGCCTTCGCTGATGTGTCCTTCCTCGACCATCAGGTCGAGCACCAGCGCCGCGCGCTCCTGCGCCAGCTTGAGGTTGGCATCCGGCGAATAGCGCGACGGCGCGCGCGTCAGCGCCGCCAGCATGGCCGCCTCGGGCAGCGTGACATCCTTGATCGACTTGTCGAAATACTCCCGTGCCGCCGCATCCACGCCATAGGCACCAGACCCGAGATAGATGCGGTTCAGGTAGAGCGTCAGGATCTCGTCCTTGGAGTAATGCCGTTCCAGCCAGAACGAGAGGAACATCTCCTCGAGCTTGCGCCGCCACGTGCGCTCCGGCGTCAGGAAGGTGTTCTTGGCCAGCTGCTGCGTGATGGTCGAGCCGCCCTGCACGACGCCGCCCGCCGTCCAGTTCGTGACCAGCGCGCGCATGAGCCCGCGATAGTCGATGCCGCTGTGGGAATAGAAGCGCCGGTCCTCGGTCGAGATGAACGCAAGCGGCAGGTATTTCGGCATCTCCTCGACGCGCACGCGATAGCCGAAGGCGGCCCCGCGCGTGGCGAAGATCTGCCCGGCCTCGTCGGTGAGGGTAATGGACGGCGTGCGGTTCAACTCGCCCAGCCGGTCCGCCGTGATGGAAAGCGAGGGTGCATAGGCATAATAGAGCGCCACGAAGCAGGCTGACAGGAAAAGCACCAAGCCGCCAAAGCCGGTCGCAAGCCAGAACCACCAGGGTCGCTGCGCGCGCTGCGGCACCTGCTCCCACGGATCGGGATCAGGCTGCGGCTGGGAGGGCGAAGGCGTATCGTTCATCGGGCATCCGTCGGGCGGCGGGAGCGCGGACTGCGCTGCCTGTGTCGTATATTTTCACCGAACCATTTTTTAGGCTAGCAGCCATTGTCACTCATCCATCGGATGGGCGAGATTGCGGCGTTTTGACAGTGAAGGATAGTTCATGCTGGGCGTTTGCTATTACCCGGAACAATGGTCGCCGGATCTCTGGCAGGATGATGCCCGCCGCATGGCCGATTTGGGGCTCAGCCATGTCAGGATTGGTGAATTCGCCTGGAGCGCGATCGAGCCCGAGCCCGGCCGTTTCGCTTGGGATTGGCTGGACCGCGCCATCGACACGCTGGGCAGGGCGGGCCTGCGGGTCGTGCTGGGCACGCCCACGGCGACCCCGCCGAAATGGCTGGTGGACCAGAACCCCGAGATCCTCCCGCACGATCGCCATGGACGCCCGAGGCGATTCGGCTCGCGGCGCCACTACTGCTTCTCGAGCCCCGTCTACCGGGCCCAGCCGCGCCGCATCGTCGAGGCGGTCGCCCGCCGCTATGGCGGCCACGAGGCGCTTGTAGGCTGGCAGACCGACAACGAGTACGGGTGCCACGACACTGTCCGCTCTTATTCGCCGGCGGCCGCCGCCGCGTTCCGCGAATGGTTGCAGAAGCGCTATGGCACCCCAGCGGCACTGAACGAGGCCTGGGGCAACCGCTTCTGGAGCATGGAAGTGCGCAGCTTCGCCGAGGTCGACCTGCCCATGGCCGCGGTCACCGAGCTCAACCCGTCCCACGTGCTCGACTTCTACCGTTTCAGCTCGGACCAGGTGGCCACCTATAACGACATGCAGGCCGCGATCATTCGCGCCCATTCACCGGGCCGCTTCATCACCCACAACTACATGGGCGCCTTTCCCGACTTCGACCACTACAAGGTCTCCGGCGCGATCGACTTTGCCAGCTGGGACTCCTATCCCCTCGGCTTCACTGACAGCATCGCCGCCCTCGGCTTCTCGGATGAAGAGCGCGTGCGCTACGCCTGCACCGGCCACCCCGACATCTCTGCCTTCCACCACGACCTCTATCGCGGCATGACGGACAGGCGCTTCTGGGTAATGGAGCAGCAGCCCGGACCCGTGAACTGGGCGATCTGGAACCCGAGCCCCCGCGACGGCATGGTGCGCCTCTGGGCATGGGAAGCGCTCGCCCACGGTGCCGAGGTCGTCAGCTTCTTCCGCTGGCGCCAGGCCCCCTTTGCGCAGGAGCAGATGCACGCCGGCCTCAACCGCCCCGACAACGTGCTCGACACCGGCGGCCGAGAAGCCGAGGCAACGGCACGCGAGCTGTCGGGTGACTGGTGGCGCGCCATCAAGGACCGGCCCATGCAGCCCGCGCAGGTCGCGCTCGTCTTCGATTACGACACCGCCTGGCACCACGAGATCCAGCCGCAGGGCAGGTCGTTCAGCTACCTCGCGCTGGTCTTCACCTGGTACACGGCACTGCGCCGGCATGGCGTCGACGTCGACAGCGTTCCCCCCGGCCGCGACCTTCGATCCTACAAGGCCGTCTTCGTGCCAAGCCTGCAGCATGTCACGCCGGAAGCCCACAAGGCCTTCGCGGCCTGCAGCGGCCAGGTCGTCTTTGGCATCCGCACGGGCGCAAAGACAGCCTCGTTCCAGATCCCGCGCAACCTCCCGCCCGGCCCGCTGCAGGATCTCCTGCCTGTGAAGGTCACGCGTGTCGAAAGCCTGAGACCGGGCCTCCTGCGCGAGCTGCGCTGGCGCAACCGCGCCTATGCCTGCGGTACCTGGGTCGAGCGGCTCGAGGTCGACGCCTCAGCCGGCGTGCAGGGCAGCTTCGACTCCGGCGATCCGGCGATTGTGGAAAAGTCGGGGCGCACCTATGTCGCCGCATGGCCGACGCGCGAGCTGGCACTCGATGTCGTTTCGCACACGCTCGCCGCGGCGGGAATCGACGCCATGCGGCTCGATGAGGACATCCGCCTGCGTCGGCGCGACGGCATCACCTTCGCCTTCAACTTCTCGGGCGATTCGCGTCCCGCACCCGCTCCAGCCGGCGCAACCTACGTGCTGGGCGCGCAGTCCATCGCGCCATTCAACTTGTCGGCATGGAAATCGTGACGCCGCTTGCACGCGCTTGGGGATAGATAGGCGGTTCAGCGTCCGCACACAGTTTGATGTTGACAGTCGTGTTGACGCAACATGTAGCCCCTCGCATAAAGGACGGGTCGGCAACAAGCCGGAAAACATCCGTCCCAAGAAGCGGAGAGTGGCAAGTGGAAGTGATCATCCCCGTGGCGATCCTGTTCGGGATCGGGTTTGGTGCAGGGTTTGGCGTGCGCATGCTCATGGCGCGCAAGGCCGAACAGCAGGCAGCCATCGCGCCTGCTGCGGGACAACCCGTGGCCATCATGCCCCCGTCATTCAAGCCGCGCTCGTCGCTGCGCGCCTTCGACCTGCGCGAGGATCCGCTATGGGGCCGCTGATCATCGTCAGCCTGATCATTGGGTCGGGCTTCCTCGCAGGCTACCTGGTCAGGGACCGTGAAGAGCGCCGGCGCATGCGTCCGCTACGTCAGCCTCGCCAGGGCTAGTCGGGAACAAGGCAAGGGTTGAGCCGTTCGTCGCAAACGCGCAATATCGGCGCATGAACCTCGCACAACCCCTTCCATTCACCTTCAATCTCGCAACTCTCCCGGCAGAGACCAACCGGCTGCGCACCGAGGTGCGCGACTTCCTTGCCCGCGAGATCGAGGCAATCCCCTTCGAGAAACGCGCCCAGTCCTGGAGCGGCTTTGATCCGGCCTTCAGCCGCAAGCTCGGCGAGCGTGGCTGGCTGGGACTGACCTGGCCGAAGCAGTATGGCGGCCACGAGCGCACTGCACTCGAGCGCTATGTCGTCGTGGAAGAACTTCTCGCAGCCGGCGCACCGGTTGCCGCGCACTGGATCGCCGATCGCCAGTCCGGTCCGCTGCTGCTGAAATTCGGCACCGAGGCCCAGCGCCAGCGCGTGCTGCCCGGCATCGCGCGCGGCGAGACCTATTTCGCCATCGGCATGAGCGAACCCGACTCAGGCTCCGATCTTGCCAGCGTGCGCACGCGCGCGGTGCGCACCAACGAGGGCTGGCGTGTCACGGGCACGAAGCTCTGGAGTTCCTGGGCCCACAAGTCACACTACATGATCGCCGTCTTCCGCACGGGCGAGGGCGCGCAGCGCCAGGCGGGCCTCTCGCAGTTCCTCGTCGACCTCTCCCTTCCGGGCATCCGCATCCGACCGATCGCCGACCTGACGGGCCATGAGCACTTCAACGAGGTCGTGTTCGACGACGCGCTCCTGCCCGAGGACGCCCTCATCGGCACCGAGGGCGATGGCTGGTCGCAGGTCACCGCCGAGCTTGCCTATGAACGTTCCGGTCCCGAGCGCTTCCTCTCGAGCATGGCGCTTGTACGCCAGATCGTCGAGGCCGCGGGCCCCGAGCCCCGCGAGCGCACGGCGATCGCCATTGGCCGCATGGCCGCGCGCCTGCATGCGTTGCGCAGCCTTTCGGTGTCGGTGGCAACCCAGCTTCAGCGCGGTGAAAATCCGGCGCTCGAAGCCTCGCTCGTCAAGGACGTCGGCGCCATCTTCGAGCAGGAAATACCCGACATCGCGCACGATCTCTTCGGGCAGGAACCATCGGCCAGCGCGACCGAGGCGCTCTTGCGCGTGCAGCACTACCTCACGCAGACCGCGCCGTCCTTCTCGCTGCGCGGCGGTACGCGCGAAATCCTGCGCGGCATCATCGCCCGCGGCCTGGGACTGAGGTGATCGCCATGAACGAGACCGCAAGCCTGATCCATGACGCAGCCCACCGCCTCTTTGCCCAGCACGTGACACCCGAAGTGTTGCGCAGCGCCGAGGCAGGCACGTGGAGCGAAGCCCTCTGGGATGCCATCGACGAGGCGGGATTCCTCGACACGCTCGCCGACCCTGATACGGCACCCGACGAGCGCGCCGCCAACGCCTTCGTCCTGCTGAAGGCGGCGGCGCGCCACCTCGTGCCCGTTCCGCTGGGCGAGACGATGGTCGTGCGCGCGCTGCTTGCCGCCCGCAAGGTCAGGCCGCCATCGGGCCCGCGCAGCTTCGCGGTCCTCGAAGGCCATACCCACCAGCACGGCGATCACGCGCACCTCAAGGGCAGGGCGCCCCGCGTGCCTCATGCCCGCCATGCAACGGCGCTGCTGCTCGGCACACCGGACGGGCGCGAGTGCGTGCTCATCGCCACCCGCCGCGGAAAGCTGGTCCCGGATGCGAACATCGCCGGTGAACCGCGCGACGACATGGCCTTCGCCGATACGGCCGGCACCACCGTGCCCGGCATCAGCGGCCGCGACCTGAAACTGGCGGGCGCCACGCTGCGCGCCGTCGCCATCGCTGGCGCGCTCGAGCGCATCCTCATGCAGACCGTCGACTATGCGCGCACGCGCGTCCAGTTTGGCAAGCCCATTGCGTCTTTCCAGGCCATCCAGCAGCAACTCGCGGTCCTCGCCGGGCACGCCGCCGCTGCATCGGTCGCAGCCGAAGGCGCCATGGCATCGCTGTTTGATCCCGACCGCCGCGACCTTGCCGTCGCGGTCGCAAAGATCAGGGCGGGCGAGGCCGTCGCGGCGGGGACATCGATCGCCCACCAGGTCCACGGCGCCATCGGCATCACGCGCGAGCACTCGCTGCACCATGCCACGCGTCGCCTGTGGTCCTGGCGCGCCGAGTTCGGCGCCGAGGCCGACTGGGCCGAGGAACTCGGCCGCTCCCTCGCGCGCGAAGGCGGTGCCGGGTTCTGGCCCGCGCTCACCGCCTGACTTCAGCCTCAACGAGCCAAGAAAAAAGGGCAGGGGCCTCATGGCCTCTGCCCTTCATTCGTTCTGGACCGTCCGCGCGGGAGGCTTAGTGCCGGACAGTGAGGACAAGCCTCACGTCACGACCCGGCAGCAGCACCTCGTCCTTGTTGAAGGCGACGTGGTTGCGGATCTTTTCATCAAGCAGGTTGCGTCCAACGAGGCTGATGTCGATACCGCCGCTCTCGGTCTTGAAGGCCCGCCACGTCACGCCAGCATCAAGGCGCGTATAGCTCGCCGTCACCGTTTCGGTATCGGCGATGTCATCCTGCTTGAAGGCATGCGTCAGCTGGACGAAGGCATCGGCCTGCTCACCCGAAAGGCTCAGGCCACCGCCCAGCCGCATCGGGGGAATACGAGGGACGTTGCCGCCAGCGTCGAACGAGGCATCCACCCAATCCGCCTTGATGTTGAACGCAAGTTCGCCGAACGACAGGCTGGCGACCGGAACGTCGACCTCCACCTCGCCGCCGGTGAACGTGGCGTCGCGCTGCACGAAGACAAGCTCGAGAAACTCCTGGCTGTCATCCGGGAAGAAGACGCCAAGCTCGTCATACGAATTGCCGGTGAGGTCGCCATAGACGAACCCGTCGAATTGCGTATGGAACAGTGTCAGCTCAGCCGTCACGCCGGGAAGCGTCAGCTTTGCGTTGCCTTCAAGGTTGAGGGCCTTCTCGAGGGAAATGTCCGGATCACCGATTTCCCAGGTGCCCGTCGCCTCGTGCGGGCCACGCGCAAAGAGCTCGACCTGGTTCGGAGCGCGCTCGGCGTAGGACAGGTTCGCGCCCAGGCGCAGCGTGTCCGAAGCCTTGAACACGAGCCCGCCGAAGGCGCTGAACGGATCATAGTCGCGCGTCGTGAACACGTCCGAGATGGGCGTGCCTTCGACGTCGGTGTGCTCGTGGCGCACACCCAGTTCAAGCACCAGGTCCTTGCCCAGGGGCGCGTCCGCGAAGGCATAGAACCCGAGCGAGTTGGTAATGCTCGGGAAAAGGAAGTCCTCGCCTTCGCCCTGCGCCTCGAAATCGCGATGCTGGAACTGGATGCCGCCGGCGATGGCCGAGAAGGGACCGAGCGCGCCATGGACAAGTTCGCCCCGCACCTCGTGGCTCTTGTCAATGAAGGTCGAGGCCGGACCGGTCACCGGCTTGACCTCGTCATGGATGTAATCCGACAGGCCTGCATTCAGGCGCAGCGCCGTGAAGCCCGCAAAGGGGTTCTTCCACTCGGACGACAGCAGCCACTTGTCCTGCTCCATCTCGATCGAAGCCTCTTCGCCGGGAATCCCGTAGGTGCTTTCGAAACGCACATAGGCGACGCCGAAATGACCGTTGTTCCCGAGCAGCGAACCACCCAGCGAGTATCCAAGCCCTTCAGCCTGGCTGTTCAATTGCTTGCCCAGCGGCGTCTCGTAGGAATCCCTGTCCTGGCTGACCGCATCGACATGCCAGGCGAAGTTACCAACGCCGCCATCGAACAGGCCGGCAAACTCGGTGCCGTTGTCGACGCTGCTGGCCGCGAAGTGCCCCTCAAGCCCGAAGCCGTTCTTCGGGATCGAGGTTGGAATGCGGTTGTTGAGTGCGTTGACGACGCCGCCGATCGCCTGGCTGCCATAACGCAGCGTGGCAGGCCCACGCACCACCTCGACGCCCTGCATGGCCAGGGGGTCGATCGGGACGCCGTGGTCCGGTGACAGGTCCGAAACGTCGAAGCTGCCGAGTCCATTCTCCAGCACGCGTACGCGCGTGGCATCAAAACCGCGAATGACAGGGCGTCCCGCGCCGGCAGCAAAGCTGGTGGACGTGACGCCCGGGATGTCCGACAGGGCATCCACGAGGTTCAACCCGCCGGACAGCGACAGGTCGCTGCGGTCGGCCGTGCCGACAAGCGTCGAGAACTGGTCGCGCGACTTCGAGATGGCCGACCCGGTGACAACGATCTTCTCGACAGTCGCGGGTTCCTTGGCCTTCTCGTCGGCGACGGCAAGGTTTGCGGCAATGACCGCGATGGCGGCGCCTGAGAAAAGGCGCACTTTGTGTGACTTGAACATGTAAAACTCCTCGATGAACTGAATGGTCCCCCCCAAGGCGGTCCCCAATTCGTGCGCCATGCGCTTCACCGGAGATGCGGGGATGATGTGGATCAGGCGTTCAGCGTGGAGGGTGGTGCCCGTATCGGCACAGCGTGCCGTTGGTTGGCTTCGA
This sequence comes from Micropepsaceae bacterium, assembly GCA_036840015.1. Taxonomy (GTDB): domain Bacteria; phylum Pseudomonadota; class Alphaproteobacteria; order Micropepsales; family Micropepsaceae; genus SZUA-430. The sequence goes on from DAISVV010000043.1 coordinate 9,459, forward strand.
GGGCGTGACCGTCCAGCTGGGGAAGTTCTGAGGTGCACGTCTGCGGCAACCAGGCAACGGTCGCCGATGCAAGCATCGCCTGCGCGCCCATCGAGGCAGCAAGGCAGGCAGGGCAGTTCTTTTCGCTCTTGTGTTGCTCGTCGTGATGGCCCGGCGCTCCATCCGCGCCATCGCCAGCTTCAAGAACAAACGCTTGTGCGTGGGATTGGATCGCGCCCGCGTCAGCATGGGTGTGGTGGACCGCCACCAATCCCTGAAGGATGAAGGCGATGAGCACAAGCCTGGCAAGCGCCGCACGCACGGCGCGCCATTCCGACGCTGCTCGCAAGATTGATTTCCCGCCCATGCCGCGAAAAAAGCACAGGCAAGAAATTTGGGCAACCGGCGATCACCCGGCAGCGCGGATCGGCGCGCTGCTGTCGCTGCGCCGACACAAGACTACCCGCGCCAGATGACTTGCACTCGCCCCGGGGGCGAGCAAGCCTGTCAATGAAGCCAGTAAAGCGAAACGCCGGGCAAGAATACCCGGCGCTCCGTTTCTGATGGGGTCTGAAATTGATCTACACGTAGCGAAGGTCGATTACCCGGCCATTGTAGGGATTGATCCGCAGCATGACAGGGCGCCCGCGGCGGTCATAGGCATAGGCCCTGAGGCCCCAGCTCCAGCGCGACTCGCGCAGCCCGCGTACGCCGAAGAAGCCCTGGCGCTCGAGACGGCGCACGATCTGCCAGTGGGACAGGCTGCGGTCATGGTGTCGGTAGTCACGATCGCCGTGCCCCCACCCACGCTCCCAGCGATCAAAGCCGCGGTCATGCCGGCTGAAGTCGCGGTAG
>DAISVV010000043.1:10392-16265 GCA_036840015.1 Micropepsaceae bacterium
GTCGCGGTAGCCGCCGCGGTCGCCATGGCCGCGCCAGTCACCGCCATGCCTGAGCTCGTGATGGCCCTGGTTACCGTGTTTGTCGCCGTACTGGTCCGCCATGGCCGGGCCGAGCAGGGCCATGACGCCGAGGGTTACTGCTGTTGCAGCCGCGGTCACAAACTTGCGCATGATGTTTAACTCCTGCTGAAAAAGCGCCGAAACCCAACCCTTGCAGCCATCATTGCACCCCGCGCCTGAACGGGATCTGGACATATTATTCATGTCGGGTTCAGCGACTTTGCGCTATTTCATTCCCATGCGCGGAACCATTCGCCAGTCCCTGATCGCCTTGCTGCTTGCCGCGGTGCTGCTCCAGCCCGTGGCCGCGCAGGACTGGACGCCGCCCGCGGACGGTCCTGGCGCGCAATCGATCCCCCGTGACGGTCCCGGCGGGCCGCGCGGCGACCGGTTCCGGCGCGATCGACTGCCAGAGGACCTGCGCGTCGTGCCGCTCGACATGGTGATGAGTGGCCTCATGTCGCAATACCCCGGCAAGCCGCTCGACGCCCGCGGCCCCATGCGCCGGGGCGCACAACTCATCTACGAAATTGTCTGGCTGACCCCCGACGGTCGCCAGATCGTCGTCATCGTTGATGCCCGGTCCGGACAGGTTCTGCGTGTCCGCGGACTGGGCTGAAGAAAGGAAACGGGATGAGGATCCTCGTTGTCGAAGATGACCCCGACCTGCGGCGTGTCCTGACCGACGCGCTCAAGGACAACGGCTATGTCGTGGACAGTGCCGGTGATGGCGTCGAGGGACATTATCTGGGCGAGAACGAGCCCTACGATGCCGTCATCCTCGACCTCGGCCTGCCCGAAATGGATGGCATCAAGGTGCTCGAGAAGTGGCGCAAGGCCGGACGCTCCATGCCGGTCCTTATCCTGACGGCCCGCGACCGCTGGAGCGACAAGGTCAAGGGCCTCGATGCCGGCGCCGATGACTATGTGGTCAAGCCCTTCTTCACCGAGGAAGTGCTCGCGCGCATCCGCACGCTGCTGCGCCGAAGCGCAGGCATCTCCACCTCCGACATCGAGTGTGGTCCTCTGCGCCTCGACACGCGCGCCGCACGCGTCACGATCGAGGGCAATCCGGTCAAGCTGACCTCGCTCGAGTACCGGCTGCTCGCCTATCTGGCCCACCACAAGGGCCGCGTCGTGTCGCGCACCGAACTTGTGGAGCACCTCTACGACCAGGACTTCGACCGCGACTCCAACACGATCGAGGTCTTCGTCGGGCGCCTGCGCAAGAAACTCGGTGTCAGCCTGATCCAGACGCTGCGGGGCCTTGGCTACAAGCTCGATGAAAGCGCTGCAGAATCCGAGGCAAATGCTGCCCAGTAGCAATTCGCTCGCCCTCAGGCTCGTTGCGATCGCCGCGGGCTGGGGCGTGATCGGCCTCGTCGCGGGCGGCATGATGCTGGCAAGCCTCTTCCGCAGCGCCGCCGAGCGCGGCTTCGACCAGCGGCTGATTGCCGACCTTGAAAGCGTCATCGCGGTCGCCGAGATCGATTGCGGCGGCACCTTCGTAATGCCCAAGCCCCTGATCGCCGAGCGGTTCACCCGTGCCTTCTCCGGTTCCTACTGGCAGGTGGCGACGATGGCGTCGGGGCCGAACACCCAGTCGCAGCCCGTGATGCGCTCGCGCTCCCTGTGGGACAAGACCCTGCCCGTCGGCAAGGGCACGCAGGCCGGCGAGATGGAGCAGGGCTATGCACCGGGTTTCCTCGGCCAGCGCCTGCGCTATGTCGAGCGCATCGTGTCGATCGCGCGGCCGGACACGGATGTCCCCGCCGCCTCCTGCGTCGGCAGTCGCCTGTTCCGCATCGCCGTGGCAGGCGACCTGCGCGACGTGGAGGCCGAGATCGAGGGTTTCGAGAGCACGCTCTTCTGGTCGGTGATCGCGCTCGGCGGCAGCATGACGCTGGCCATGGCCCTGTTCGTGCGCCTCGGCCTGTCGCCGCTCGAGAAGATATCCGCGGCGCTGGCCGCCATTCGCGAGGGCAGGGCCGCGCGCCTCGAGGGTCGCTATCCCAGCGAGATCCAGCCTCTTGCCGACGAGCTCAACGCTCTTGTCAGGCACAACGCCGACGTCGTGGCACGCGCACGAACGCATGTCGGAAACCTCGCCCACTTCCTGAAGACACCGCTGTCGGTCCTCGCCAACGAGGCCAGGGGAGCAAGCTCCCCGCTCGCCGACGCCGTGAACAAGCAGGTCGGCGTCATGCGGCGACAGGTCGATCATTACCTCGCCCGTGCGCGCACCGTGGCCTCGGCCGGCGTGATCGGCGCACGATGTGACGTGGCCCCGGTCATCGCAGACCTCACGCGCGCCCTCACGCGCATCTATGACCAGCAGGGCATCGCGATCACTGCCGAATGCGCGGAAGGCTTTGTGTTCCGCGGCGACCGGGCCGACCTTGAGGAGATGCTGGGCAACCTGCTCGACAATGCCTGCAAATGGGCGTCGGAGCATGTCTCGATCGTGGTCTCGCCATCGCAGGCACCCGGCCGCCTGCGCATCGTCGTGGCTGACGACGGCCCCGGCCTTTCGGACGAACAGAAGAGGCGCGTACTCGAACGGGGCGAGCGCCTCGACGAGTCAAAGCCCGGATCAGGCCTCGGGCTTGGCATCGTGCGCGAGATCGCAAGCCTCTATGGCGGCACCTTTGCGCTGGGCAGGTCGCAGGCCGGGGGCCTCAGTGTCGAGCTCGACCTGCCGGCCGTCGATCGCGCGGCCTGAACAAGGCCTCGCGTCAGCTCTCCTCGGCCGGTGAGCCCTCTTCCGATCCGCGCGATTTTTTGGCTTTCCTGGACTTCTTCGGGGCGTCCTTCTTGTCCTTCTCGCCCTTGCCCTTCTTGCCCTTCTTGTCCTTCTTCTCCTTTTCGGGGCCATGATAGTCGTCGACACCGATCAGGATGGCATAGCAGGCAAGCCGGACCACGCGCGGGATCTTCACGGGTTCCCCGTCGCGCTCACCCTTCTCGTAGTACTGCACCACGCGGCGCTTGAGGCCCAGCGCATCGGCGGCATCCTTCTGCGACATGTCGAGCGATTTGCGCCAACGCTTGAAATCATTGCCCTTCATGGAGATGGCCCTTTTGTTTTCCGTTTCGGGAAGAGCAAACGTTAATGCGTCCCCAAAGGCAAGCGGCTGACACCGCGTTTCCACGCTGTTTTCCGGCCGCCACCGCACCGTGCCGCGCGTTAACCATGATCTGTCATTACCCCCCGCAGGAAAATGTTCACATGCCCGTCCCCGTGGTGCCGGGCCTCGCGCCTCGATGCGCCGACCGCTCAGGTCACCGTCACACGTCGAAGGGTGATTCGTGCGAACACCCCGCCAACGGCTGGACGCGCCGCTTGCAACGCCGCCCGAGGCCATCGCGACCACAGGCGCCTCGGGTTTTCCCGCGCCGTCAGACCGGTCTTGCCGTGCTCCTGCCATTGCCGGAAGCCAGAGGACTGCGTAGACTCTCGCTGACTCTCTCGTGTTCGGCAGGCAGTGCACGCCCTGCGTGCATCAGCTGCCGCGCCCCCGGAAGCTTGAAAGGCCCGACAATGCGTCTCAGCACCCTCGCCGCGGCGATCACGGCACTCCTGATCACGTCCATGCCTGCATCCGCCGAGAATGTCGGGCAGGCGACCCGCGTCGCACGCTTTGCCTACCAGACGCCGCCCCAGACCCAGCGTGCGCCGCTCTACCGGTTGAACCCCGTGGTGCGCAACAGCCGGATCGAGACGGTTCCCCAGGGTGCGCTCGAGGTCACCTTCACCGATGGCAGCCGCCTGACGCTTGGCAGCGCATCCTCGGTGGTTGTCGACAACTATGTCTATGCAGGCCAGCAAGGCGCCGGCCAGCAGACGCTGAAAATGACAAAGGGTGTCTTCCGCTTCGTTTCCGGATCGATGCCCAAGGATCGCGTCCGCATGCAGACGCCAACCGTGTCGATCGGCATCCGCGGCACCGTCGTGAAGATGGAAGTCAATGAAGACGGCTCCGGCACGATCAATTTCGAGCAGGGCAGCGGCTTCATCGACAACGGCAAGGGCCAGAACGTTCCCATGTCGGAGGGCGACGTCGTGACCATTGCCGCCGACGGAACGATCGGCACCCCGAGCCAGCAGGGCTGGACAGCCGGTGACGCCGCCGTCGACGAAGGCATGAACCCCTTCAACCGCAGCTTCGGCGGCACTGAAGGCGGATCAGGCGGCGGCGACGGCGCGGGTGCGTCGGCCGGCAGCAGTGGCACCTCGAACCCCCTTTAGGTCACGGACGTTGAAGGCATTTCAACGCATCAACAAGGGGCCTGGCATCGGCGAATAGCGTTCGACAACGGCCCGATGCCTCGCCCCGGACTGAACAGCCCGGCCTGCAAGCCTAAAGGTAGCCAACCGCCCCACCGGATCCATGAGCTCACCCGCCCGCGAGCAAGAACTCAGGAATTTCCTAGCAGCCTTGCCTCCTGAAAAGGCAACGCGGCTCGCGATTGCCGTCGAGCGTTCGCGTCTGACCGGCGAGAAGAGCCTCCCCTCGGCCCTGATCCTCGCCGGGCTGAGGCCCGCCCTTCGAAGCTCTGCGCCGCGCCGCACGCCGACAGCCCTGCGCCTGTTCTGCGAACCCTTCAGCGATTTCCTGGTCGACGAGCGTGACTTCAAGCAGACCGGCCGCATCTCCCGCTCGACAATCAGCGCCGTCTGGCAGTGGCTCGCTCGCGAGGGCCTGCGCGAACGCCTTGCCCAGCGCGAGGCGGCCATCGTGGCCGCGGTACTCGCCCGCGACAGCGCCGAGGAGGAAAAGCAGGTCCGGCAACTCCAGCAGGAGGCGGCATCAGCCCTCGCGGTCGCCTTCAATCGGGCGCAGGCCGGCGGCCAGGAGATGCGCGCCCTCTCATCGAGGCTCGGGGGCGATGACGCGCTCGCCGACGCCCAGGAGATCGCGCTCCTGCTGTCCGCATCAAGTGAACTTATGCCGCTGCGCGGGCTGCTTCCGCGCCGCATCGACATGCTTAGCGAGCAGAACCAGTCGCTCGTGCGCGACCTCTACGAGGAATTGGCGGCCCGCAAGCCGGAATTGTGTCCCTATGTCGGCCTGCTGGTGCTCAGCCGCCTGCGCCGTCCGTGGGAGGTGCTGCGGCTCGCAGCCATACGCGCAACGAGCGGTGACGAACCGCTGTTCCGCCATCAGGACATGGCCATCATTGGTGACATCCTGCTCGCCGACATGGAGCATCTCGCCCTCGACATCGCCTCGATGCGGCCGGATACAATGGACACCGACGCGCTGCTCAACCGGCTTGACCGCTTCACGCAGATGTCGAGCGGGTTGGTGCGCGAGATCGGTTCGCGTCGCGATGGCAAGTGGGGACAGCGCCTGATCAAGATCAGGCAACTCGCCTCCGACGCCATGGACATGATGATTGCGCGTGTCCCGCGCGAGATTGCCGCCGCCCTTCCCATGCAAAAGGCCGGCGGCATGTCCGCGCGCGGCCCCGGCCGCGCCGACCTGGCGCGCGAACCCGAGCTGGTGCGCATCGAGCGCGCGCTGGCCTGGGGCCGCCTCCTCGCCGGCGCAACGCCTTATGCCGGTGCCGGCGGCTTCCACAAGTCCCACAAGCAGGCATTCGAGGAAGTCTCAGCCTACCTCACGGGCTATTCCGACAGCGTGGTAGCGACGCTGCGCACGCTCGATCCCTCGCGCCGTCCGCGCGCGCAGACCTATCTGGTCCATGCACAGGCCCTGCCAGCGACCATCCTTGGTCACGATGAGGCCGAACAGACGCGTCGCCGCTCTGGTACGGGCCTCGCCGAGTAGCAGCGTTCCCGGCTCACG
>DAISVV010000044.1:0-16161 GCA_036840015.1 Micropepsaceae bacterium
GTCATGGCCGGTCACACGGCAGTGTGAACCGGCCACCCAGAATATCCGCCAGCCCCGCATCTGGCCGCCCGGCGCGTTGGCGTCATGCATGGGGAGAACTGCAGCGGCTTCATGGCCCACGATCACTGGGTGGCCGGTTCGCGCTACCGCGCGACGCGGCCATGACGGTGCAAGAAAATAATGGGGCGGGCGGGACGCCCGCTTTTTTTTTCGGGGACATGGTGGAGAGGCCCCCTGCCGGTCAGGCGCGGCGGTTGCGGCGGAACTGGCGGGTGGGGGGGGCGAGTGGCAGGGATGCGAAGAGGGAGGGTTCGATGATGTCGGTGCCGCGCTCGATGGCCAGCAGGCGGCGCTTGGTGTCGACGCCGCCGGGGGCGGAGAAGCCGCCCATGCCGCCGCCGGTGGCGAGCACGCGGTGGCAGGGGACGATGATGAGATAGGGATTGGCGGCGAGCGCCTGGCCCACGGCACGGGCCGAGCCCGGGGCGTTGAGGCGCTGGGAGACCTGGCCATAGGTCAAGGTGGTGCCGGGCGGGATGCGGCGGATGTCGTCATAGACGCGCCGGTGGAAGGCGGGAATGCCCTCCATGTCGAGCTGCACGCGGCCGAGGTCGACATGTTCGCCCTCAAGCAGGCGGGTGACGAGCGCGATCGCATGGGCGATGTCGGGCGGGCATGCGGCCTCGCCGGCACCGGGATGGCGGTCCTCGATGCGCGCGAGGAGGCCCGCCCGGTCGGCCTCGGGCAGGTAGAGCGCGCGGATGCCGGCGGGGCCCCAGACGAGGGCTGCGGCACCGAGGCTTGTGTCGAACAGGGCATATCCCGGTGTCATGGGTGGAGATCTGGCCCGGATTTGGCGTGCAGCGCAAGTCCCGTGCTTGACGAAACCGGTCACGGCCGATTGATTGCGCCCTTCGAACGCAAGGATGCAGCATGCAGGACCGCATATCCCTTCTGGAAAGCCTGATCGCACGGGCGCGCCGGCTTGGCGCCGAACAGGCGGACGCGGTGGTGTTTGATTCGGTCTCGTCGAGCGTGTCGTTCCGGCTGGGGCAGCTGGAAGAGGTCGAGCGGTCGGAGTCGGTCGACCTGGGCCTGCGCGTCTTCATCGGGCGCCAGCAGGCGGCCGTCGCCTCGAACGACATGACGCCGGCGGCGCTCGACCAGCTGGCCGCGCGTGCGGTGGCCATGGCGCGCACGACGCCGGAGGATCCCTATTGCGGGCTGGCACCGGCCGAGCTGCTGGCGAAATCGTTCCCGAACCTCGACCTCGAGGACCGGCACGAGCCGTCGGCGGAGCGGCTGGGCGAGCGGGCGCGGTCCGGCGAGGGCGCGGCGCTGGCCGTGAAGGGCATCACCAACAGCGAAGGTGCGAGCGCCGGCTGGGGGCGCGGGGCGGTGGCGCTGGTGACGAGCGGCGGGTTTGCCGGCAGCTATGCGACGACGAACATCTCGGTGTCGGTCAGCGTGATCGCTGGCGAAGGTACCGGCATGGAGCGGGATTATGATTTTTCCTCGGCGCGGCACGGGGGGGACCTCGGTGATCCGGCCGAGGTGGGGCGCACGGCTGCGAACCTGGCGCTGAAGCGGCTGAATGCGCGGCGCGTGAAGTCGCAGTCGGTGCCGGTGGTGTTCGATCCGCGGGTGAGCAACAGCCTGCTCGGGCACCTGGCCGGTGCCATCAATGGCGTGTCGATCGCGCGGGGCACCTCGTTCCTGAAGGACAAGATGGGCCAGCGCGTGTTCGCGAACGGCATCCGCATCGTTGATGATCCGCATATCGTGCGCGGTGTGCGCTCGAAGCCGTTCGATGGCGAGGGGGTTGCCAACCGGCCGATGAACCTGGTCGAGGATGGCGTGCTGAAAACGTGGATCCTCGACAGCGCCTCGGCGCGGCAGCTGAAGCTGACGAGCACGGGCCATGCGGCGCGTGGCACGGGCGGGCCGCCCTCGCCTTCCACGAGCAACCTCTATCTGGTGCCGGGCACGCTGTCGCCGGCGGCGCTGATGGCTGACATCGCGCAAGGGTTCTATGTGACCGAACTGATCGGCATGGGGGTGAATGGCGTGACGGGCGATTATAGCCGCGGGGCGTCGGGGTTCTGGATCGAGAACGGACAGATCGCCTATCCGGTGAACGAAGTCACCATTGCGGGCAACCTGAACGCCATGTTTGCCGCGATGACGCCAGCCAACGACCTTGTCTTCCGCTATGGCACCAATGCGCCCACGCTGCGCGTCGAGGGCATGACCATTGCCGGGGACTGAGCGCGGGGACCTTGAGCTTGTTGTTTCGGCGCTGAGGCAGGCGGGCGAGATCGCGCGGGCGGGCTTTGCCGGCGCGCCGCAGGTCTGGGAAAAGTCGAAGGGCAATCCCGTCACCGAAACCGACATCGCCGTCGACCGGCACCTGGCCAGCGTTCTTGGAGCGGCGCGGCCGGACTATGGGTGGCTCTCGGAGGAGACGGCCGATGATCCGGCACGCCTTGCGCGGCGGCGGCTGTTCATTGTCGATCCCATCGACGGGACCATCGCCTTCATCAAGCGGCGGCCGGAATTCGTGATCTGCGTGGCCGTCGTGGAGGACGGGGTGCCGGTCACGAGCGGCGTCTACAACCCGATGACCGACGAGATGTTCACGGCGGTCGCGGGCGAAGGGGCGTTCCTGAATGGCGCGCGGCTCAGCGTCACGGTGCGCGAGGCGCTGCCGGGGTGCCGGATGCTGGTCGCGCGCGACGTGATCGAGCACAAGGCCTGGCCCGAACCCTGGCCCGCCATGGACGTTGGCAAGCGGGCCTCGATCGCCTATCGCATGGCCCTGGTGGCCAGCGGCCAGTATGATTGCATGATGGCGCTATCCACAAAGCAGGAATGGGATACGGCTGCCGCAACCCTGCTGGTGCAGGAGGCGGGAGGACTTGTCACCTCGCACGCAGGCGAGGGCCTTGTGTATAATCAGGCACAACCGTCGCACCGGAGTGTCGTCTGTGCGGGCCCTGCCCTGCACAAGGCGATCATGGACCGAACCGATCGGATCAAACTGCCCTAAGGACGAGAGAACACCCATGGCCAAGCAATTGCTGCACCTTGTATTTGGCGGCGAGCTGACCGACCTGTCGAAGGTCGAATTCAGGGATCTCGACAAGATCCATTTCGTCGGCCTCTATCCAAACTTCGCCAAGGCCCGCGAGGCGTGGAAGGCCGCCGCTCAGGCGACAGTCGACAACGCGCACATGCGCTATTTCGTGGTCCACCTGCACAAGATGCTGCAGCCGGAGCTCGAGGCGGGCGAGACGTTCTCGGCCCCCGCAAAGCCCGCCCGCACTGCGCCTGCCGCCCGGCCCAAGGCCGCCAAGACAGGCAAGGCCGGCCCTTCGGGCAGGCGCAAGTAACCCTTCGGGTCTTCAGACTGTGGTTAACGGGACTGGTGCATGGTAGCGTCACGCGCCATATCACCTTGTCTGTGCCGTAGTATAACCCGGGCCACATGACCGACGCACCACAGGTTCCGCCGCGCAATGCTTTGCTCGACACAAGACCGCTCCTGCGGCTTGCTGCCGAATTCGTGCGCCCCTATGCCCGCATCGCCCTGCTGCTGCTCGGGCTCATGGCGCTCGAGGCCAGCCTGACGGCCGGCATGGCGTGGTACCTCGAGGAGGTGGTCAAGAGCCTCTTCACGACCGACCGGAAGGAAGGGGCGCTGCTGCTCGTGCCGTCGGTCCTGCTTGGCATCATGACGCTGAAGGCGGGGATCTCTTATGTCAGCAACGTGTCGCTGGCGCGGGTCGGGCAGAACGTGGTCAACGACCTGCAGAAGGCCATGTTCCGCAAGATCACGCGGTTCGACCTTGCACACCTGAACAACATGCACTCGGGGCAGTTCGCCTCGCGCTTTCTGAATGACACGCTGCTGGTGAGGGAGAGCGTCACGCGCTCGATGCAGGGGCTGGTGCGGGACGTGCTGACGATCGTGGGCCTTGGCGTTGTCATGTTCATCCAGGACTGGGTGCTGGCGCTGGTGCTGTTCAGCGTGCTGCCGCTGACGGCGCTGTTCACGCTGAACCTCGGCTCGAAGACCAACAAGGCGGCGGTGCGCAGCATGGCCTCGACGGGGGACCTGGCGACGCTCCTGTCGGAGACGCTTGACGGCAAGCGCGTGATCAAGGCCTACCGGATGGAGGACCATGCGGTCGGGCGGGCCGACCATATCGTCACCGAGCGCATGAAGTTCCTGATGAAGGGCGCGAACGCGCGCGCCGCGGCGACGCCGTCGGCCGAGGTGCTGGCCGGCATCGGCATTGCGGCTGTCATCGGCTATGCCGCCTATCGGGGCATGGACATTGCGAGCTTTGCCTCGTTCATGGCGGCGATGATGCTGTCGTACCAGTCGATCCGCTCGCTCTCGAACCTCTATACGGCGCTGAGCGAGGGCTCGGCGGCGGCGGCGCGGACATTCGCCCTGCTCGACACGCCGAGCACGCTCCGCGACGAGGGCAATGGGGTGCTGTCGCTGGCGCCGGCGCCCCGCCGTGCGCAGATCGTCTTCCGCGACGTGAACTTCGACTACTCGGGTGAAGGGGCGCAGGCGCTGGACGGGGCCTCGTTCGAGATCCCGGCGGGCAAGACGGTCGCGCTGGTGGGCCCTTCTGGTGCCGGCAAGAGCACGATCCTGAACCTGATCCTGCGCTTTTATGACGTGACGGGCGGGTCGATCGAGATCGACGGGCAGGACATCAGGCGCGTGTCCATCGCCTCGCTCAGGGATGCGATCTCGCTGGTCACGCAGGAACCCTTCCTGTTCGATGAATCCATTGCCGACAACATCCTCTGCGGTCGGCCGGGGGCCACGATGGCCGAAGTCGAGGCGGCGGCACGCGCGGCGGCGGCACATGACTTCATCATGGCCTTGCCGGAAGCCTATGCAACCAGGGTTGGCGAAGCGGGCGTGCGGCTGTCGGGCGGACAGCGCCAGCGCATCGCCATTGCGCGCGCGATCCTGAAGGACGCGCCGATCCTGCTTCTCGACGAGGCGACGTCGGCGCTCGACAGCGAGAGCGAGAAGGAAGTGCAGGCCGCCCTTGGCCGCCTGATGAAGGACCGCACGACGCTTGTCATCGCGCACCGGCTGTCGACCATCGCGGATGCCGACCGCATCCTGGTGCTCGAGGGGGGGCGCGTCAGCGAACAGGGGACGCATGGCGACCTTCTGGCGCGCAGCGGCACCTATGCGCGGCTCTACCGGACGCAGTTCGCCGAGGCGCGTCCGCAGGTGGCGGAATAGACGATGCTGCGGGGCTGGTGGCGACGCTTCAGGAAGTCGGATGGCCTCAGGAACGTGGCCTGCCGGCTGATCGCGCTCTATATCCGCTTTGTATGGGCGACGGGACGCTGGGAGATCCGCAACAGCGGCCTGGCCGAGAAGCTCTGGCAGGAGAAGACGCCGTTCATCCTGGCCTTCTGGCACGGGCGCATGCTGGTGCTGCCGGCGATGTGGCCGCGTTCGTCGCCGATGCACATGCTGATCTCGATGCATCGCGACGGCGAGATCATCGCGCGGGCCATCGGCTATTTCGGCATCGGCACGGTACGGGGTTCGGCGGCCAAGCCCGGCTCGAACAAGGACAAGGGCGGGGCTGCGGCACTGCGCGGAATGCTGAAGGCGCTGAAGGGGCAGGACTATGTCGGCATCACGCCGGACGGGCCGCGCGGGCCGCGCATGCGCGCGAGCGAGGGCATCGTCACGGTGGCGCGGGTTTCGGGGACGCCCATCCTGCCGTGCAGCTTCTCCTGCCGACACCGGGTCGTGCTGAACAGCTGGGACCGGTTTGTCATTCCCCTGCCCTTCACGCGCGGGGTCATCATCTGGGGTGAACCGATCACGGTGGCCCGTGATGCGGGGCCCGATGTGATCGAGGCGGCGCGGCTGCAGATCGAGGCGAGTCTCACGGCTGTGACCGATGCGGCAGATGGGGCCATGGGGGTCGAGGCCGTCGCGCCGGCGCCCGCCGGGGCGGCCGCTTGAGCGCGCCGGGCAAGCCTTCGCGCCTGCTTTCGGCCTATCGCGCGGCAACGGGAATGGCCGAACCGCTGGCCGGCAGCCTGCTCAACAGGCGGCTGAAGCGTGGCAAGGAAGATGGCGACCGGCTGCCGGAGCGTCTGGGCCGTCCGGGACGGGTGCGGCCCCGGGGACCTATCGTGTGGATCCATGCGGCAAGCGTGGGCGAGTCCCTTTCTGTGCTGCCGGTGATCCGCGAGATCGGGCTGGCTCGCCCGGACGCAACGGTGCTGGTCACCACGGGAACCGTGACGTCGAGCCGGCTGATGGGTGAACGCCTGCCGGGCAATGCCTTCCATCAGTTCGTGCCGCTCGACACGCCCGGTGCGGTCAGCGCGTTCCTCGATTACTGGAAACCGTCGCTGGCGCTGTGGGTCGAATCGGAACTGTGGCCCAACATGCTGCACGAGGCACATCACCGCGGGATCCCGCTGGTCCTGATCAATGCGCGCATGTCGGACAAGTCGTTCCGCGGCTGGCAGCGGGCGCCGGCGATGGCGCGCGAGCTGATCGGGAGCTTCTCGCTGTGCCTGGCGCAGGATGCGGACGTCGCGGAGAAGCTTTCGCTGCTCGGAGCGCGGCATGTCGAGGTTCCCGGCAACCTCAAGCTTGTCGGCGATCCGCTGCCCTTCGATGCGAATGTGCTGGGTGGCCTGCGGTCGATCATCGGCGGGCGGCCGGTGTGGCTGCTTGCGTCGAGCCACGAGGGCGAGGAGCAGCTTGCGGCTTTCACCCATCGCGACCTGGCCGCGCGGCTGCCGGGGCTGCTGACGATCATCGTGCCGCGCCATCCGCAGCGCGGGCCGCAGGTGGCGCAGGCGCTGGCGCCCCTTTTCCGCGTCGCCCGGCGGGCGGCGGGCGAGGTGCCGGCGCCGGATACCGAACTCTACATCGCCGACACGCTGGGCGAGCTTGGCATCTTTTACCGGCTGGCACCTCTGGCCGTCATCGGCGGCAGCTTCGTGCCCCATGGCGGGCAGAACCCGCTGGAGCCGGCGCGGCTCGGTGTTGCGGTCCTGAGCGGTCCGCATATCGGGAATTTCCGCGACATTTACCGCATTCTGGTCGAGGCCGGGGGGGCGGAGGTGCTGGCATCGAATGACCTGCTGACGCAGAAGACTGGAGAACTTCTGTCCAACGAACTAGAACTCTCGCGGCGCGGGCAGGCCGCCGGACGGGCAGCGGGCACGAAACAGCCGCTGGTGAGGACCATGGAGCTGCTTGCCCCCTATCTGAGGAGCCTTGATGCGACTGCCGACGCCTGATTTCTGGTACTCGGACTCGAGGGATACGGTGGCGTTCGTGCTGCGCCCGCTGGGGTGGATCTATGCCCTCGTCGGCCGGATGCGCCACGCGCTGGCGGCGCCCTTCCGTGCACCGGTGCCCGTGATCTGCGTGGGCAACCTGACGGCCGGGGGCACCGGCAAGACACCGCTGGCGCTTGCGCTCGGGCAGCGGCTTGCAGCGCGCGGTCTGAAAGTTGCGTTCCTCTCGCGCGGCTACGGGGCAAATGTCCCCGGCGCGATGATCGTGGATGCGGGACAGGATACGTCGGGCGAGGTGGGGGACGAACCGCTCCTGCTCGCGCGGCAGTCCATGACCGTGGTCTCGCCGGACCGGCCTGCAGGCGTGCGCCTTGCGGTCTCGCGCGGGGCGCAGGTGATCGTGATGGATGACGGCTTCCAGAATCCGTCGCTGGCCAAGGACCTGAGCTTTGTCGTCGTCGATGCGCAGAAGGGCTTCGGGAATGGCTGCGTCATCCCGGCCGGGCCGCTGCGCGAGCCGATCGAGGACGGATTGCAGCGCGCCACGGCGCTCGTGCTCATGGGGCGCGGCAATGCCGTCGTGCCGGACACGAAGCCCACGCTGCGTGCCGAGCTTGTGCCGCAGGACGGCGAAGCCGCACGGCTTGCGGGCAAGCCCGTCGTCGCCTTTGCCGGGATCGGCCTGCCGCAGAAGTTCTTCGACACGCTCGAGGCCTGCGGCGCGCACGTGAAGGCGATGAAGGGCTTTGCCGACCACCATGCCTATTCCGAGCAGGACATCGAGGGCCTGCGCAACACGGCGAAACTGCAGGGCGCCACACTGATCACCACCGAAAAGGACTGGATGCGCCTGCCGGCTTCGGTCCGACCCGAGGTTGACGTGCTGAAGGTGACGGTCCGCTTCGACGACGCTTCAACCATTCTCATCGACCAGTTCATCTCGACATGTCTGAAGACATTCAACCCGCCCGCTCCGGCCGAGGCCTGAAGGACGGCGAAAAACGCCGCCCCTCAGCCGGCATGATGCTGGTCTATTGCCTCGAGTACGCACTGTTTGCCGGCGTGATGGGGCTGTTCCGGCTGCTCGGGCTCAGGCGCGCGTCGGACTTCGGCGGGTGGCTGGCGCGGACGATCGGGCCGCGCATTCCGGTGACACGTCGCGCGCGGCGCAACATGGCGGCGGCGCTGCCCGAGATCACGCCGGAGATGCGCGAGATCCATATCCGCGACATGTGGGAGAACCTGGGGCGCACCTTTGCCGAATACGCCTTCATGGATGCCTTCTCGGCCAACGGGCCGGATGCGCGCATCGAGCTCCTCGGGCGCGAGAATGCCCGGCACGCGATCGACAAGGGTCATGGCGGGCTGTTCGTGTCGGGACACTGCGGGAACTGGGAGCTGATGCCGCGCTGCATCCGCGACATGGGGCTCAAGGGAACGCTTGTCTACCGGCCGCCCAACAATCCGTTCGTCGATGCGTGGATCGCACGGCAGCGACGCATCGGCCTGCCGACGCTGGCTGCCAAGGGTGGCGAGGGCGCGCGGGCGATCATCAAGACGCTGAAGCAGGGCGGGTTCCTGGCCATGCTGGTCGACCAGAAGATGAATGACGGGATCCCGGTTCCCTTCTTCGGCCGTCTTGCGATGACGCCCATCGGCGCGCCGAGCCTGTCGCTGCGCCATGATGCGCCCATCGTGCCGGCGTGGTGCGAGCGGCTGCCCGGTCAGCGGTTTCGCGTGACGATCTATCCCGAGATCCCGCGGCCCGACACGGGCGACCGCGAGCGTGACATCCATGACCTTGCGCTGGCGATGAACCAGTTCCTCGAGGCGCGCATCCGCGAGAACCCGATGAACTGGCTGTGGCTGCACAGCCGCTGGCCCAAGGGTCAGGGGACGGGAAGCACGAGGCCTGGATCCAGCCTGACCTGAAACCAGTTGAGCCTGAGGCAGAGATGGGGGCCGGTGGCCCTGCCCGTCTTGCCGATGGCGCCGATCACGTCGCCCTGCTTTACCGTGTCCCCGGGTTTAACATCGATGCGCGACATGTGCAGGTAGCTGGACGAGACGCCGTGCCCGTGATCGAGAATGCCCGTGCCGCCGGTGAAATAGAGGTCCGGCTCGGCCAGTGCCACGCCGGCTCCCACGGGGGCCACGATGGGCTTGCCTTCGCCGGCTGCGATGTCGAGGCCGAAATGCGGGCGCTTGGGCACGCCGTTGAGGATGCGCTGGCTGCCATAGACGCCCGTCAGCGGACCCTTCACCGGCCAGACGAATTCATCGGCAAACCAGCTGGCCTCGGTGTCGCGCGCGCGGGCGGCATCGACGAGGGCGTTCTCGCGCGCGATGCGGTCGAGAACCTCCTTCGGCGGGTCGACGAATTTCTCGGGCAGGCCGTCGATGCGCTGGATCCGGTACTCGCGCGGGGCGGGCGTCAGCGACTGTTCCAGCGGCGGCGCACCCGGCACGCTCACGGACAGGAGCGCCGGTTCCTTCCGGTCATAGGCAAGGCCGAAGGCAAAGCGGCCCTCGGGCGACAGGCGCACGGGCTTGCCGTCGACGACGACGCTGGCCGCGGGGTCGGTACGGCCACGCAGCAGCGCGCCTTGCGTGATCCTGCCCTGCAGCAGGTCGGCGGCCTGGGCGCGCCTCAGGCCCACGAACAGTGCTGCGAGGCCTGCAGCCGCCTTGAGGGTGGTGCGACGGCTGAGCTTCATGGTGCTGGCGCCGCCTTGCCGGACTTGAGCTCGTTGAAGCGCCGGAATGCTGCGGCAGCATCGGCGTAGGCTTCCTGTAGGTCGACATTCCAGTAGCGCAGGTCCTCGAGCGGGATGCGCGCCTTCGTCACCGCGCACGTCACATAGGCCCCGGGCGTGAGGATCTTGTAATCGCCGTCCAGATACCGGATCACGGCCTCGCCAAGCATGCGTGCACTCCTTCGCTTCCGGGCCGAACAGACCCTGCGCCGTCAGATTACCAAACGCCGGGCGCGGGGGCTAGAACAGGTCGCCCTGCCCCGGTGGCTTTGGCTTGCCACGGGTGCGTGGCGGATTTGGGGCGCCTTCGGTCGCGACGGCGCGGATGCTGCCATCGGCAAAGGTGACCTCGAACGCGTCGCCGGTGCTGACCTGGGTGCGGCTGGTGGCCAGTTCGCCGTCCTTCAGTGTTACCAGGGCAAAGCCGCGCGCGAGCGTCGAGCGATGGCTGAGCGCCTCGAGCATGGCGGCCCTGGCCTGCAGGCGCTCGGCGAGCGTGTCGCGCCTTCGGCCGAGCGCCAGGCGGGCGCGATGGACGAGATCCTCAAGCCGGGATGCAAAATGCTGGCCCTGGCGGCGGATCGGTTCCGGGGACAGGCGCGAGCCCGCGCGCTCGAAACGGGTGCGCTGGCGCTGGACCATCAGGGACAGCGCACCGGCGAGCGCCGAGGAGGCAAGGTCGAGGCGCTGGCGTGGCGTCTCGAGCAGGCGCTGGGCGCGCGGCAGGCCGCGCCCGACATCCTTGAGGCGCTGGCGTGCTGCGTCGAGCGTGCGCAGGAGACCATCGCGCTTGCGTCCGGCAAGCTCGGTGACCTTGCGGATCAGGTCGGACCGCACTGGCACTGCCATTTCCGCGGCGGCGGTCGGGGGCGGCGCGCGGCGGTCCGCGGCGAAGTCGATGAGTGTCGGGTCGGTCTCGTGACCGACGGCCGAGATGAGGGGTATGGCGCTGGCGGCGGCGGCGCGCACCACGATCTCCTCGTTGAAGGGCCAGAGGTCCTCGATCGATCCGCCACCGCGGGCCACGATGATGACGTCGGGGCGCGGGATGGGGCCGTCCGGCGGCAGCGCGTTGAACCCGGCGATGGCCTGGCTGACCTCGGGAGCGGCCTTCTCGCCCTGGACAGCGACAGGCCAGACGATGACGCGGCGGGGGAAGCGTTCCTCGAGCCGGTGCAGGATGTCGCGGATGACGGCGCCGGTGGGCGATGTCACGACGCCGATGACGCGCGGGATGTAGGGGATCGGCTTCTTGCGCGCCTCGTCGAAGAGGCCTTCGGCGGCAAGCTTGCGGCGGCGTTCCTCGAGCAGCTGCATGAGGGCGCCGAGACCCGCAGGCTCGATGTGCTCGATGATGATCTGATAGGAAGAACGGCCGGGATAGGTCGTGACCTTGCCGGTCGCGATGACCTCGAGGCCCTCGCTCAGCCTTGACCTGACCTTCGAGAAGACCCCCCGGAAACAGACGGCGTCGATCTTGGTGTCGTTTTCCTTGAGCGCAAAATAGGCGTGGCCCGATGCGACGGCGCCCTTGAAGCCCGATACCTCGCCCCGGATGCGCACGAGGCCGAACTCGCGCTCGACCGCCCGCTTGAGGGCGGAGGACACCTCGCTCACGGTGTATTCGGGAACGTTGGCCCTCGGGCCGGTCCCGGGTTGTGTATCGAAGTCCAAATCCATTTCACTCGCCATGGCTGCATGTTACAAGCCTCGCGCATCGTGGGCGAGGCGGAATCGGGCGGTTTTGCATGAAAATTCTGGTCATAGGCTCGGGTGGGCGCGAGCATGCGCTGTGCTGGGCGATCGCGGCCTCGCCGCTGACGTCCAAGCTCTATTGCGCGCCCGGAAATGCGGGGATCGCCAGCATCGCGGAATGCGTGGCCCTCGATGTCATGGACTTCGACGGGATCTGCCACTTCGCGCACGGGGCCGGGATCGACTTCGTGGTGATCGGCCCCGACAATCCGCTGGCCGAGGGGCTGGCCGACCGGCTCGAGCGCGAGGGCCTGCGCCACTTCGGGCCGAGCCGCGCGGCGGCGGAGCTGGAGTGGTCGAAGGGCTTCACCAAGGATTTCTGCGAGGCCGAAGGCATTCCCACCGCGCGCTATCGGCGTTTCTCGGACGCCGCGGCGGCGAAGGCCTATGCGGCCGACCATCCCTTGCCCGTCGTGATCAAGGCGGACGGGCTGGCACTGGGCAAAGGCGTCATCATCGCCACGACGCGGGCGGAAGCAGCGGCGGCAATCGATTCCATGTTCGCCGGCGCGTTCGGGGCCTCGGGGCGCAGCATCGTGATCGAGGAATTCCTCGAAGGGGAAGAAGTCAGCTTCTTCGCGCTGACCGATGGCGTGAACATCCTGCCCTTCGGGGCGGCGCAGGACCACAAGCGCGTGGGTGACGGCGATGTCGGACCCAACACGGGTGGCATGGGCGCTTATTCGCCCGCGCCGGTGTTCACGCCCGCGATCGAGCGCGAGGTGCTCACGCGGATCATCGAGCCCACGGTGCGGGGCATGCGGGCGCGGAGCCGTCCGTTCCGAGGCGTTCTGTTTGCAGGCCTGATGATCACGGCCGAGGGGCCGAAGCTGATCGAGTACAATGCGCGCTTCGGTGATCCGGAGTGCCAGGTCCTGATGATGCGACTGAAGTCCGATCTGCTGGCGATCCTGCTGGCCTGTGCGGACGGTGCGCTGGACAGGGTCAATGCGAGGTTCCACGACGAGGCGGCGCTGACCGTGGTGCTCGCGGCGGCGGGATATCCGGAGGCCCCGAAGAAAGGCACAGTCATCCGGGGTATCGAGGCGGCGGGCGCCTTGCCGGGGGTGCAGGTGTTCCATGCGGGCACGAAGCGGCTGGAGGGGCAGTTCGTTGCCAATGGCGGGCGTGTCCTCAACGTCACGGCGCGGGGCCGGACGGTGGCCGCGGCGCAGAAGCGCGCCTATGAGGCCGTGCAGCTGATCGACTGGCCTGGCGGGTTCTGCCGGCAGGACATCGGGTGGCGCGCCATCGGGCGCAAAAGCGCATAAAGACGCTGTTCAAAGCCGCCCAGCCCCCGCAATATGCAACCAGATCGCAACGGAAGACCTGCAGACATGGCCGAGATATCCAGACAGGAACAGTTCAGTGGCACGAAGAATGTGGCCCCCCAGCACGCGCTTGATGCCGCGAGGCTTGAGGCCTATCTCAGCGCGCATGTGGAGGGGTTCAAGGGCCCGCTGACGATCCGACAGTTCAAGGGCGGGCAGTCCAATCCGCCGTACCAGCTCATCACGCCCGGGGCGAAGTACGTGCTCAGGCGCAAGCCGCCCGGCAAGCTCCTGCCGTCGGCGCACGCGGTCGACCGCGAGTTCCGCATCATCAACGCACTCTACCCGACCGGCTTTCCCGTCCCGCGGCCTTTTGTTCTGTGTACGGATGAAAGCATCGTCGGGACGATGTTCTATGTCATGGACTGCGTCGAGGGCCGGATCCTGTGGGAACCGCAACTGCCCGGCATGGAGCCCAAGGAGCGCTTTGCCATCTATGACGCGATGAACGACACGCTTGCGCGGCTGCACCAGACCGACTTCCAGAAGCTGGGGCTCGAGGATTTCGGCAAGCCCGGCAACTACTTCTCGCGGCAGATCTCGCGCTGGGGCAAGCAGTACGTGGCCTCGGAGACCGAAGTCATCCCGGAAATGAACAAGCTGATGGAGTGGCTGCCCAACCACATCCCGGCGGGCGAGCGCAACTCGATCGTGCATGGCGACTATCGCCTGGACAACATGATACTTCACCCGACGGAGCCGCGCGTGCTGGCGGTGCTGGACTGGGAGATCTCGACCATCGGCGATCCGCTGGCGGACTTCACCTACCACATCATGCAGTGGCGGATGCCGCCGGGCGGCACGGGCGGCGGTACGGGAAGCCTCGAGAACGCGGACCTGAAGGGTCTCGGCATCCCGACGGAAGACGAGTATGTCGCGACGTACTGCCGGCGCACGGGCCGCAGCGGCATCGACAATCTCGACTTCTACTTCGCCTACAATTTCTTCCGCCTCGGCTGCATCCTCCAGGGCATCATCGGGCGCGTGCGCGACGGGACGGCCGCGAGCGCCCATGCCGAGACCATGGCTGCCGCGGTGCGACCGCTTGCGGCCCGCGGATGGCATTACGCACGAAAGGCTGGAGCCCCGGAATGAGACTGTTTCTCGCCTTCCTCTGTGCACTGGTCGCGGCCACGCTGCCGGCGTCAGCCGATACCAAGTTCATCTATGCTGGAACGCTGATCGCGATCCCGGGCGAGGAACCGCTGAAGGAACAGACGATCGTCGTCAAGCAGGGCCGCATCGTACGGATCGCGCCGGGCTACGAGCGTCCGCCGGCCGGGGTCGGCGTCATCGACCTGCGCAACCAGTTCGTGCTGCCGGGCCTGATCGACTGCCATGTGCACATGCTGAGCGAGCTGGGACCGGGCTCGAAGCTGAGGCTGGTGGAAGAAGACGAAAGCATGGCGGCGCTGCGCGGAGCGGAGTATGCGCTGCGGACGCTGAGGGCAGGCTTCACGACAGTGCGCGACCTCGGGCAGCGCTCGCCGGCGATCTTTGCGCTGCGGCGGGCCATCGACGAGGGCATTGTTGCGGGGCCGCGGCTCCTGGTTGCGGGTTCGACGCTATCACCGACGGGCGGACATGCGCAGACCTATGGCTATCGTGAGGAGATCAACCATTTCTTTTCGTCGACCGGCAAGTGCGACGGTGCGGATGACTGCCGGCGTGCCGTGCGCCAGCAGATCTCGCGTGGTGCCGATGTCATCAAGCTTGTCGCCACGGGTGGCGTGCTCTCGGACATCAAGGCGGGTACCGACCAGCAGTTCACGGACGAGGAACTGAAGTCGATCGTCGAGACGGCTCACAAGCTTGGCCGGAAGGTTGCTGCACATGCGCATGGCACCGACGGGCTGAACGCGGCGCTGAAGGCCGGTGTGGATTCGATCGAACATGGTTCTTATCTCGACGCCACGTCGATCGCCCTGTTCCGGCGGTCGGGCGCGTGGTACGTGCCCACCGTCATCGCGGGCGTAACCGCCGCCAATTATGCGCGGATGGGCAATTTCCTTTCGGAGGCGCAGAAGGCCAAGGCGCTTAAGGTTGGGCCTCAGATCCAGGACGCGCTGCGACGTGCGCACCAGGGTGGGGTCAAGATTGCCTTTGGAACAGACTCCGGCGTGTCGCCGCACGGGCTGAATGCGCGTGAGTTCTCGCTGATGGTGGGCGCCGGCATGACACCGACCGCGGCGCTGCGCGCGGCCACGGTGTCGGCGTCGGAACTGCTGGGGCTGCAGGGCAGCATCGGGACACTCGAGGCCGGCAAGCTTGCCGACATCATCGCCGTGGCTGAGGATCCCACACGCAACGTCAAGACCCTGGAGGCGATGAGGTTCGTGATGCGCAACGGACAGGTCTACTTGCAGCGATGAGCTTCGAACCCGGTCCCGTTCGCGCGGCACATGCGTTCGACGAGGCGGCGCTTGCGGCCTATCTGCAGCGCGAGGCCGGCATTCCGGCCGCGGGGCTTGTGGTGCAGCAGTTCGGTGGCGGCCAGTCGAACCCTACCTTCCTGCTGACTTCCGGGGCAAATCGCTTCGTCCTGCGCAAGAAGCCGCCGGGCAAACTGCTGAAGAGCGCGCACCAGGTCGACCGGGAATTCCGGATCATGAAGGCCCTGGCAGCGACAGACGTGCCGGTGCCGCGCATGATCGTGCTGTGCGAGGACGAGAGCGTCATCGGCACGGCGTTCTACGTGATGGCGTATCTTGAGGGGCGGATCTTCCGCGATCCGCAGATGCCCGGGTCGACGCCTGCCGAGCGTGCGGCTGTGCATGACTGCATGAACGACGTGCTTGCGCGGCTGCACAAGGTTGATTTCGAACGCATCGGGCTTGGCGATTTCGGTCGCCCCGGGAACTATTTCGAACGCCAGATCTCGCGCTTCATCCAGCAGTACCGCGCGGCGCAGACCGAGCAGATCCCGGAGATGGAAGAGCTGATCGCGTGGCTGCCGGGAAACATACCGGTCGAGGACAGCGTGTCGATCGCGCACGGTG
>DAISVV010000045.1:0-15686 GCA_036840015.1 Micropepsaceae bacterium
ATCGTCCTCGCGCCGGATCGCCTTACCCGAATGCAGCCCTGCGCGCACGCGTATCGCGCGCCCCTCGAAGCCCTCGTTGCTGCGGTCCCTGATGGAAATGATGCATCGCAGCGCCTCGGACGAGGACGGAAACGCCAGCATGTAGCCGTCACCTTGTGACTTCACGACATAGCCGCGGAACGTGGCCGCTGCCTCACGCACGATCCGGTCATGCCACGCGAGCAGGTTCAGGAACATGGTATCCCCTAGCCGCTCCATCATCGCCGACGAGGCCTCGATGTCCGTGAAGGCGATCGTGACCGTGCCATCGGGTGCCGACGCAGGCCTGAGGTCGGGAAGCTCCGCCTCGATGCTCTGCTCCAGCAGGTCGAGGCTCGTTGTCAGGTGAACACCCAGCGCATCCATGTTGCGGTTGCCGATCGACGTATGCCAGTGCAGTACCCGCCACTGCCCCCGCTCGATCCCCATCACGAAGCTCATCCGGCTCTTGACCTGCACGCCCGAGCTCAACGTCAGCACCGGATCGTCGGCGACCCAGCCAAACGAGCCCATCGCCTGCGTGACAAGCCGCCCCGGTGTTATGACAAGGCCCGACAGCTCCTTCACCTGCTTGCCCAGGAGCTCCAGTGTCTGCGGCCCCACCCACCATTCGTCCGGATCGGTACCGATGATCACGACATTGGGCGATTCCGTGGTCATGCCACGCATCGAGTCCGCATCCCCCGCCTCGAAGAACCGATAGAGACGCAGGATGAAGGCCCGCAGCTCTTCGCTGGCAACCGCTTCGACCATGGTCAGGCCTAGGCCATCTGGTAGCGGACAGGCAGCGTCTTCAGCCCGCTGACGAAGTTCGCCAGCGTATTCTTCGGCGTCCCATTGAGCTCGATCGACTTGATCCGCGGCAAGAGCTCGTTGTAGAGCGCCTTGATCTCCATGCGCGCCAGGTGCATGCCAAGACACAGGTGCACGCCATAGCCGAAGGCCACGTGCCGCGTCACGTTGCGGTCGACCTTGAACGAGAACGGATCCTCGAACACCTCCTCGTCGCGATTGCCCGACCAGTAGAACAGGCAGAGCCCGTCACCCTCGCGCACCTTCTTGCCGCGCAGCGAATAGTCCTGCACTGCCGTGCGCATGAAATGCTTGACCGGCGTGACCCAGCGGATCGACTCCTCGACGAAGTTCGGCACAAGGCTCATGTCCGCGCGCAGCTTTGCCATCTCGGCGGGGTTCTTCATCAGCTGCAGCAGGCCGCCCGCAACGGTGGAACTTGTCGTATCATGTCCGGCAGTGGCCACGATGATGTAGTAGCTCATCGCCTCGCGGTCACCGATGGGCTGCCCGTCGATCATGCCGTTGGCGATGATCGAGGCCACATCATCCCTCGGATTCTTGCGCCGGTCGGCCGTAATCGCACCGAAATACTCGAACAGCTTCATCGCCGTCTGCATCAGGTCGACCGACTGCCCCGAGGCGCTGAAGGCACCCGTGTCCGCCTTGTTGTCAGCCTGCGCCGTGACATCCGGATCGCCGGGACCGAAGATCTCCTGCGTCATCTTCAGCATGAAGGGCTCATCCTCCGGCGGCACGCCCAGGAGCATCATGATGACCCTCAGCGGATACCAGAGCGCCACCTCCTTCACGAAGTCGCATTCGCTGCCAAGGGCCGCCATCCGGTCGACATGATCCTTCGCGATCTGCGCGATGCGCGCTTCGAGCTTCTTGAGGTTCGGCGGCATGAACCACGACTGCGTCAGCCCGCGCAGCTTCATGTGGATCGGGTCATCCAGGTCAACCAGCGTGCGGAACAGGTGCGTGTCACCGGTCACCGACTTGACCCACGCCTCCCCCTGCACCGGGGACAGGTAGGTCCGCAAACGGTTCACGAAGACCTGGTGGTTCTTCTCCACCTCGAGGATGTCGGCATGCTTGGTCACCGACCAGAACGGCCTGAAGTGATCGGGCTGCGTCCAGTGCAGCGGATCCTCCCGCCGCAGCTGCGCAAAGACGTCATGGATCGTCTCGTCCTGCACAAGGGCCGGATTGACGATCCGGTTGTCGAGCGTGTTGTCGGTATAGCCAGGAAAGACAGCGGGAGCCGTACTCATTGGTAAAACCTCGTGAAATCGAATGCGCCAACATTGGGCCGGACCCACAGCGATTGCAACATCACAATCGAGCGGGGCCTTCGAAATCGTTCCGGCCCGAGCGTTACTTTACGCGAGCAGCTGCTCGATCGCCGCAGCAGCCGCCGTGGCAGAGAAGGCTCGCGCCGCTTCCGGGCCCAGATAGCGCCGCGTCGCCGCCATGCCTTCGATCAGCGCTATGCACTGGCGCGCCCGGATCGCGCGCTGCGCCGCACTGAGGCCGGGATTGATCTCGCCCGCGATGGTATCTACCGCACCCAGATAGACCTTGTAGTAGCGCTCCACCGCCTCCTTGATCTTGCGGTCGCGGACGGCAACGGCCGACACCTCCAGCATGAAGACAGCGCAGGCATTGCGATAAGCCTCGTCGTTCAGCAGGAAGTCGAGCGCATTGACCAGCCGCGCATGGGGCTGCCCAGACCCGGACCGGAACCGCGAAAGTACATTATCGGCATACTGCGCCACGAAGCGGTCAAGCAGGGTCGCAATGATGTCGGCGGGATCAGGAAAGTAATACTGCACGTGGCTGAGCCCGACACCCGCGCGTGTAGCAACCCCGCGCACGGAAAAGCCAGCATGCCCCTCCTCAAGCAGCAGCGCCGTCGCCGCCTCGAGGATCTGCGCCTGTCGCGCGGCACCGCGCGGGGTTGGTCGTGCCCGATGCGCCGATGTCGAAGAAGCCTTCACCATGCCCCACACTACCGCGAAACAGCGACTTGACAAATATAGGTCATACGACCAAGTTCAGGCAAACGGAGGATCGGATATGGCCGCACACGCAACCCTCGACGGCAAGCGCGTCCTGCTCGCAGGCGGCTATGGCATGGTCGGGACCCAGGTCGCTGGCATCCTGCGCCGTCACCACCCCGGCCTCACCCTCGTCATCGCCGGTCGCAACAGGGACGCGGCGGCCACCCTCGCCGGCAAGCTCGGCAACGCAGACGCCGCCCGCATCGACATGAAGGCCCGCAACCCGCTCGAGGGTGTCGACGGACACCTCGACGCCGTCGCAACGTTGGTCAAGGATCACGATGATCGCACGCTGCTTGCCGCAATCGCGCGCGCAACCCCCTATATGGACATTACCCGCGGCAGCCAGGCACAGGCCCGCGCCTATGTTGCGGCGGCACAGCATGACGTCCGCACGCCCATCCTCTTCGCCTCGAACTGGATGGCGGGTGTCCCCGCAATCATCGCCATGCATCTCGCAGCAAGGCTTGAAAGCGTCGACACGGTCGCGCTTTCGATCCTCTTCTGCGGCAACGACCGCCTCGGCCCCGATTCAGAGGATGCCAGCGGTACACTGGGCGAACCCGTCGAGGCCCGCGTCAACGGCCGCTGGACCCGCCGCGCGCCGATGGGCGACCCTATCACCGTCCGCTTCCCCGGCGGCCTGAAGCGCCGCGTCTACCGCATGGCGATGGCTGACGGCATCACCCTCGCGCAGGCCACCGGCGCACGCGACGTGGCCGTCAGGCTCGGCCTTGATGACGTGATGAGCGCCGGCTTCACAAGGTTCCTCGTCCGGACCGGACTTTGGGCATGGCTGCAGGACGAACGCCGCGCCAGGCTGAGGAAGCGCCTGACCCAGAACCCCGCCCCCACAGGCGCCGCTCACGAGATTGTCATCGAGGTCAAGGGGCAGGGCCGCACAGGCAAGACAACCTCGTTGCGTGCAAGCATTCGCGACCCGGCGGGCCAGTCGCACCTGACCGCGATTGGCGCAGCCGCAGGCATCGAGAGGCTGCTGGGCTTCGGCAGGGAGGCCCTCAGGCCCGGCCCCGCCGTCCCCGAAACGGCGCCAGACCCCGAGCGCCTGATCGCCCTGCTCAAGGCACACGACGTCCAGCTGGCTCTGCCCTGACCCGGACGACCATCCCCGGCCCCCCTGGAACGGACCCGCGCGCGGCATTTGTGTGTGCTGGCAGCCCTGCATTACTGTGCGCCGGCACCACAGGACCCGACCATGGCCAAGAACCTGCAGACCCTCGATTTCGACAGTTCGCGCCCGCCCTCGCCCTTCATGAACGAGAGCCACCACGCCTGGCGGCGCGAGCTGCGCAAGTTCATCGACCGCGAGATCATGCCTTTCGTCGACGAATGGGAGGAGAAGGGAGAGTTCCCGCACGACCTCTATCGCAAGGCCTCCGAATTTGGCCTCCTGCGCATGGGCTACCCGGAAGCCTATGGCGGCATCTCCGAGGGCCTCGATCGCTATCACTCCATCGTCACCGCCGAGGAGATGGCACGCATCGGCGCCGGCGGCATCAACGCAAGCCTCCTCGTCCACGGCATCGGCCTGCCGCCCATCATGGCAATCGGCTCGCCCGAGATGAAGCAGTTCATCGCCCCGCAGGTCCTGTCGGGCGAGAAGCAGATTTCGCTCGCCATCACCGAGCCCTCCGGCGGCTCCGACGTGGCCCAGCTCAAGACCCGCGCCGTGCGCGAGGGCGACCACTATGTCGTCAACGGCTCGAAGATGTTCATCACCGGCGGCATGCGCGCCCACTGGTTCACGACCGCCGTGCGCACCGGCGGTCCCGGCATGGGCGGCATCTCGCTCCTGTTGATCGAGGCCAATGCGCCCGGCGTGACGCGCACCAACCTGCGCAAGCAGGGCTGGTGGGCCTCCGACACCGCCGAGATCGGCTTCAACGATGTCCGTGTCCCCGTATCCAACCTCATCGGTGGCGAGAACCAGGGCTTCATGGGCATCATGCTGAACTTCAACGGCGAGCGCCTCGGCAGGGCGGCCAGTGCCTGCGCCTATGCCCGTGGCTGCCTCGAGGAGGCCGTCAAATGTGCCCGCGAGCGCCAGACCTTCGGCAAGCGCCTGGCCGACCACCAGGTCATCCGCCACAAGATCGCCGAGATGGTCCGCCAGATAAACGCGACGCAGGCCTATCTCGAGATCTGCACCTGGCGCGTCCAGAACGGTGAAACCCCCGCCGCCGACCTCGCCCTCCTCAAGGTCCAGGCCACCCTGACCATGGAATTCTGCGCCCGCGAGGCCATGCAGATCCTGGGCGGCACCGGCTACATGCGCGGCGGCCGGGTCGAACGCATTTACCGGGAAGTCCGGGTAAACGCGATCGGCGGCGGCTCGGAAGAGATCATGCGCGACCTCGCCGCCCGCCAGCTCGGTTTATGAATATTAAACCTTTTGTGGCAGGATTCGAACGTTACAAGGACCTTAGGGGGCTCTGGCACTCATGTTCTCGCTGATCATTGGACTTTTGCTCTTCGCAGCCATGGGAGCCATCATGCTGTGGCGGCCCGAGTACCTCGCCCGCGTCACGGGCGTTGAGCTCTCCACGCCCGAGGCCCGCAGCGAGGCCCGCGCCGTCTATGGCGGCTTCGGCATTGCCGTGGCGCTCGCGCTGTTCACGGCCCTCGTCTACTCCGACTTCAGGGGTGGCATCATGTACACGACCGGCCTGATGCTGATCGGCATGGCCGCCGGCCGCGGCTACGCCGCCTGGCTCGAGCGCCCGACCTCGCCCCTCATCTGGGGCCTGCTCGCAGGTGAAGCGATCCTCGGCCTGATGATCTTCTTCCGCGTCTGAAGACCCCGTCTCCCGCAGGGAGACAAACCTTTCTGGTGCGTGTTGCAACAGCGACACGCACCACGCGAACACGCTTAAGCCCGTTCGCCTGCCAGCAGGCACGTCCGGCACGCTGATCAAGCCGCTCACCCATCGCACGATGCCCGCTTGCAATGGCGGATTTCCGCGCAGCCGGAACAGCCTCATGTGGATCACTGGCCACGCCGAAGCAGAAACCTCGAATGCAGAACGCTGCGTGGAGATTTGACGCAGCACCTATCCTCCAGATTGCAGCCACGCCGCCGTCACGTCTTTGTTGTGTTGAACGCCGTTCAATCCCGCGGCATCACTTGAGGCGAGCAAAGATTCGGGGGGATACGGAACTTGTCTCAGTCAGATCATCCATCGGACCGCCGCCGCGAAGACCGCCGCGAGGCCTCCCACGCACACAAGCGCGCCGAGATCCTCGCCGCCGCCCGCCGCGTTTACGCGCGTGACGGCGCCAAGGGCCTGACCATCCGCGCCGTGGCAGCCGAGGCAGGCTACGTACCGGGCGCCGTCTACTTCTACTTCCACTCCAAGGCCGCGATCCTCTCCGAGCTTGCCGTCAGCGAACTTGCAGGCCTGACCCGCCAGCTCAAGGCAACCTCGAGCAAGGACGCAGCCGAACGCGCCGCAGCCGCAGCCGAGGCCTTTGCCGCCGCCCACGCGATCTTCAACATGGACGTCGAGGCGCAGGGCACGAACCCCGGCTCCGAACGCGTCCTGTTGGGCCGCCTGATCTCGCTGTTCCAGACCGTCAGTGAGCCGCTGGAACTCGAAGGCCTGCCGCCCGAACAGGCCCAGGCCCGCGCCCTTGGCCTGTCATCGGCAGCCATTGGCCTCGCCACCCTCGCGCGCATGGGCAAGCTCGACAAGCTGGGCGTGACCGCCGCCTCCACCCTGCGCGAGGTCGCCCACTGCCTGAAGGACGCCCCCGAGCGCAAGGAAGCAACCGGCGGCTAGCTCCCCGCGCGGGGCAGCGCCACCGCTGACCTGCCATCATTGGCAAGGCCCCGCCGGTGTTGTACGCTCCTCTGCGAAGACCGGAGGGGAGCACGACATGCGCCGGATACTGGCAACCACGATCATCGCCTTGTGCGGCCACGCCGTGTCCGCAGCAGGCGCGTCCGCACAGGAATGCAAGCCGCTCATGCGCTATGCGCAGATCCCCTTCCAGCAGGATGCAACAAGGCACGTGCACCTGCCGGTCACGATCGGCGGCGTGCAATCGAAGATGATGCTCGACACCGGCGCCTTCTGGAGCCTGCTGCGCAAGGACATGGCGGCGCAATTGGGCCTCGCGCCAAAGCAGAACTACAACCTCATCCTGTTCGACAGCGGCGGCAACAGGATCGACGAGACCGTAATGGTACCCGAGTTCCGCATCGGCCAGCTCAATTTCGGCAAGGCGGAGTTCTTCGTCTCCAACCTGTGGGCCGGCGCACAGCTGAGTGAACGCGCCGGCGTGATCGGCCAGAACCTGCTGACGCAGGTTCACCTCGAGATCGACAACGCCGGCAAGACCATTTCGATCTTCAGCCAGGACCACTGCCCGGGAGATGGCGTGTACTGGGCTGACGAAGCCGTTGTCCTGCGATACGAGCGCGCGGGATCCCGCCGCAAGCAGGCAGGCTCGCGTCTCAAGCAGGACGTCGACAAGAACCAGATCGATGAGCCCGTCGTGACGGCCGAGCTGGCCGGCAAGCCCGTTCGCCTGCTCTTCGACACAGGCGCAACCTTCACGTCGATCGACTTGGACCACGCGCGCAGCGCCTTCGGCCTGACAAAGGACTCGCCCGGTGTCGAACCCGCCGGCGAGGTGAACATTGGCAGCGGCGCCACGATCAAGACCTATCGCTATGTCTTCCCGGAGCTGAAGATCTCCGGCATCCGCTTCGAGAACGTGCCTGTCCTGCTGGGGGACTTCAACCGCTCGGCGCATGTCGTCCTCGGCATGAACGAGATGAGCAAGCTGCGCATCTTCTTTGCCTTCAAGGAAGGCGCCATCTACATCACCGCGGCAGACGCCGCGCGCACGCCAGCCAACTGAGATCCATTGTGCCCCCAAAATAGCGGGGCGCGCACATCGGCGCTCAGCCGCACCTCTCAGGATGGGCCCGATTTCGCGGTCCACTCATCCAGCAGAGGCTCGCGCGTCAGGCGTTCTGCGAACCATTGCCCTGCCAGCCCCAGCTCACTGGAGCGATAGGCAAGGGCAAAGCGGGCCTCGGGCCGCGGCTGCTGGACATCCAGCCGGACCAACGTGCCCCGCTCGAACTCCGGCTTCGCAAGGAAGCGCGGAAGGAAGCCGACACCCAGGCCTGCAAGCTGCGCGTCGAGTTTCGCCGCCATAGATGAAACCGTCAGGATCTCCTGACCCGCGAGCAATCCGTAGGTTCTCGCCGATCGGGCGCGCGAGCTATCGGCGATGCTGACAGCGCGATGCGGCCGCACAGCGGCCTCGGGCAACGGTAAGCCAGGCGCCTCCGCTCCACGCGCCAAGGGGTGCCCGGGAGCGACAGCAAAGTCGAACGCAACGGCCCCTAGCGGGATGACGACATATCCCCCTCCGGAGGGAATGCCTCCGGCACCCAGCCCGGCGATGATGAGGTCCGCCCGGTTCTCGACCAATGCTTCCCAGCAACCTTCCAGCGACTCCTCGGCGATACGCACCCTCGTGCTGGTGGCCAGCGCATAGAAACCTCTCAATGCGGAAAAAAGCCGTTGCGTCCCGAGCAGCGTGTCGACGACGATGCACAGGTCGGTCTCCCAGCCGGCTGCGATCCGCTCGAGCCGGCGCTCCGCTGCGGCGGCCAGCTGCAACAGCCGTCGACCTTCCTCGAGCAGATCCTTGCCTCCCGGGGTCAACCGCGTCTGGCCTTTGCTCCGCTCGAACAGCTTGAGCCCAAGCTCGCGTTCAAGCTGGCTGACCGTATAGCTCAGCGCCGACGGCACTTTGTGAAGCTCGGCGGCGGCTTTGGAGAACGACCCAAGCCGTGCAATGGCATCAACCACGTAGATCGCCTCCAGCGAAAGTGTGGGGCGTGAGCTCATGGTTCAAACCGTTTGAAGACAGTGTTCAAATCATCTCGCTTTTCATGCCGAAGGGCGAGGCATAACTTACCAGAGCCATTCAACGGGTGAAACCATGACCTCGATACGCGGTATGAACACAGTTTCAGGAACCTCGCATGCCACCATCGCACGATCGTGGCGCAGGGACATGCTTTCGGCATTGCTGGCGATCCTCGCATGGTCAACCATAACGCTCGGCTATGCTGAGGCATCCGCCACCGCGCGCCCGCCGGGAACCACAGACACGCGCGTGGTAACCATGACCTACCTGAAGTCCGCCCCCGGAAAATTGAATCAGCTCGAGCGCTATATTCGCGCGAACTGGTTCGCGATGGATGAGCTCGCCGTAAAGCGAGGGCTCTTCGTCAGCTACCTCTGGCTCGACACCGGCTCGGACGAAGGTCCCTGGAACGCGATCGTTATGGTGACGTACCGCGACGCAAAGGGCTTCGCCGGCATCACGAAGGAATGGAGCGAGATCAAGGCCGCACACCGTGAAGTCCTTATCGATGGTGCCAGGCAGGCCGATCTTGGTCGCGTCGTCGAGAGCCGCGAGTTCTTTGAACGCGAACCATTCGTCAACGTGGTCGCAGCAGGCACGCCCCCCGGCGGCGCAGAAACGGACAAGGCCTCACCCGATGAGGCCGCGATCCGGGCCGTCGTGGGTCTGTACTTTGAGGCGGGCGTGACCGGAAATCCGGAACTCATCCGCAAAGCCTTCCTGCCGACGGCAAGAATCGAGGGCATGCGCGGAGAGCAACTCGTCACATGGTCGTTCGACGAGTACGCGCGGTTCTTCAACGGCACACCTGCACCCGGCGCGGATCAGATCGGGCGAACGATTACCCGCATCACCACACACGCAGACAGTGCCGCTGTACAGCTGCGCCTGCGCCTCAGCCCCACGCGGGCGCTTGATGAGCAACTCTTGTTGCTGCGCATCAACGGCCAATGGAAGATCACATACAAGTCGTATGTGTCGACGCGGTAGGGTCAGGCCAGCAACGCCGCTCCGGGAGACGCTGCCCGGAGCTCAGGCGCGCTCGAACACCGCCGCAATGCCCTGCCCGCCGCCCACGCACATCGTCTCCAGGCCAAGGCGCGCCTTGCGGCGCTGCAGCTCGTGCAGCAGCGTCACCGCAATCCGCACGCCCGTGGCGCCGATCGGATGCCCCAGCGAGATGCCCGAGCCGTTCACGTTGAGCCGGTCCATCGCCTCGAAGCCCCAGCCCTTGGCGACACCCAGCACCTGGCAGGCGAACGCCTCGTTGAGCTCGACAAGGTCGATGTCTTTCCATGCAAGACCGAGCCGCTTGAACAGCCGCGCCACGGCTGGCACGGGCCCGAGGCCCATCGTCGCCGGATGACACCCGGCCGCAGCCCATCCTTTGAGGAAGCCCATCGGCTGCAGGCCGAGGCTCGCAAGCCGGTCCTCCGCGACGACAAGGCACGCCGCCGCAGCATCGTTCTGCTGGCTGGCATTGGCGGCCGTCACCACGCCACCCTTCATGATGGGCTTCAGTGCCGCGAGGCTCTCGACCGTCGCATCGGCACGGATGCCCTCATCCTTCGACACGAGCAGGGACTCGCCCTTGCGCTGCGGCACGTTGACCGGCACCACCTCGGCAGCAAACCTGTTTTCAGACCACGCCTGCGCCGCCCGCCGATGGCTCTCGACCGCGAACGCATCCGACGCTTCACGCGTGATGCCGCATTCGCGCGCAACATTCTCGGCCGTCTCGATCATGCCCGAGATAACCCCGAAACGCTCGACCGGCTGCGAGCGTTCGCGACCCCGCTCCAGCCGGTCATAGAGCTGCACGTTCCCCGCCCGCGACCCGCTGCGCATCGCCGTCGTATAATACTCGATGTTGCTCATGCTCTCGACGCCGCCGGCGATCACCACATCGGCTGCACCCGTCTCGACCATCATGGCCGCCGTCGTCAGCGCCTGCAGCCCGCCACCACAGCGCCGGTCAAGCTGCATGCCGGGAACCTCGATCGGCAGGTCCGCCGCCAGCGCAGCCCATCGCCCGATGCAGGGCGCCTCGCTGTTCGCATAGCTCTGCGCAAACACGACATCCTCGACCAGCAGCGGGTCAATCCCGCTGCGTCGCACGGTCTCTCGCACGACATGGGCAGCCAGCGTCTCGGCGGGCAGCTCCTTCAGCGATCCCAGGTACTTGCCCACCGGCGTTCGCACAGGGGACACGATGGCGGCACGACGGGTCATCAGATCACTCCGTTCTTCTTCAGGTCCTCGACCGCTTCTGGCGGCACGCCCCAGTCCTCAAGGCCCGATGCATTATGCGCGCCGATGCCCGGCGGTGGACCCTGCACGGCGCCGGGCGTCGCGCTGAAGCGCGGTGCAGGCGCCGGCTGCACGACGCCCTCCACGGTCACGAAGGCTTGCCGTGCCGCATTGTGGGGATGCAGCGGCGCCTCACCCATCTCGAGCACCGGTGCGAAGCAGACATCGCTCCCCTCCATCAGCGCACACCACTCCGCGCGCGTCTTGCGGGCAATGACGTCGGCGAGCTTCACCTTCAGGTCCGGCCAGCGCGCCCTGTCCATCTGGGCATCAAACGCCGGATCCGACAGCCCCGCCTTCTCGCGAAGCAGCGCATAGAACTGCGGCTCGATCGACCCCAGCGCCACCCACTGGCCATCGGCACATTTGTAGACGTCATAGAAGGGCGCGCCACCATCCAGCCGGTTCGATGCCCGCTCCGCAGTATGCACCCCCTCGGCGCGGAACCCGTAGAAATAGGACATGAGGGATGCCGCCCCATCCACCATGGCCGCATCGACCACTTGCCCCTGCCCCGTCGCACGCGCATGCAGCAGCGCCGAGAGAAGGCCCAGCGCCAGGTAAAGCGATCCTCCGCCAAAGTCGCCGATCAGGTTGAGCGGAGGGACTGGACGCTCCTTCGTACCGATCGCATGCAGGGCGCCCGTGATCGCAATGTAATTGATGTCGTGCCCGGCAGCCTGCGCCAGCGGCCCATCCTGTCCCCATCCGGTCATGCGGCCATAGACAAGCTTCGGGTTTCGTTTCAGCGCCACATCGGGCCCGAGGCCCAGTCGCTCCATCACGCCAGGCCGGAAGCCTTCAAAGACAAGCTCGGCCCGCGACATCAGGACAAGGCAAAGCCCGATGGCCCGCGGATCATTCAGGTTCAGCGCCACCGAACGCCGCCCACGATGGGTCACCTGATGCGGCTGCGCCGCCTTCGCATCACGCCGATCGATCCGGATGACATCAGCCCCGAGGTCCGACAGCAGCATGCCGCAGAAGGGACCTGGCCCCAGCCCTGCAAATTCCACAACCCGCACGCCCTTGAGGGGACCCTGCATTGCGCCTACTCTTCATTTGACCGCGCCAAGGCTCTTTTCATATCAACTCGGCATGGGGAATCCAGAGGAACATCGGGACATGAACCAGTTGGTCGAGACCATCCGCTCAAGCGTGCAGACTTGGGAATGCGACCAGATGGGGCATATGAACGTCCAGTTCTACCTCGCGCGCGAGCAGGAGGGCATGGCCTCGCTGGCAAGCGCACTCGGCCTGCGTCCGGGCGCGCAGGGGGAAGGCCGTGCAGCGCTGCTGCCGCACGAGCAGCACATCCGCTTCCACCGCGAGCTTCGTCCCGGCGCACCCTACGTGATGCATGGCGGCGTGATCGAGGCCCGCCGCGAAGGTCTCGTGCTGTTCCAGGAGATGAAGCACACGCTCACCGGTGTGACAGCGGCCACCTTCGTGACCTCGGCCCAGTGGAGCGACCTCGAATTCAGGACCGGCCTCCAGGTGCCATCGGCCGCCCTTGACCGCGCGCCCGCCCTCACCGTCCCGCTGCCGGCCCACGCGGCGCCGCGCGGTCTCGACCTGGCTCCCCCGCGCCCTGCCCCCACGCTCGAGGAGGCCGACCGCCTAGGCCTCCTGACGACGCTGCGCGGCCTCGTGACAGAAGACCTCTGCGACAGCCTCGGTTTCATGAAGACGCAGAACTACATGGGACGGCTGAGCGACTCGATCCCCAACCTTCTGGCCCAGATCATGGGCAGGTCACGCGACGCCGACGATGCAGGTGGCGCCGCACTCGAGTATCGCTTCATCTACCACAAGCCCGCACGCGCCGATGACATCCTCGTGGTGCGCAGCGGGATGAAGTCGGTCGGCACCAAGACCTATGTGTGGTGTCACTGGATGTTCGATGCCGACACCGGGGAATGTTTCGCGACGGCCGAAGCCGTCGCCGTGTCAATGGACCTCGTTGCCCGCAAGGCCCGGGACATCCCGCCCGCCACGCGCGCCGCCCTCGAGGCCCTTGTCGTTCCGGGCATGTCGCTCTGATGCATGCGCCATGAGGCGCAGCTCCGCCCTGACCGCCGCTGGCTGCTCGAAGGGCAGGAAATGCGTCGTGTCCGGCACCCGCAGGATCCGCGCATCCGGCAGCCGGTCGGCCAGAAGCTCGACCGTCTCGTCACTGCAGGTCGAGCGGTGCTGGGCCAGAAGGAAGGTCACGGGCACCTGCAAGCCGCCCAGCCGCCGCCACAGGTCCGGTGGCCCCGCCAGGTAGTTCGCCTCCTCCCACCCCGGCGTGCACGCAAGCCTGACTTGCCGGAAGTCGAGATAGTCGAGCGAGCCGCCCGTCACGTAATCCCGCACCACCTCCTCAGGCCACGACCGGAAGGCGCCACGGCTGCGATAGGCCTCGAACATGGCCTCGCGCGAGGGAAAGATGCCGCGCTTGCGGCGCGTCAGGCGTGGCGGCTTGTGCAGGCCGAGGAAGCGCTCGAGCGCGCGGCGCCGCAACTGTGAGGGCGGCAGCAGCACGGGCTCGACAAGAACGAGCCCCGTCACCCACTGCGGCTGGTCAAGCGCGGCCATGAGGCTCGCCGTCGCCCCGATCGAATGTCCAGCCAGGATCCTGGGCTTGCCATCGATCTCCTGGATCGTCCGCACGATGTCGTCGGCATGCACCTGCCACGACTTCAGGCCCTTGGGATTGGACGCCAGCGTCGTCTGTCCGTGCCCCCTGAGGTCGATGGCATGGATGCGCATGTAGAGCGACAGCTCATCAAACAGGGTCCGGTAGGCCAGCGCATTGAAGCCGTTGGCATGCGCAAAGTGCACGGCAGGCGCCTTGGGGCCCGCGCTCTCCCAACCAAGCACCGACACTTCGCCATCCCACATGCGCAAGCTGCTGCGCACGGGTCCTTCCTCAAGCGCGAATGCGGCCCTCGCGGACATGCTCGAACTCCGGCGGCAAGCAGTCAGCCCAGTGCCCGAAAGCTTGATCGCTGTCAGGCAGGGGATCGACGTCACTTATCCTTGAATCAGCGCAGCTCCGCAAGCAGACAGAGGCAACAAACGGCGCTCAATCGATTGAACGCCGTTCAGGAGTTTCCAGCCCGTTAACGCGTGCTGCGCGAGGCCAGCTGCATCTCAAGCCGCGCCTGTCGCGCGACGGCTCCGTTCTTGATGCGCGTGAAGAGCAGCTTCATCCGGTCACTGCCGGACAGCGTCCGCTCATAGGTGGTCACGTCCCACTGCCCGTCCGCAGCCACGACCAGCTGGTTGATCGTCAGCGCATCACCCGTGATGCGTGCCCACGTGCTCTTCTTGCCCTTCAGCGGATCGCCCGACTTCACGTCGACGAACAGCCCCGGGGTCTTGGTTCTCTTGAACGTCAGGCTCGAGGCCTTGACCTTCGCCTTCGAGCCATCGTCCAGGTCGGACGACATCGTGGTCCACGAGACCTTGAAGCCATCGGCCACCTTCTCGATGACGACCTCGCTGTCACGCGATTGCGTGGCAACGGGATTGGCCGCACCTTCGGTCGCCTGCCCGGTGCCGATCCAGCGGCCGACAAAGTCATCGACTTTCCGGTCAGCAGCCTGTGCGGCCGAAGCCAGCAGCGCTGCAGCAAACCCGATCGCGATTGAAAGACGCATGTGCGTATCCCTTCTTTGGAAAGAGCGGGCCGCTGCACGACCCCGCCCGATGAATGCACCAGATGGCTTTGGGAGACAATCCCGCGCTAGTCGACTTTGGCCGGCCCCTTGAACAGGTTCAGCTTCACCGCCCTCACGATACGACTGTTCTCGAACCGGGTGAAGCGCACATCCATTCCCTTCGCCGTCAGCGTGCGGTCATAATGGGTTACGAAATAGTTTCCATCCGGGGAAACCGATACCTGCACGATGCTCCGCGTGTCGCCATTGATCGTGGCCCACGCGGCATCCTGGAACAGGTTGGGATCGCCGGACGTGACGTCCCGGAAGAGGCCCGGCTTGTCCGTGCCGCGAAAGGTCTCGACATAGGTCTTGGTGTCAGCCTGGCTTGGAATGTCATCGCCCTTGAGCTTGAGCGTCGACCACTCGATCGAGAACCCGTTCTCGGGTGCGGGCCGGATAATGACCTGGCTGTAGCGCGTCTGCGCCTGCTTCTGCTTGTCGCCCGCCGCAGCGTCACCGACATGCTCCTCCGCGCCATGGCCCAGATAGGCACCGTAGAAGTCCTGGCTCTTCCGGTCTGCTGCGAGAGACGACCCGACAAGACCGATGGCCAGCATGAACCCGAACAAAGTCCTGAACATCGAAATTCCCATCCTTTTTGCCTTGCCTCGCAGCTACCACGACCGACCGCTGCAGGCAAAGGGGCAACCGTCACCCAACGACCCTCTGGCCACAAAAAGAAAGGGGGCGCCCGCAGCAAAGGCCGCAGGACGCCCCCGATTTCATGCGGATGGGTTTCAGGCCGCCTTCTTCGCCGGATTGAACCGGCCATAGAAGGTCTCGCCCTTCTCGGCCATGTCACGCCGCAGCTTGCCGGGCAGGACCCGCTTGCCATACTTCTGGGCAAGCCGGTCGC
>DAISVV010000046.1:0-15679 GCA_036840015.1 Micropepsaceae bacterium
GCCTTACAACCTGTCGGCCGAGCAGGAGGCGCTAACGAAGGCTGTCGTTTCCGAATTCGCCGCGATGATGGCGAAGCTCGAAAGCCACCTTGAAGCCAATCCGGACGATGTCGAAGGGCTGAAGGCCATGGGCTGGGCGCAGATGCGCGCCGGCAAGCCCGAGAAGGCGATCGGGGCGCTCAAGCGGGCGGTGGAACTTGCGCCGAAGGTCATTCAGTTGCTGGCGCTTTACGGGTAGACTCTGTTCGAAGCCGCCTCGGGCAAGGTCAGCGACGAGGCAATCGATGCGTTCAACCGCGTGCTGGCGGGGAATGCGAAGGATCCCCGCGCCCTCTACTACAAGGGCCTGCGCCTGTCGCAGACGGGCGAACAGAAGGCCGCCCTCGACATGTGGATCGAGCTCATCAAGGACAGCCCGAAAGATGCCGAGTGGCTGCCGCAGATACGCAAGCAGGCGCAGGACCTTGCGCTGAAGCTGAAGATCGATCCGAAGACGGTGCCCTGACGTTCACCAGGAGCCGATGTCCCGGTCCTCGCCCTCGCCGCCGTCCTTGCCGTCGGCGCCCAGCGAACTGACGTCGACTTCGCCATGCAGGCCGGGCGTGCGGTAGACATAGGAGCGCCCCCAGGGATCGATGATGCCGTCGCCGCGGGTCAGGTAGGGCCCATTCCACGATTGCGCGCCCTCGGGCCGCTCGACCAGCGCCTTCAGCCCCTGCTGCTCGGTGGGATAGGCGGCGTTGTCCATGCGGTACATGTCGAGTGCAGTGACGATGTTCTGGATCTGGATTTCGGCGACCTTGACCTTCGATGTCGAGAGATAGCCAATCACGCGTGGTGCCGCGATCGCGATGACAAGGGCGAGGATGGCCAGCACGACGAGCAACTCAAGCAGCGAATAGCCTGCCTGCGCGAGGCCAGGTGCCGGGGCGTGGGATCGCTTCAGCGCCATGTGGTGTTCATTCCTCCTGCTGCGCGACGCGCGAGACTTCCTCGATCGTCGTTTCGCCCTCGAGAACCTTTCGCAGGCCGTTGCGGCGCAGCGTTTCCATGCCCTGCGCAACCGCTGCGGCCTGGATGGCGGATGCTCCTGCCTTCTCGAGGACGAGACGGCGCACATCTTCGCCCGGCACGAGGATTTCTGCAATCACCGTGCGGCCACGGAAGCCGGTGCCGCTGCAGGCGGGGCAGCCCGTGGCGGCGAACAGCGTCGTGCCTTGCGCAATCGAGAGGCCTGCGGCTGCAAACTCGTCACGCCACTCTGCCCGCACAGGCACGGGCGACCTGCAGGCGCGGCAAAGCGTGCGCACGAGCCGCTGCGAGACGATCCCCGAGATGGTCGAGGTCAGCAGGTACTCCTCCACACCCATGTCCATCAGGCGCGTGAGGGCGCCGGCGGCGCTGTTGGTGTGGACGGTCGACAGAACCGTGTGGCCGGTCAGCGCGGCCTGCACGGCGATGCGCGCGGTCTCGGCGTCGCGGATCTCGCCGACGAGGATCACGTCGGGGTCGTGCCGGAGGACGGAGCGCAGGACGTGGGCGAAGGTCAGGCCGATCTCGGGCTTGACCTGGATCTGGTTCACGCCGGGGATGCGGTACTCGACGGGATCCTCGACCGAGAGGATCTTGCGTTCGGCTGCGTTCAGGCGCGCAAGCGCCGCGTAGAGCGTCGTGGTCTTGCCGCTTCCGGTCGGACCCGTCACGAGGATGATGCCGTTGGGACGGCGCAAGAGGCTCTCGATCCGCGCGTGCGCGTCGGCATCAAAGCCGAGGGCCTTCAAGTCAAGGGGTACCGATGACTTGTCGAGGATTCGGATCACGGCGCATTCGCCGTGGGCCACAGGCGCGGTGGCGATGCGAAAATCGACCTCGCGTCCGCGGACCGGCATTTTCACGGCGCCGTCCTGCGGCAGGCGGCGTTCGGCGATGTTCAGGCCGCTCATGATCTTCAGGCGCGAGATGATCGCGGGCGCGAGTTCAATGGCAGCGGGCTCTTCTTCCTTGAGCACGCCATCGATGCGCACGCGGATGCGCAGGCGGCGTTCGAAGGGCTCGATGTGGATGTCCGATGCACCGGCCTCCACGGCGCGCGATATGAGGCTGTTCACGAAGCGGATGACGGGTGCTTCGCTCGCGCTTTCGCGCAGGCGCGCGAGGTCGGTCTCGGTGCCCTCTCCTGCCCCGCCGGTGGTGGCAGCCGCCAGGGCGCCGGCATCATCGAATTCATACAGCCTGCGCAGGCCTTGCTCGATGTCCGAGGCCGGAGCCGCCTTCACCCGGACCTTGCGACCGGTCGACAGGCCGATTGCAGAGATCACGAATTCATTGAGCGGGTCGGTGGTGGCGATCGTTACGGTGCCGGCATCGGCCGCCAGCAGGATGACGGCGTTGTCGCGCAGGAAGCGTTCTGTCACCTGGTCGGGCAGCACCGGTTCGAGCGGCAGTTCGTCAGGCGAGGCCAGCGGAATGCCGAGGGAAGCCTCGAAGGCCTGGATCAGGTCGCGCTCGGGTACGAGGCCCAGTTCCAGGAGGATGCGCGAGAGGCTCAGCGTGCTCTGTGCGGCGGCGCGGCGGGCGCGTTCGGCACCTTCCTCGTCCAGCTTGCCGGCGGCGAGCAGATTCGCAAGCAACCGGTCGGCGGGGCCGGGCGCTGGCGCTGTTCTTGCCGTTGCTTCGCTGTTCATCGGAGGCGTCCGCGATCCTGTTTCAGATTATCGACAACGGTCCGTGGAGCCATGTCAACCACAGACCCAGTGCAAGACCTGTGCCGATCGGTACCCTGGTTTCGGCGGAAACCTGCCGTCCTGCGCCGCGTTCGACGGCAAGCAGAAGCACATTTACCACGACCGCCCAGAGCAGGACTGTCCCAAGTCCCAGCGCGCCGGTCCAGGCGCCGGCAGCTGCAAAGAGCTTCACGTCGCCATAACCCAGTCCATCCCTGCCGCGCGCGCGCCGGTAAGCGAGCGCGAGGCCTGCGAGGATGCCTGCTGCAGCGAGGCTTGCGAGTGCGTGTTCCCAGATTGCGTCCGGCTCGAGCCAGAGGCAGGCAGCAAGGCCTGCCGGGATCAGGGGCAGTGTCAGGGCGTCCGAAAGGAACAGGCTGCGCAGGTCCATCGCCGCAAGGGCGAGCAAAGCCCAGCCGAGGAGCACTGTAATCATGAGCGCGCCCTCATCCACCACCAAGATGGCCCAGAGCACGACGCCAAGTGCTGACAGCTCCATGATGGGGTAGATCGGATCGATCCTTGCGTCGCAGAACCGGCAGCGACCGCGCGCCACGAGCCATGACAGAACCGGCACGAGGTCGCGCACGGCGAGGTCCTGGTGGCATGAGGGGCATCGCGAGCGACCCCGCACCACGTCCTGTCCCGCGGGCAGTCGCAGCGCCAGCACGCAGAGGAAACTGCCGACGAAGGGCGCGGCAACAAGAAGAAAGAGCGAGGTCGGCGCCAGCATGTCCATCAGCTGGACCTTCCGGGTCGCGGGCAGGAGGCCGCAGCGCCCTCTCGTGCCGGGAACAAGGGCTCGACGCCGATGATCCAGTAGGGATCCTCGGGGTTGCCCGTGATGCGCACGGCGATGCGCTCGCCCCGACGGATGCGCCGGGTGGCATCCTCGAGCTCCACGGTGACTTCGTAGACGTCACCCGGTGTCACGAGTTCAGCGGTGGTCAGGTTGGCTGCCGGCGGCCCCAGGGACTGCGTGTCAATGCCAAGCTCGCGCTGGAGCGCGGGGGATGCATGCCTGACCTCGATGCCCGGTGCCTGTGTCAGGACCGTGAGGTCGCCGGCGACGCAGTCGAAGACCTCCCTTGTCATGCCCAGCACGAAGCGGGCCTGTGCGACCGAGCGGAAGAACCTGTTGGCTGGCGCATAGGTCCGGCCGGCCGCCTCGTATTGCCGGCGTTCGCCACCATTGGGCCTGACAAGCTCGTCACCATCACGCCAGTCTTCGACCGATGCGGCGATGGCGTCCGCCTGGTCGGGCGCTGCGCCGGCCGCGCGGAACGCGGTTGCGAGAAGTCCCGCATCGGCGAAGTTCAGGTCGACCTTGCCGCGCTCGGGGCGCGCTGACACCTTCACGCGAAAGCCGCCAACCTCGAACACTTGGGCCTTCTCGAGAAGTGTGGCCGGCTCTGCCTTCGCGCCGGCGATGGCGCTGGCGGCGAAGTCGAGGGCGCTGTCGATGGCCAGCTGGGCCTGGGTGCGCAGAAGATGCCGGCTTGTTGCGTCGACGGCGCCCCGCGAGGCGAGCACGATGCCGATCAGCAGCAGTGACAGGGCCGCGAGGAAGCCCAGCACCGCCACGAGGGCCATGCCGCTTTCGCGTGTGCTGGCTGTGGGTGCACTTTCACGCATGGCGGCACCCGAAGGAGACCGGATCGTAGATGCAAGCCGGGTCGCGCGAGATGCGCGGACGGACCAGAAGGTCGGGCCAGGGTTGCAGTCCCCTGACCCGCACGAGGATGAGGTCCGGTGCGCCTGACTGGTCGGCCCAGTCGTTGCGCCAGACGAGGGTGCCATCCTGGTCGCGGCGGGCATAGGCGAAGGTGATAGCGGTTGCTTGCGAGACAGCGATGCGCTGCTGGCGCGCCGGGTTTCCGGCCAGCGGCGTCCACGACAGAACCAGTTCCTGGCCTGTCGCCGTGTTCCTGACATCGAGCTCGAACCGGCTTACGCCGCCTGCGTCGACGGCCGCCGGCGCAAGGGCAAGGAAGCTCATGCGCGTTGGCGAGGCACGGAACAGGTCCGGATCGCCGGGCATGCCGGGATCGAGGTCGCGCGGAACCACGCGCTCGAGTACAGTGCGCAGAAGCGTGTGGCCCCCGGACATTATCTCGATCGCCTCGGCTTTTCGTGCGGATGCTTCCCACACGCGACCGCCGAAGCGCATCCCGTCAGCCATGACGAGGGCCATGATGCCGAGCAGCGCGAGCACGACGAGCAGTTCGGCCAGTGTGTCGCCGGCCCCGCGCTGCCGGTTCTTGGCGCCCTCGCCGGGCCTGGGAAGATCACACGCTCGAGGCTGACGCGCGCGGTTCCCGCGCGCGAAGGCCTGGACAGGGTCAGCCTGAGATGGACGGGCTTTCGGGCCAGCGGCTGGCGCGTCCACGCGGGATCGGCCGGCAGGACCTCGACCTCCCAGGTGTAAGGTGTCCCCTCGATCCGACCCGTGCGCTCGGCGGGCGGCCGACCGAGGGCCACGATGCGGTCCATTTCGGATTGTGCCGCCAGCACGGCTGCTTCATTCGCGGCGGCCGCGTCGATCGCGCG
This sequence comes from Micropepsaceae bacterium, assembly GCA_036840015.1. Taxonomy (GTDB): domain Bacteria; phylum Pseudomonadota; class Alphaproteobacteria; order Micropepsales; family Micropepsaceae; genus SZUA-430. The sequence continues at coordinate 5,274 of DAISVV010000046.1, forward strand.
CAGGCCCGTGCCTGCGGTGCGCCAGGTGGCAAGCAGCACCATCGCGAGGATCGCAAAAGCGACCAGCGCCTCGACCAGCGTGAAGCCCTGCTGGCTGTGCGAGGTCATGGCGCTGCCTCGATGATGACGGGCGCATGCGGGGCGCGCTGGAGAAGCCGCAGCGTCTTGCGTCCGTTGCTGAGGACCAGGCGCCCGGAGACCGATCCGTCCCAGCCGATGACGATGGCGGGCGATGGCCCCGTGCCCTCGATCGAGGCCGTGGTCCCGCGGGAGAGTTCGATGGTCCGCCCATCGGAGGATGCGAGGCTTGCGCGCGGGCCACCTGGCAGCGACAGGGTAATGTCGCGCTGAAGATCCATCGCATCGGAACGCAATTCGCGGATCCGCGCCGCTGCAAGACGGGCATCGCTCTCGATTGTCAGGCTGTCCAGCGCCCTTGCCGCATAGGGAAGGCCCGCCGTCATCACGATGGCGAGGATCGCGATGACAACGAGAAGCTCGAGGAGCGAGTAACCGGCGCTGGCGCTTGAGTTTCTCATGGGCCGATCGCCAGGTCGTTTGCAGCAAAGATGCCGCTGACGACGCCTGTCATGATCGCGGCGACCACGAGACCGAGGAAAATCGTCATCATCGGCAGCAGCAGCGCCGAGAGACGGTCGACGCGGGTCTGCACGTCGCGTTCGAACATGTCGGCGGCTTCCTGCAGCATTGGCGCAAGGCGGCCAGTCTCTTCGCCGACGGCGACGAACTCGACGGCGAGACGGGGGAAGAGGCCTGCCTGCTCAAGCGCGGTGCGCAGGGTGCGGCCCTGGCGCACGTCGTTGATCACGGCATCGAGGGCCTGGCGCATGAAGCGGTTCGAGAGGGCCTGCTGCGCCAGCTCGAGCGCGCGATTGAGCGGCATGCCGCCATCGACCAGCATGGCGAGGTTCCGGAAGAACTGTGCCGTCTGGTAATGGAGGGGAATGCCCAGCAGGTATCTTGCCTTTATCGCATGGCGGTCGAGGGCGAGCTGGGTTGCAGGCTGGCGCAGGAGATAGAGGCTGGCCACCAGCCCGGCCAGCAACACAACGGCAAGCGTGAAGCCGAAGGCATTCATGAAGCGCGACACCGCCAGCAGCATCGCCGCGGGCCAGGGGATGGCCGATCCGGCGCCGGCAAGCACCGGCTCGAGTTGCGGCAGAACGCTCGTGAAGATCAGCGTCAGCACGCCCAGCATGGTCACCATGAGCAGTGCCGGGTAGATCATGGCGGAAACGAGCCTGTCGGAGAGCTGGCGCGTGCGCTCCTCGGCATCGGCGATGCGCGTCATGACTTCCGGCAGACGGCCGCTGGCCTCGCCGGCAGCCACCAGCCTTCGCATGGACTCGGGGAAGGCGTCGCCGGCGCGCGCCATTGCGGCCGAGAGCGTCTCGCCGCTGCGCAGGCTTTCCAGCATGGCATCGATCGTGGCGCGGGTTGCAGGTGTCGAGGCCAGTGCGGCCATCGTCGTGAGTGAACGCTCGACGTTGAGGCCCGCCTTCAGCAGAACGGCGAGTTCACGCAGCAGTGTCCCGCGGCTGCGCGCCTCAGCCATGCTGCCCCATGACGGCAGCCACGCCGACAGGCTCGCAGGCCCGCGCTGGAGCGGCTGCTCGGACAGTTGCAGGGGTGTGCGTCCCTGCTGGAGCAGGCGCTCGACAGCCATGCTGCGCGACGGCGCCTCAATGGTGCCGTGCGTCGGCTTTCCGTCCTTGCCCGCGGCTTCGTAGGAATAGATCGGCACGAATGGTTACCTCGTGCCGCTATCATAGCCAAAGATGTCCAGGCTTCACATTTGGAACTGGAAACATCGTATCCGCCGGCGGGAGCGGGCCTAGTTGCGCCGCTTGTGGGCCTCTATCAGGGACTTGAGGCGCGTTACGCTCAGTTCGCGGGAGGCCCCGAATGCCACCGTGTCGACAACACCGCCATCGGCATTTACCAAGAAGGCGTGCGCGGTGTGATCGATGGAATAGTCGCCCTTGCCCGTATCAACGCGCTCAAAGCGCACGTCATAGGCCTTGGTCAAGCGCGTGATGACCGGAAGCGGGGCGGTGAGCGCGGTCACGCGGCCCTTGAAGCCGGAAAAGTAGTTCTTCATCACGGCGGGCGTGTCGCGAGCGGGATCAAGGGTGATGAAGACGATGCCGATGTCCTTGGCGTCCTTGCCGATCGCCTCAAGCGCGGCATCAAGCTCCCAGACTGTGACCGGGCAGACGACCGGGCAGCGCGTGAAGCCGAAAAACAGCACATGGGGCTTTCCGCCGAAATCCTTCAGGCGCACCGTCCTGCCGTCCACGTCCTTCAGCTCGATCTGCCCGACGCCGCGGCCGAGATCCTTCAAACCCTTGTCGGCGTTGCGGGCATCCTCGGCGCGTGCAGGCACCACCACGACCATGGTCGCGACAAGCAGGGCGGACAGGAGGATGAGCATCAGGCGCATGCTTTTAGGACCCCGGGGCACATGACGTTGCCTAACCTAGTCGGGCGCACGCGCTGCGTCGAGATGTTCCGGCAATCCGTGACTAACGGGATGTCCAACCCGAGCGGATGGCACGGGTCTCGGCCTCGCGGTCGAGAATGGCCTGGCGGCCCAGACGGCCATAGGCCGCGTCGATGACGGGGTCATTGGGAACCCCTGCCGTCTGGTAGGCCTGGCGGTTGACGATCGGGTTCACGCGGGCAAAGGCCTCGACGCACCACTCGTTCTCGGCGACGTCACGGCAGACGAGAATGCGCGATGCCATCTCGCTGTCCTGGACGTGGGCCTCGCGGCACATCCGCCCGTCGGCAGACACGAAGCTGACGATGGGCTTCACGTCCAGACCACCCGAGCGCGCCGACTGGCCCGACGGCGTGTCGGCCATCATGGCGAGGACAGGTCCGGCCAGCGCAATGCCGTCGTCAACCTGCTCGAGCCACGGCATTCGGTCGGCCGTCATGATGTTCCCGGTGACCACGATGAGAAGTGCTGCCGCAATGCCGGCGCCCATCGGCAACCAGTAGCGACGCGACCATCCACGCGCGCGCAGGGGCATGACCTGAGCACCGCCAGCCGGCGCTGAAGCCGCGGGCGCAGGAACATCAGCCAGCAACGCCGCAAAGCGCTCGGGCACATCGAGTTGCGTCGAGACGGATGCCTTGAGGAGGTCGTCGGTCGCGCGGAAGCGGCGCAGGCGCTCCTGCAGCGTGTCGCTGGCCTGCACGAGGGCGCGCACGCGTGCAGCCTCTGCGGCTTCAAGCTCGCCATCTGCATAGGCCATCAGGGTCTCGTCGGGGATAAATGTCATCGTATTGAAGCCAATGCTTGCCTGTTGGGAGAAGTCTCAATCATTTCCCGTAGTGTCTCGCGTGCACGATACAATCTGCTCATCAGGGTTCCGACAGGTATTTCGAGTATATCCGCTGCTTCCTGATAAGAATGTCCATCGATCACAACCAGCGCTAGCACCATCCTGTGGTCATCAGACAAGCGGGCGAATTGTTCCCTCGCCCGGGTCAGCATCAGCGATGTCTCAGTGACACGTTGTCCGTCCACGGAAAGGTCCGTCGCGGCCATTTCGAGGGTCTGCTTCTCGCGATCGGTTCGCTGGCGGCGGCGCCTGTCTTTCCAGATGTTCTGCATTATCCTGAACATCCAGCTGTCCAGGCGCGTGCCGGATTGCCACTGTGCCGATTTGGAAAGCGCCCTCTCAAGCGCTGCGGGTACGATGTCGTCCCCCTCGTCGCTTGAGCCTGTCAGGGCAATGCCAAACCGCCGCAGGCGCGGCAGCAGCATCGTTAACCCCTTTCGCAATTCGCCAGGATCTCTTTCAGTCATTTGTTTCGTCGGTGTTACAACGAACGGGAAAGGCATTTATTCCGAACAAATCCCATTTGAGCAGCAAGCCCGTCCTTTGTAAAACCCTATTGCGGGGTAAGATTCTCGAACGGTTCGAAACCAAGAAGGCTTTGATGCAGGTATCATTCACCTTGTCGACCCTGCTTTTGGGCCTCAGGGCCATAGTCGTTGCCAGCCTGCTGCTCGTGCTGGCGCCGGCGGAGCCATCCCATGCCGGGACCGGATCCTCGAACCATTCCGATGACGAAGCGCCGGAGGCGGATGACCATGATCGCGATCACGATGATCGCGATGACGAAGATCGCGACAGCAACGCTGACCGGGACCGTGACAGCGATGACGATCGCGACCGGGACACGGATACCGACGAGGACCGAGACGAGGACCGCAGCCGAAGCTCGGGATCGGATGATGACGATGACCGGGGTGATGATGACAAGTCGCGGGATGACGACAGGTCAAGTGATGATGACAAGTCTCGGGACGAACCGTCATCGCGGGACGATGACGATGACAAGGGCGACGACAAGTCAGGAAAGCAAGACAAGGAAGACGGTGACAAGGATGACGGTGACAAGGATCGCCGATCGCCCGAGGCGCGCGCGTCGTCGTCTTCCGGCAACCCGGGCACAAGCCGCGGCAACGATCCCAAGACTGCCCTGAAACCGGAACCTGCCAGCCTCGGGATCGGCGCCGCCGCAGCCGAGGGCACCGTGCCTGCCGGTCAGGCGGTCGTTGCCCTGCCCGCTTCGGAATCCCGTGTCGACCGCGCGGAGCGCATGATCGAGATCGTGGAGAACAAGCGCGGCGAGCGCGTTCGCGAAGGAGAACTGCTTCTCATCACGGCCTCGAAGTCTGCGAAAGCAAGGCTGGTGCGTGGCGGCTACAGGATCCTGCAGTCGTTCCAGATGGCGGGACTTGGCCTGCGCGGCTATCGCGTGGCTATTCCGCGGCAGCAGGATGCGGAAACCGCCCTTGCCCGCCTGCGCCGGATCGACCCCAAGGGCATCGCAAGCTTCAACCACATCTACGTGCCGGCCCGCGGCGGGGCGACAATTGCGCAGCCCGCCGGCGCCGGTGAGAGGGCGAAGCCAGCGCGCCTCACATCGGCCAAGATCGGCCTCGTCGATGCGCCGGTCAACGACAAGCACCCCATGCTGGGTTCGGTGCGGGTGGAATCGCGCTCGTTTGGCCTTGCGAGCCCCACTGTCGACAGCCACGGTACGGCGGTGGCTTCTCGGATCGCCGAGGCTGCACCCGGCGCCCGGCTGTTCGTGGCAAGCGTGTTTTCCGAAATTGGCAACGGCGAGGAAGTCGCCTCGGTCGACGCGATTTTCCGGGCGCTGGACTGGCTTGCGCGCAACCGGATCCCGGTCATCAACCTCAGCCTTGCCGGCCCGCCCAATCCGGCGCTGGAGGCAGTGACTTCCCGGCTCGTGAACAGGGGCCACAAACTTGTTGCCGCCGTCGGCAATGAAGGCCCGAATGCCGAGGCCCAGTATCCTGCCGCCTATGACGGCGTCGTCGGGGTAACCGCCGTCGACAAGACGAACCGCGTCTACATCTATGCGAACCAGGGTGACTACGTGGACTTTGCCGCACCAGGGGTCGACACCACCGTTGCCGGACCGGATGGCCACAGCGAGACCGTTTCAGGGACATCCTACGCGGCGCCCGTGATCGCCGCCGAACTCGCGCGCCGCCTGCCGCGGCCGGACAAGGCGCAGGCGATTCGCGCCGAGAAGGAGCTTGTCGAAACAGCGCAGGACCTGGGCGAACCGGGCCGCGATCCGGTCTTCGGCTTCGGCGTCATCGATCCGGTCCGTCCGTGAGACGCAACCGCTGTGGTTGCAGCCTGAGGCGGGTGCAATGTCCGTCTGGTGGCTGCCGCGAGACAGTTGCTGTCTTGTCCGGCTATGCCGAGCCCGGTCCTTGCCATGAGGGTACGGCTCTGGCGTGGCATCCATACCACTGAGCAAATCTATAGTGCGACTTGCATGTGAGGAACTTTACAGCAGGGTGATGCGGAACTTACGTTCGCGCAGGAAGTGATCCGGATCGGGTCAGGTTCGCCTGGCTGGAACATTCATGTTCTGAATGCCCTTACGTAAACAGCAACGGGAAGAGTTGAGATGCACCCACTGAAGACAAAGTCACGTCGGTTCCTGCTGGCTGGCGCAACGGTGTTTCTCGCAACGCCGGGACTGGTGCAGGCAGACCAGAAGGCCTGGTGGCTGAATGTCGAGGGTGGCTTCGAGTACTCGGACAATGTGGCTCTCGAGCAGAGCGACGCGAACAGCATGCAAGGGGATGTCGCCCTCGTGCTGGAACTGGATACCGGATACAAGCTGGTTGATGAAAAGGATGCGCGTGTCGAGATCGGCTACAATTTCTACCAGAGCCTCTACGACGAACTGACGACGTTCAACTGGCAGTCACATAACCCCAGCGCGGTGGCGTGGATCAGGTCGGGCGGTATCAAGTACGGCGTGGAATATTCCTACACAAATTCGCTCCTCGATGACTCCTTCTTCCTCGAGCAGCACATGTTCTCGCCGACTTTCTCCACCTTCATCACGGAAGACTTCTTCATTTCCGGCTATTACCGGTTCTTCTCGAAGAACTACAATCGCCTCGACGACGCGCGCGATGCCAGCACGCAGCAGGGCGGCGCAGACGTGAATTACTATTTTGACCGGCCCAACAGGGGCTATGTGTCCGTCGGCGGCGGGTTCACGAGCGAAAACACCGATGGCGACGCGGTCGACTATGACGGCTTCGTAGGGCGCGCCGCGGCGCAGTACCCGATAGAACTTTTCGGGCAGAAGGGCCACGTCAAGCTGTCATACGCCTATCAGCGTCGCGATTACGACAACGAGGTGAGCCTTCCTGGCCCCGGGACGCGCGGGGACGACAGGCATACGCTCAGGCTGTCGACCAATGTGGAGATCGATACCAACGTCAAGGCGGGCGTGGAGGTTCGCCGGGTGGTTCGCGACTCGAACCTGAATACGTCCGACTACGAGGAAAACGTGGGCTCGGTGTTCCTGCGTTACGGGTTCTGATCCCGTCGGCATCCGGGCAGGGTTAACGCAACGGGGGCCTCGGGCCCCCGTTTTTTGTTGTACGCCCAAGGGATTAATACCTAATAGGTGTGACAAAGCCCGCTGAAACCCGGTGCAGTTACCTCAAACGATGCATACCGTTGCGACAACGCCCCCCGACCGGATATTTTTGGCAAGGTCGGAATAAAGCTCGTCCACGGATTCACAAGCCCATGCCCCTGCCGCTCTCGCCCATTATGATGCGCCCCGCCGCGGACAGGTCCGCGGCCAACGGGGCGGGCCTGGCGCGCGGGTGCCTGGATTTCGCGCGCGCGGCCTGCATCACATTTCGGGGAGATCGTCCGTGAACAAGGCTAACGCGAGCATCATCGGCAATTTCCTCCACCGGTCGCGCAACGTGTTCATCAGCGCAGGCGTCTTCAGCCTGTTCGTGAACCTTGCGATGCTGAACAGCCCGCTGTTCATGCTTCAGGTCTATGACCGGGTCCTTACCTCGCAGAGCGAGGATACGCTGCTGTTCCTGACGCTGCTTTCCGTCGGCGTGCTGCTGGTGCAGGCCCTTGTTGAAATCGCGCGCTCGGACCTTCTGGTACGCGCCAGCTCGCAACTGGACAACGAACTGCGTGACCTGACCTTCGGCATCTCGATGGGCAAGGAACCCACTGACATGTCGAGCGCGCACGGGCTGCGAGACCTCGACAATATCCGTTCCTTTCTGGCAAGCCCGGCGCTGATCGCGCTCTTCGACGCGCCCTGGACGCCGATCTTCCTGTTTGTGATCTTCCTGCTGCACCCTGCCCTCGGGCTCCTGGCCCTGGCCGGCGCCATCGTCATCATCGGGATCGCCTACCTGAGCGAAATCGCCACCGGCAAGCCGCTTAACGAGGCCGCACAGGCGCACCGCGACTCGGAGTTCTTCGTCAGCACGCTTCAGAACAATGCTGAATCCGCCCGCTCGATGGGCATGGTCAAGAACGTGCAGCGCCGCTGGGAAGAGCATCACGAGGCGAGCCTTGCCTGGCAGGCCGTTGCCAGCGACAGGGCCTCGCGCCTGAGCGCGGCTGCAAAGTTTGCGCGCCAGCTGCTGCAGATCCTGTGCCTTGCGCTGGGCGCCTATCTCGCACTTGAGAACCAGATCTCGGCAGGTGCCATCGTCGCCACTTCGATCATCATGGGCCGCGCGCTGGCGCCGATCGAGGCCTCGATCGGCCAGTGGAAGCGCTTCGTGCAGGTCCGGCAGTCCTACGGACGGCTGAATGCCGTGCTCAAGGGCGTGCACGACACCACGCGCACTGAACTGCCGCCCGCGGCCGGCAAGTTCGCGCTTGAAGACGTCTGGATGCGCTTCCCCGGCTCGAAGGAACCCGCGCTGCGCGGCGTGTCGCTTGAAGTTGCCCCGGGCGAGGTGCTTGGCATCATCGGCGCCACCGGCTCGGGAAAGACCACGCTCGCACGCCTCATGATCGGCGCGGTGAAGCCGTCGGCCGGCAATGTGCGGCTCGACGGGGTCGAGGTATCCGACTGGTCGCCGGCCGAACTTGGCCCGCAGGTCGGTTACCTCGCACAGGACGTGGAGCTCATGGAGGGCACGGTCGCGGAGAACATCTCGCGCTATGGCTCGCCCGACTCGCATGCCATTGTCGAAGCGGCAAAGATCGCGAGCGCGCATGACTTCGTGCTGACGCTGCCCAATGCCTATGACACGATCATCGGCGAGCGCGGCAAGCTGCTCTCCGGTGGCCAGCGCCAGCGGGTTGCCCTGGCGCGCGCCGTCTTCGGTAACACGAAGGTGGTTGTACTCGACGAACCCAACGCCAACCTTGATGCCGCGGGCGAAGCTGACCTGCGCCGGGCCGTCGAAATCCTCAAGCAGCAGAAGCGGACCGTCATCATCATCACGCACCGTCCCGGCATCCTGCCGGTGGTCGACAAGCTCGCCGTCATGAAGGCCGGGCAGATGGTGTCTTTCGGACCGCGCGACGAAGTCCTCGCCAACCTCAACAAGGCAGCTGCCGATGCACGCACCGGTGCATCACCCAACCCGTCCAAGGTGACGTCAATCGAGAACCGCCATGCAAATAGCAAAGCCCAGTCCTAGGCGGCCAAACTGGCCCAACAGCATTCCGAGCCTGCCGACGAACACGAAGCGGGCGATGATCTACGGCTTTGCCCTCATCGGGCTGGCCGTCGGCGGGTTCGGCATCTGGAGCACCACGGTGCCGATTGCCAGTGCCGTCGTGGCCAATGGCCAGGTCGTGGTCGCCTCGAAGCGCAAACAGGTCCAGCATCCGACCGGTGGCGCGGTACGCGCGATCAAGGTCGAGGACGGCCAGCATGTGAAAGAGGGCGATGTCCTGCTGGAGCTCGATGACGCGGATGCGCTCGAGCGCTACACGCGCGGGCGGGATTCCTATTTCCTTGGCGTGGCCACCGAGGCGCGCATGCAGGCCGAGATCGCCGAGGCGGCGGAACCTGCATTCCCGCAGGAACTGCAGGATGCCGCCGCGCGCATGCCGGCGGTCAAGAACCTCCTTGAAGGCCAGGCCCAGCTCTTCATTGCGCGCCGCCAGGAACTGCAGGGCCAGCTGTCCATGATCCAGTCGCAGTACGAGCAGCTCAAGGGCGAGCTCAGCGCGCTGGAGGCCGACCGCCGTGCGGCGCGGGAACAGATTGAACTGTCGCGCAAGGAACTCGACGTTGTCGAGGAGCTCTACAAGAAGGGCTACACGACACGTACCCGCGTGTTCTCGCTCAATCGCGACATCTCGCAGCTCAGCGGCGGGGTGGAACGCACCTCGGCGATGATCGCGCGCACGCGCAGTTCGCTCATGGAAAGCGAACTGAAGCTGATGCAGGCCAAGAACCAGCTGATGGCGACGGTCCAGGGTGAGCTGCGCGAGGTGCAGGCCCGGCTCCCGAACCTGCGCGAACAGTATCGCGCCGCCGAGCAGGCCTATGACCGCATGACGGTCCGGGCCCCGACGTCGGGCTATGTGCTGGCACCGCGGATGTCGACGCTTGGCGCCGTCGTGCGTCCTGGCGAAACCATTCTCGAGATCGTGCCGCGCGATGACAGGCTGATGGTCGAGGTGCAGATCCGGCCGTCCGACGTTGACTCGGTCTCGATCGGCTTGCCGACCGAGGTTCGCTTCACCAGCCTGAGCCAGAAGGACCTGCCCATGCTCTATGGACGGGTTGCCTATATCTCGGCTGACTCGCTGCAGGATCCCCGCTCAAGCGCGACCTATTTCGTCGCGCATGTGGACGTGCCGGACAGCGAAATGCACCGCCTCGGCAAGCAGACCCTTCAGCCTGGCATGCCCGCAGCCGTCATGATCAAGACGGGCGAACGCACGGCGCTTGCCTATCTCACGCAGCCCCTGCGTGACAGCTTCAACCGCGCCTGGCGCGAGTAAGGCCGATTTTGGTTGCCGCGCGGTGACGGGCCAGCCTCATGGCTGGCCCTGCCGCAGTGCCGC
>DAISVV010000047.1:0-15638 GCA_036840015.1 Micropepsaceae bacterium
CTACCATGATGTTGCGCAGCGCTTCCATTTGGGCGGGCAGCGTCTGCAGGGCGAGCTAGTCCTTGAAAGTCAGCTTTTTCTGCTCGCTGGGGCGCGGGACGTCGGTTTCACGGGACTTGAGCCGTGGTTGGGGGGCTGCGGCCCTGGCCCTCGCTTTCATCTCTTCGCCACGCTGTGCGACGGCGTCACTGAAGCCCCCGGCATACTCGGTGAAACGGCCATTGCCTTCCGCCCACAGGACGGCCGTCGCCACGCGGTCGAGGAAGTCACGGTCGTGGCTCACGACGATCACGGTGCCGGCATAGTCGGCGAGCAGTTCCTGCAGGAGGTCGAGTGTCTCCAGGTCGAGGTCGTTGGTTGGTTCGTCGAGGACCAGCAGGTTTGCGGGTGTGGCGAGTGCCCGGGCGAGGACAAGGCGTCCGCGCTCGCCTCCTGACAGCGCGCTGACAGGCGTGCGCGCCTGTTCGGGCGTGAAAAGAAAGTCCTTCATGTAGGAGGCGTAGTGACGGACCTGGTCGCCGACGGCGAGCGTCTCGCCGTGCCCGCCTGTCAGGAAGTCCTTTACCGAGACGTCGATCTCCAGGGCCTGTCGGCGCTGGTCGAGCACGTGCATGCGGACATTCGAACCGATCTTCACGCTGCCGGCATCAGGCTTCAGCCGGTCCGTGAGCAGGGAGAGAAGCGTGGTCTTGCCGGAACCGTTGGGGCCGACGATGCCGATCCGGTCGCCGCGCGCGATGCGCACCGAGACATTTTCGACGACGGTGTTCGTCCCCCACGCCTTCGTCAGGTCTTTTGCCTCGATGACGATGCTGCCGGATCCCTCGGCCTCGGTCGCCGCCATCTGCACGTTGCCCTGGACACGACGATGGTCGCGGCGCTGCTGGCGCAGGGTGGCGAGACGCGCCATGCGGCCCTGGTTGCGCTTGCGCCGCGCGGTGACGCCGTAGCGTACCCAGTGTTCTTCCATGGCGATGCGGCGGTCGAGCTTGTGCTGCTCAAGTTCCTCCTGCTCCAGCAGGGTATCGCGCCAGGCCTCAAAGCCGCCGAAGCCTTCCTCGAGACGTCGCGTGCGGCCGCGGTCGAGCCATACGGTGGCGCGTGTCATTGCCTGCAGGAAGCGGCGGTCGTGGCTGATGAGCACGATGGCGCTGCGCATGGAGGCGAGTTCATTCTCGAGCCATTCGATGGCCGGCAGGTCGAGGTGGTTGGTGGGCTCATCGAGCAGCAGGATGTCGGGCTGGGGTGCCAGCACGCGCGCGAGGGCAGCACGCCGGGCTTCGCCGCCCGAAAGGTTCGTCGTGGCCTCTTCGCCTGTCAGACCGAGGTTCTGGAGGAGGTAGAGGGCCCGGTAGGGGTCGTCTCCCGGCGAGAGGCCCGCCTCGACATAGGCGAGTGTCGTCGGGTAGCCGGTGAGGTCGGGTTCCTGCGGCAGGTAGCGGACCGTGGCGCGGGGTGCGATCGACCGGATGCCCGAATCGGGCTCAACGAGACCGGCGACGATTTTCAGCAGTGTCGACTTGCCCGAGCCGTTCCTGCCAACGAGGCATAGCCTGTCGCCTTCGGACAAGACGAGGTCGGCTCCCTTCAGGAGCGGAGTACCGCCGAAAGTCAGCGCAATGTCCTGAAGCTGGATGAGAAGGGCGGGCATGAAGGTCCTGGCGGATGGGTGGCACAAGACATTCATTCCGGGCGGGGGTGTCAAGGCGGCTGATTGGATCTCCCGGGCCGACCGGGGTGGCCTTTGTCATGCGACGGTTCGACCGCGATGGCGCGATGGTGTCGCGCCATGGTAGGCAGGTCCTCTGGCGTGTGACCGGGGCATGGTCGCGTTAGGGTGGGGAGGCAGCGTGATGCTGGATCCAGTCTTTTCGGTCGGTGACGGGCTTGATGGTCTGCGGGTCGCCATCGCTGCGCTGGCGCTTGCGGCGTCGGTTGCCTATTTCGGGGTCATGCAGTTGCCCCGCTCCGCGGCCCGGACCCTGGCGAAGACGCTGTGCTTTTCGACCCTGTCGTTTCTGCCCCTGACCTTTCTGCTGGCCTATCCTGAGCCGCTTGCCGGGCTGATTGCCCTGTCGCTGGCGCTCGTGCTGTCTGCACTCGGGGACATGTTCCTGGCGCTGGGCGAGGAACGAAGGCTCTTTGTTGCCGGGCTTTCGTCGTTCCTGATGGCGCATGTGGTCTATGTCGCCGGTTTCATTCCGTTCATCGCGGCGCCCTCTGTGGAGGCGCTTGTGGTGATGTTGGCCTGTGGCGCGGCGGCCCTTGGCCTTGTGGCATGGCTCTGGCCGCGCCTGGGAGGTCTGCGCCTGCCGGTGCTGGCCTATTTCGGGATCATCATGGTGATGGTGGCGGGATCGCTGTCGGTCCCCATGGCCAGCCCATGGCTTGGCGCCGGGGCGGTCATCTTTGCCGTATCGGACTCGCTGATCGCCGTGCGCAAGTTCATGTCGCCCTTCCCATTCGCGAACGAGCTTGTCTGGGGAACCTATGTGGTTGCGCAGTTCCTAATTACCGCGTCGATGCTGGAGATTCTCCTCCCCGGCTGAGCGGCTCCATACCCGGGGTCCGGCTTGACGGGCGGACGTGTTGCATGCTGCATCATGCGGACTGAGACCAGTACCTGGCCTGACAATCGAGAGGAAGAGAGATGCTGAATCCCATGAGCCGACGCGCGCTTCTGCAGGGTGCGTCCGCTGGTGCCTTTGCGCTGGCGCTCGCAGGTTGCACCACGTCGCCCACGGCTGCCCTTGTCCCCGACGGCAAGCCTGTCATCGGGACCTGGGGTTTCGACCTCGAGGGCATGGATCGCTCCCTGCTTCCGGGCGACGATTTCTTCCGCTTCGTCGGCGGAACATGGATGAAGAACAACAAGATCCCGGATGATCGCTCGCGCTGGGGATCCTTCAACGTGCTGGCGGCCAAGTCCGAGGACGATGTGCGCGCGGCGGTGGAAGAGGCTGCACGGACCAATCCGGCTGCGGGCTCGGTCGAGCGCAAGGTGGTCGACTATTTCGAAGCCTACAACGATGTTGCCGCGATCAATGCCAAGGGCCTGTCGCCGGCCAAGCCCGACCTTGACCGCATTGCAGCGCTCAGGACGCACGAGGACGTGGTTGCGCTGTGGGCGTCCCCCGCTTTCAGGGGCCTGCTGCCGGTCGGCATGGGCGTGACGCTGGATGCCAAGCGCCCGGATGTCTATGTGATCGCCATCGGGCAGTCCGGCCGCGGCATGCCTGACCGCGACTACTATCTGAAGCAGGACGAGAAGTTCGCCTCGATCCGCGCAAAGTATGCAGACTATGTGGGCACGATGCTCAAGCTGGCGGGTCATCGCGGACCGGATCGCAAGGCTCGCGAGATCATCGCGCTGGAGACGCGGATTGCCACCATTCACTGGCCGCGCGACAAGTCCCGCAACCGGGACCTGACCTATAATCCCAAGACACGTGCCGAGCTGATTGCCTTTGCGCCCGAGTTTCCATGGCAGGCAGGGTTTGACTCGTTCGGGGCTCCGAAGCAGGACTTCTTCGTTGTTGCCCAGTCGGATGCCGTGCAGGGGCTTGCCAAGCTGTTCCGCGAGACACCGGTGGCGCTGTGGCGCGACTATCTTGCCTTCCATTATCTGAACGCCTTTGCCGAGGTGCTGCCGGCAGGCTTCGACGATGCGGCCTTTGCTTTCAACGGCAAGGTCGTGACGGGGCAGCCGCAGCAGCGCGACCGCTGGAAGCGCGCCGTGACGGCCATGAGCGGGACGCCATTCAACGCGCCGATGGGCGAAGCGGTCGGGCAGCTCTATGTGCGCAAGAACTTCACGCCGCGCGCCAAGAGCGAAATGGCCAAGCTGGTGGAGAACCTGCGGGCAGCCTACAAGGTGCGCATTCGCAAGCTGGCGTGGATGAGCGAGGAGACGAAGGTCGCGGCGCTGACCAAGCTCGAGAAGATCCGGGTGAAGATCGGCTATCCCGACAAGTGGCGTGACTATACGGACCTCGAGATCGTTGCCGGCGATGCGTTCGGGAACCACAAGCGGGAGCTTGCATTCACGCGGGTGCGCGACCTGAAGCGGCTTGCCGACGGTGCGGACCGCAGCGAGTGGGGTATGGCGCCCCAGACGGTCAATGCATACTACAGCTCGGTCTGGAACGAGATCGTGTTTCCGGCGGCGATCCTGCAGGCGCCCTTCTTCGACGTGAATGCCGATCCGGCGATCAACTACGGTGGCATTGGAGCGGTCATCGGTCACGAGATGGGGCATGGCTTCGACGACCAGGGGTCGAAGTCGGATGGCGACGGCATCCTGCGCAAGTGGTGGAACGAGGAAGACGAGAAGCGCTTCAAGGCGCTCGGCGACAAGCTTGTGGCGCAATATGCCAAGTTTGAGGCATTGCCTGGCCTGTTCCTCAACGGGCGCCTGACCCTGGGCGAGAATATCGGTGACCTGGGCGGGCTGAATGTTGCGCTCGAGGGCTATCTGATCTCGATCGAGGGACGCGAGCCGCCAGTGCTTGACGGATTCACGGGCCTGCAGCGCTTCTTCCTCGGGTTTGGCCAGATCTGGCGCCAGCTCATGCGCGATGAGGCGCTTCGCAACCAGGTGATTTCGGGTCCCCATTCGCCCGGCGAGTTCCGTGCGAACGGGACGGTGCGGAACATGGATGCCTGGTACAAGGCCTTCAATGTGAAGCCGGGTGCGAAGCTCTACCTTGCGCCGGAAGAACGGGTCCGCATCTGGTAGGTGGACCCAACGGCCTCGTTTGTCAGTTTGACCAATAGACGTAGGCGTCGGTCGGGTCGTAGGTCCCGTCAATCGGACCATCGACCGGGACCGGCGCCTCGATCAGCGAGGGCCAGAGCGGTGGGGCGCTTGTGGCCTGCATCGCGTCGAGATCACGCTGCAGTTCTGCGAGCCGGTCCGTCGCCGTGGCCGCGAGGTCGTTGCGCTCGCCCGGATCGGACGCCAGGTCGTAGAGCATGTCCTTCGTCGCAGGCCTCGTGATGCGCTGGATCTTCCAGTCGCCCTTGAGCAGGGCGCTGTAGCCCCCCGAACGCCAATACAAGACGCGATCCGTCGTGACCTTTCCTTCAGCAATCCCTGCGAGATCGACGCCGTCGATCGGCTTGGCAGACGGGGTGTCGATCCCGGCGGCGGCCATGGCGGTGGCGAAGATGTCGACGTGGCCTACTGGGGTTGTAGGCTGCGCGGGTTCAAGGCGCGCGGGCCACTGCATGAACATGGGCACGCGGAGGCCACCGTCGTAGAAGGTCGACTTCCAGCCGCGCAAGGGGCGGTTCAGGTCGGCCAGGCCTGCCGCGCCGGCGCCGCCATTGTCACTGGTGAAAATGACGATCGTGTTTTCGGAAAGCCCGTTGCGCTTCAGGGCTTCCATGATCGTGCCGACGCCGCGGTCGAGCGACAGGATCATGGCCCCGTAGACACGCAGGCGGTGGTCCTTGATGGAGCCAAGGCTGTCATAGTCGGACTTCAGGGCCTGCATCGGCAGATGCGGCGCGCTGAAGGCGACATGCAGGAAGAAAGGGCGGTCGCGGTTGGCTTCGATTGCCCGGGCGGCCTCGGCGGCAAAGTAGTCCGTGACGTAGCCCTTCGGTTCAAAGCGGGGTCCGCCATTGAAGCGCACGCCGTAGGCGAGGTTGGCCCACAGGAACCTGTCGGGTGGATAGGCCGGGTTTTCGGCGTTGACGACCTGCGGGTGGTTCTTGGGCAAATAGAGCGTCGTGGCCGAATAGAAGCCGAGATAGGCGTCGAACCCCCGGGCATCGGGTCGCGAGCTGGGTGAAGCGCCGAGATGCCACTTCCCGACGCCCAGCGTTCGGTAGCCGCGTTCCCGCAGGCGCTCGGCGAGCATCGCCTCGGATTGCGGTACCTGCATTTCAGCCTGTGCGGGATAACTGGCCTCGTGCTCGGCGTGATAGATGGTGGGCCAGGGCGAGGCATTCTCCGCAACGCCGATGACCTTGGCGTGCTGCAGGCCGGTGGGCGTAAACTCGAAGCCGAAGCGTGTTGCAAAGCGCCCTGTCATCATGGCGGCCCGGGCGGGAGCGCAGGTCGCATTGCCGGCATAGCTGCGGACGAAATTCACGCCATTGCGTGCGATGGCATCTATGTTGGGTGTGGCGACGGTTCCGCCAGCGACGCCGCCTCCGTTCAGGGAGATGTCATTGTAGCCCAGGTCATCAGCGACGATCAGGACGATGTTCGGCAGGCTGCGTTCACCGGCAGGCTTATTC
Source organism: Micropepsaceae bacterium (assembly GCA_036840015.1). GTDB lineage: Bacteria > Pseudomonadota > Alphaproteobacteria > Micropepsales > Micropepsaceae > SZUA-430. The sequence goes on from DAISVV010000047.1 coordinate 6,250, forward strand.
GCAGGTGGCGCCCACTCCACCACGCGGTGCTCGCCGACGGGATCGTTCAGGGCCTGCATGATGCCCGGAAGGTAGTACCAGTACTGCTGCCAGAGGCCCCATCCGGCAATGCCCAGGACGCCAATGGCTGCCAGTGCGATGCGGGTCCTGCGTCCGATGTTCATGGGCCTGTGGTTCCTTGATGCCTGTGCGCGCGGCTTGCGCTTGGCCGTCAGTCTCGTGCACCCGGAAGCCCGCGGCAAGCATGTGGAATCGAGCGGATCAGGTTGGCGCAAATGAAAAGGGCGGGTTTACGCCCGCCCTTTCCAGTCCGAGAAGCCCGGAGGGTTCCCGTGTGTGCCTTACTTCTTCAGGTCGATCGTCGCGCGGCGGTTCTGCGGTTCCTTGACGCTGTCGCCGGTCTTGACCAGCAACTCCGTCTCGCCGCGGCCCGTGGCCGAGATCTGCGCTTCGCCGATGCCCTTGGCAACCAGGCCTGACTTCGCCGCATTGGCGCGGCACTCGGAGAGCTTCTGGTTATAGCTGTTCGAGCCGACCGTGTCGGTGTGACCGACGATCAGCACCGAAGCCGAGCCCTGTGTCTTGGCTGCAGCGGCAGCCTCCGACAGGACCGCATCGGCTTCCGCCGTGATGTTGCACTTGTTGAAGCCGAAGAAGATGACGAACTGCTCGGGCTCTGCAGCCGGCGCCGGGGGCGCCGGCGGCGGGACGGGGACAACCGGCGTCTCATCCTCGTAGAGGTCGTAGCGCAGGCCGACCGTGACCGACTGCTTCTCGATGTCATCGAGACCGGCCGTGTAGGCGACCGTGTTCAGCGTCTCGCTGTAGCTCGGCGCGTCAACATTCAGGTAACGGTAGGTGAGCGTCAGGTCGAGGCGCTTGGTGACCTGGTAGCTGAGCCCAACGATCGCCTGATAGGCGAAGTTGGTGTCGCTGTCCTCGAAGCCGGCGGCTTCGATGTTCGAGAAGTCCACGCCGACGCCGACGCCGATGCTGAGGTCGATCTTCTCTGCAACAGGGATGTCGTAGATGAAGTTGACCATCGCGGTCCACTCGTCGAGCGAGCCGTCGGCCTTGCTGGCGCCTGAAACAGGCATCCCGTTGAACATCAGCACATCAAAAAGATGCGGTGCAGAAGCAGCTGTCTCTGTCTTGGTGTAGCCGTTGTGATCGTTCACATAGTATGCCGTCGCATTGAAGTCGTTGCTGCGATACCCTGCCTCGACTTCGATGCGCCAATTATTTTCAAAGCCGTAACCAAACGTCGCAAAGCCCGCCCAACCCGTATCGAAGTCGAGGCTACCGCCGACATATGACCGGTGGTGCATTGACGACAGCGCGACTGGGCTGATGCCGTTGCCTGCGTAATCGCTGCTGATCGTGAAGTCGTTGTCGCCGATCCAGTTCGCGCCAGCCTCGAGGCCGACATACCAGCCCTGCTGGTGCGCGTTGGTATTCGACGTGGAGATGAGTGACAGCGCGGCAACGGTGCCGAGCAGGATAAACTTGGATCTCATGAAAAACCCCTTATTGAACTGGACGCTGCGGGGGAGCAGCGCCTACCCAGTTAACCGGGTACTTACCAGTCGATGCCCGGGGGTCAACCCGGAACAGGGTTCAGATATGGTAAATATGGTGACAGGGGACAACGCGTCGCGGATACGTCCTTTTTCGCGCTAGGAGATGCTCAGGATTCCATTCCTGCGTGCGGTCGACCTGACCTGTTGGACTAACCCTAAGGGATTAGGTCCAGGCGAGCGGTACGAGGCACGTTGAGGGGCGTATGGGGGCAGGAGCAGCGCGCCGCCGGGCGGGGATGGAGCGTCCCTATTATTATGTCCCTTGAACTATTGATCGGGGCGGCGCGTGTCGCGCCGTTGCTGAGGCCTGCCTTGCGGCGTTGGCGGCGATCCAGAGTTCGGCCGACTCGCGTCCCATGAACTCGCTCCAGGCGGCGATCGCGTCGTCAGCCATCGGGTGCTTCTCGCCGCGGAACTGTCCGGCGAGCCAGAAGCCGTGCTCGCGGCCGGAGGCATTGATCCTGAGGGTGCGCAGAAGCTTCTTCATCGGTTGGATCCAATGTGCGTCTTTTGGGCCAGCCTGTTTGCCAGCAGGCTCCGGGATCCTTACACCCCGTTGCCTAAGGCCGGGTTAAGGCCGTTGCGGAACGCCCGGGTTCGGGTTGCGTGATCCGGCGCCGGCGCGCATGCTGCGCCCGCGCAACGATTCCAGAGCTGACCCTAGGGGAGACATCGCATGGCAAAGGCAGCCGAACTGGCCATGAAGCACGGCCTGGCCACCGCCGCGGCCATTCCGGTCACCGTGTTCGTGAACTCCTATCTGGAGACCCTGAGCCCCTCCGGCGTGGCACTTGTCTTCGTGCTGTTCCTCGGGTTGTTCAACGGCGTCGCCGCCCTGCTTGGCAAGCCCGGTGCGCGGCGCGACGCCGGGTCCTAGGCCGGGGGGACTAGGTCCCTGCCCATGGGAGCTGTATGGTCCGCGCTTCACCGGGACGGGGTTGGGACATGGCTGACAGGCAGACGATCGCCCTGCTTGCGGAGCTTGAGCAGAAGGTTCGCTGGCTTGCGAGCTGGACGATCCACAATGCCAATCACCTGCGTGACAACGAGGACGGGCTGAAGGTTGGTGGCCACCAGGCCTCATCGTCGTCGCTGGCGACCATCATGTCAGTGCTCTACTTCGCGGTCCTGCGCCCGCAAGACCGGGTCGCCGTCAAGCCGCATGCGAGCCCCAATTTCCATGCGATCCAGTACCTGCTGGGGCAGCAGGATCTGGAAAAGATAAAGAACTTCCGCGGTTACAAGGGGGCGCAGAGCTATCCCTCCCGCACCAAGGATGCCGATGACGTCGACTTTTCAACCGGTTCGGTTGGATTGGGTGTGGCGCAGACGCTGTTTTCCTCGCTGGTGCAGGACTATGTGCGGGCCCACGGGTGGGGGACGTCGCGTCCCGAAGGGCGCATGGTGGCGCTCATTGGCGATGCGGAGATGGACGAGGGCAATATCTTCGAGGCCCTGCTCGAGGGCTGGAAGCATGACGTCCGCAACACCTGGTGGATCGTCGACTACAACCGGCAAAGCCTCGATGCCGTCATCCGTGAGGGGCTCTGGTCCCGGTTCGAGAGCCTGTTCCGGAACTTCGGCTGGGACGTCGTCATCCTCAAGTATGGGCGCAAGCTGGAAGCTGCCTTCGCTGAGCCCGGCGGAGACCGGCTGCGCGACTGGATCGAGAAGTGTCCAAACCAGCTCTATTCGGCGCTGACGTTCCAGGGTGGAAAGGCCTGGCGCAAGCGGCTGCTCGATGACATCGGCGACCAAGGGCCTGTCACGGCCCTGCTTGAGCGGCGCAGTGACGAGGATCTCGAGGCGCTCATGACCAACCTGGGCGGCCATGACATAGAGGCGCTGCTCGAGGCCTTCAATGCCTGCACCAGCGACCGGCCGGTATGCTTCATCGCCTACACCATCAAGGGGCATGGGCTGCCACTGCAGGGACACAAGGACAACCACGCCGGGCTGATGACGCCCCAGCAGATCGCGACGCTGAAGTCCCGGCTTCGCATACGCGACGGTCATGAGTGGGACAGGTTCGAGGGGCTTGCGGCTTCCGAGCCGGTGCTTGAGGCTTTTCTGAGGGCCGTGCCTTTCGTGCAGGGCGGGCCCCGACGCCTGAAGGCGCCGGCCATCGAAGTGCCCGCGCAGCTTTCCCATACGCCCCAGCCCGTGACCTCGACGCAGGCGGGCTTCGGGAACCTCATGAACGAGCTGGCGCGGGAGAAGCATGCGCTGGCGCAGCGCGTGGTCACCTGTTCTCCGGATGTGACGGTCTCGACGAATCTGGGTGCGTGGGTTAACCGGCGGGGCCTCTTTGCGATGGAGACCGTGGCCGACACTTTCAAGCGCGAGCGGATCCCGTCGACATTTTCGTGGGAGTTCTCGCCGCAGGGCCAGCACATCGAGCTCGGCATTGCGGAGATGAACCTGTTCATCCTGCTGTCGGCGCTGGGCCTTTCGCATTCCATCCATGGGGAGCGGCTGATCCCCATCGGCACGCTTTATGATCCGTTCATTGCACGCGGGCTCGATGCGCTGAATTATGCCTGCTACCAGGATGCGCGCTTCATCGTCGTTGCGACACCGTCGGGCATCACACTGGCGGCGGAGGGTGGTGCCCACCAGTCCATCGCGCAGCCGCTGATCGGACTGTCACAGGACGGGCTTTGCAGCTTCGAGCCGGCCTTTGTCGACGAACTGGCGGTGCTGATGCGCTTTGCCATGGACTACATCCAGCGTGATGGCGACGGCGATCCGGATGAGCGGACATGGCTTCGAGACCAGACGGGTGGCTCGGTCTATTTCCGCCTATCGACGCGGCCTGTGGAGCAGCCGCAGCGATCCATGACCCAGACGCTTGCACGCGACATCATCGACGGCGCCTACTGGATGCGCCGGCCGGGCCCGAATGCGGAGGTTGTGGTGGCCTATACTGGCGCCATTGCGCCGGAGGCGATCGCTGCAGCCGGGTTGATGGCCGAGGACCGGCGCGATGTCGGGCTGCTTGCCATCACATCCGCTGACCGGCTCAATGCCGGATGGACTGCGGCCCAGCGCGCGCGCGAGCGTGGTGCCACGGGCGCGCAGAGCCTTGTCGAGCGCCTGATGGCCGACATTCCACGTGACTGCGGGGTGGTTACGGTGCTTGACGGGCATCCGGCGACGCTGGCATGGCTTGGTGCTGTGCGCGGCCACCGCGTGCGCGCGCTTGGCGTGGAGCACTTCGGTCAGACAGGGTCGCTTGCAGAGCTGTACAGGCACTATGGCATCGATACGGCTGCCATCATGCGCGCTGCGGAAGCCCTGGTTGCCGGTCGACCGCTGAGGCATCTCAGGGTCGTGTCCTGAGGATGAAGAGACAGAGGAAGAAGAGACGATGAAGTTCCCGTTTGCCCTTGCCATGATGACGCTGCCAATCCTTGCGGCCTGCGAAACCCTCGATGAACCCCAGGGCGGGGCGCCCGCGCAGGGTGTCGAGGTGCGGATGTCGAAGGTCACCGATGGCGGAATCGGCGAGGCAATCGGTGTGATCACGCTCTCGGACACGCCGTCCGGGCTTTCGCTGCGCGTCGATGTCAAGGGCCTGCCCGCCGGCGATCGTGGCTTCCATGTGCATGAAAAGGGTGACTGCAGTCCGGCGCTGCGGGACGGCAAGCCGGTGGCGGCGCTGGCGGCCGGTGGCCACTATGATGCCATGGCCAGCGGACGGCATGAGGGGCCGCACGGGCAGGGCCATTCGGGCGACCTTCCCGTTCTGAAGGTTGATGCGCAGGGAAATGCCCAGCTCACGCTGACGGCGCCACGCCTCAGCCTGAAGGAGGTGCGGGGCCGGTCCATCATGATCCACGAGGGCGGCGATAACTATTCCGACCAGCCCAAGACGCTGGGGGGTGGTGGCGCGCGCATCGCCTGCGGCGTCATCCCGGCCGACGCCGGCTGATCCTTCTCGAAAACTCTCATCGAGTTTGAATCAATACGCCCTCCCGGGCTTCACGCTGGTTCAACAGGAGCGAAGTAGCGTTGAACACCGGGCGCGTCGGCGCGCCGGGATCGTACGGGAGATTTGGGCGAATGTCGCAAGGGATGCGCGTTCTTGTATTTGCGTCACAAAAGGGAGGCGTGGGCAAGACCACGCTGGCAGGCCATATCGGCGTCCAAGCCGAGCTTTCCGGGGCCGGTCCCGTGGCCCTGGTCGATACGGACCCGCAGGGCAGCCTTGCAAAGTGGTGGAACTGCCGCCGCGAGGAAACACCGGCGTTCCTGCATACGGTCTTCACCAACCTGGTGCATGACCTGGACGAGGCGCGGGCGCAGGGTTTCCGCCTTGTCGTCATCGATACGCCCCCGGCGGTGACCAAGGCGATCTCGGAGGTCATCGCCTTTGCCGACCTTGTGGTGCTGCCGACGCGGCCGAGTCCGCATGACCTGCGCGCCGTCGGGCCGACGATCGACATCTGCGAGGCACGGCGCAAGCCCATGGTTTTTGTCCTGAATGCCGCGATGGCGCGTGCGCGGATCACGATGGAGGCGGCCGTTGCCCTGTCACAGCATGGAACGGTGGCGCCCACGACCATCCATAACCGCACTGACTTCGCAGCCTCGATGATCGACGGACGAACGGTGATGGAAGCTGACCCGGAAGGAAAGTCGGCCGAGGAGATTGCGGCGCTGTGGGACTACCTGCAGATACGCCTGATGCGGCGAGAAGTTGCGCCCGAGCTGCTTGCCGACGCGCTGCCGCCGCCAGCCATGGCGCGCAACATCAATACGCTTGGTCGTCCTGCGCCCACGTTCGGCCGACGCGCGGCCCAGATATAGGGAGGCTGGCCATGAGCAAGTTTGCATCGCTGACGTCCGGTCTCCTTGCGCGCAAGGGTTCCGCAGAGCCAGCGGCCACGGTGCACGCGGACACCCTGCTTGCACGGGTGGATGCGTCGGGACCTGATTTCCGGGCGCAGGGTTCGTTCGGGCGACGGGGTGGCGCTGGCGAGACAAGGGCGTGGGCGCACCGGCTGGTTCCCGCAGCAGAGCCTGTTTCAGACGTGCCTGAACCGGATCCAGTGCCCGAGACGATCGACAGCATTCTGGCGTTCACCCGTTCTGGGGGGCCTTCTCCGGCAGAGACCAATCCGGATCCAGATCGGCTCTATCACGTGAACCTTCGCCTGCGCCGCAAGCGTTTCGTGAAGCTCAAGCTCTCGGCAGCCCTGATGCGCCGCCCGACACAGGACATCGTGAGCGAGGCGCTGGACCAGTGGTTCGACCGCCTGCCGCCCGATGTGCTGGGTGACTGCGCCTGCCTTCGTGGTCCATAGGCAGCGCGCGGCACCCGACTGCGGGGGCTGGCGCAAGGCTTCATTTACCGTAGCTGCGATTATAGGCCTGTCACGCGGCTGTTTTGTTTCGGTTTGCTGCGGCTTTGGGGGCGACGGCCCGACCAGCGTTTACGGGGCATTGAGCCAGAAGTTCTAGCGTGCCCGCTTGTTGGTGAAGGCGAGGCCTTACAGTCATGAGTAGTGGTGCAGGCAAGAAAGTGAGTTTCGTGGCAGGGCTCACGCTGGTCGTGGCCGGCGCCTTTGACCTCTATGCCGGGATGATGAGCTTTGGCTTGAGCGAGGGTGCGCTGGTCGAGGTGTCGCGCAGCTTCATGCTGGTGTTCCCTGGCTATGTCTTCCTGGCCTACTCGCTGCACCCGTCGCTGAGGCTTTCGTCCAATGCGCTGCGCGACGAGACGGTGCGTGATGCCGTTGCCGTCACGGCTGAACCGTGGACAGGACCGATGCCGGAGAACGTGATCGTCTTTCCGCAGCGACCCATTGGCCGTGGCCCGACGCCGCCGGGGGACAGGTCCTACCGGTAGTCCTCGAGGCGGCGGTTGCGCTGGCGTATCTTGAGCAGGGCAACCACCATCATGAGTGCCCACAGCGCCATCGTGGCTGCGCCGGTGTCGAAGTATTCGTGCGCGGCGCAGAGGTAAGGCTCACCCAGCCAGCCGCTTGCGCCCTCGGCAAGTGCGCAGACCCTTTCTCCAATCGTGGTTACAACGTCGTTTCCAGTCATGGCACATGAGCCTCCTCGGGAAGGAGACGTCGCAAGGGTCAAGCCAGATGCCCTGATCAGCCGTGCAGATGGTTTCTGTCGCAAGCGTGTGCCGGCACGGTACAAATCCCGTTGCCACCTGCGGACAAAGCACTCTAGAAACCCGGCATGATACGGGTCACAGAGTTGAGGCTTCCCCTTGGGCATGAGGATGCCGCGTTGCGGCAGGCCCTGGTGCGCCGGCTGGGGATCGCCGAGCGGGACCTGACTGGCTTTACCATCTTCAGGCGCGCGGTTGATGCGCGGCGGCCAAAGGCCATCGAGTTCATCTACACGGTCGATGCCAAGGTCGCCAACGAGGCCGAGGTGCTGCGGCGCCTGAAGCGTGACCGCCATGCGGGCGTGTCGCCCGACACGAGCTATCGCCATGTGCGGCAGCTGGCGGCGCCGCCCGCCAGGCGACCCGTCGTGATCGGTGCGGGGCCCTGCGGATACTTTGCGGCCCTGATCCTCGCCGAGATGGGCTTCCGTCCGCTCGTCCTGGAGCGGGGGAAGATCGTGCGCGAGCGCACGAAAGACACGTTCGGCTTCTGGCGCAAGCGCGAGCTCAATCCGGAGTCCAACGCACAGTTTGGTGAGGGTGGTGCCGGGACCTTTTCGGATGGCAAGCTCTACAGCCAGGTCAAGGATCCCCGTTTCCTGGGGCGCAAGGTGCTGACGGAGTTCGTTGCCGCGGGTGCGCCTCCGGAGATCCTGTATGTGTCGAAGCCCCACGTAGGCACCTTCCGTCTCGTATCGATGGTCGAGGCCCTGCGGGAAAAAATCCTGGCGCTGGGTGGCGAATTCCGCTTCGAGACCCGCGTGGAGAAGCTCATCGTGGGAAAGGATCCCACCGGTGAGCGGCGTGTCGAGGGCGTGCTGCTGATGAATGGCGAGGTCATCGAGGCTGACCAGGTCGTACTCGCCGTCGGCCACAGTGCGCGCGATACGTTCCACATGCTGCACGAGCAGGGCGTGTACATCGAGGCCAAGCCCTTCTCGATCGGTTGCCGGATCGAGCATCCGCAGTCGGTCATCGACCGGGCACGACTGGGGCCGCATGCGGGCAACAAGCTGCTTGGTGCAGCCGACTACAAGATCGTGCACCACGGGTCGAATGGGCGGTCGGTCTACAGTTTCTGCATGTGCCCCGGCGGTACCGTGGTTGCGACGGCGTCCGAACCGGGGCGCGTGGTGACGAATGGCATGAGCCAGTATTCGCGCGCCGAGCGCAACGCAAATGCCGGCATCGTCGTCGGCATTTCGCCGGCCGACTATCCCGGGCATCCGCTGGCCGGGATTGATTTCCAGCGGCAGTGGGAGGCCATGGCCTTTGCCGCTGGCGGCGGGGATTATTCGGCGCCGGGCCAGCTCGTGGGTGACTTCATTGCAGGCAAGGGGTCAACGGCGCTGGGCTCGGTTGTTCCGTCCTACAAGCCCGGGGTGACGCCGACGGATCTTGCGCTGTGCCTGCCCGATTATGCCATCGCGGCGATGCGCGAGGCGCTGCCGGCCTTTGGGCGGCAGATCCGTGGCTTCGACATGCATGATGCCGTCATGACCGGTGTCGAGACGCGCACCTCGTCACCAATATCGATCCGCCGGGGCGAGGACTTCCAGAGCATCAATACGCGCGGCCTCTATCCTGCGGGCGAGGGTGCGGGCTATGCGGGCGGCATCCTGTCGGCCGGGATCGATGGCATCAAGGTGGCTGAGGCTGTGGCGCAGCAATGCGTG
>DAISVV010000048.1:0-15565 GCA_036840015.1 Micropepsaceae bacterium
TTCAGTCGCAAAGCTCTTCCCCAGCGAGCGGGGGAAGGTGGCGCGCTGCGCCCGCAGCGCGACGGAAGGGGGCCACTGCCACCCGTCATCAGTTCCGCTCGCGCCGCGCCAGGAACGCAAGCCGCTCGAACAGGTGAACGTCCTGCTCGTTCTTCAGAAGCGCCCCATGCAGCGGCGGAATGAGCTTCGAGGGATCCCGCTCGCGCAGCGTCTCCGGCGTGATGTGGTCAGCCATCAGAAGCTTCAGCCAGTCCAGAAGCTCCGACGTCGACGGCTTCTTCTTCAGCCCTGGCACGTCGCGGATCTGGTAGAAGATGTTCAAGGCCTCGCCGACCAGCTTGTCCATGATGTTCGGGTAATGCACGCTGATGATCTGCTGCATCGTCTCGCGGTCGGGGAACTTGATGTAATGGAAGAAACAGCGGCGCAGGAACGCGTCCGGCAGTTCCTTTTCATTGTTCGACGTGATCATCACGATCGGGCGCTGCTTGGCCTTCACGGTCTCGCCCGTCTCGTAGACGTAGAACTCCATGCGGTCGAGTTCGAGCAGGAGGTCGTTCGGGAACTCGATGTCGGCCTTGTCGATCTCGTCGATGAGAAGGACAGGGCGCTGGTCGTTCGTGAACGCCTCCCAGAGCTTGCCCTTGGCGATGTAGTTGCGGATGTCCTTGACCCGTGCGTCGCCCAGCTGGCTGTCGCGCAGGCGGCTGACGGCGTCATATTCGTAAAGGCCTTGCTGCGCCTTGGTGGTCGACTTGATGTGCCACTGGATGATGGGCACGTTCAGGGCCTTCGCCACTTCGAAGGCCAGCACCGTCTTGCCAGTGCCCGGTTCGCCCTTGATGAGCAGCGGACGCTCGAGCGTGATGGCCGCATTGACGGCAATCCGCAGGTCGTCGGTGGCGACGTAGTTCTTGGTACCTTCGAACTTCTTCATGAACAGCTCTCGACAGGGTGAATGACAATTCCCTGAAGCCTAGGGGGTCGAGGCCATTTAGGCAAGGCAAGCGCCGGGGAAGCCGCGCGGGGCGGACGCTACGGGATCAGGCCCAGTTCACGCTGGACCTTCTTTGCAAGTCCGGCCGAAACGATGGCATGCGCGCGCGCAAGATAGGCCTTGAGTTCGCCGGGCTTGAGCCGGCTTGCCTTGTCCATGAACACCCAGTGCGCCCGCGCCAGGTAAGGCGCCGGCCTGATCCCCGGCAGCTGTGTCAGGAGATGAAAACTGTCCTCCGACGCCTTGAAGGAAAGGCCCGAGGGCGCGTCCCGGCCGCGGAAGCCGATCACGGCGAACATCTTGCCGCCCACCTTGAACACGCGGTCATGGCCCCACTGCACCGACAGCGTGGTGGCGGGCAGGGTCAGGAGATGGGTCTCGATCGCCGCGACGCTTCTCACCTGCAGAAGCTGTCAAGTTCCCGCGCGGCTGTCTTCAGGAGGCCTTCCCAGTCGCCGAACTGCTCGGGCATCAGCACCCGCGTGCGCGGATACCAGGGGTAGCGATCCGTGCCGAGCTGCGGCCAGACCCGACCGGGCGTGAGGATCCACGATTCGGTGCCGGTGGCGGCTGCCAGCGCCACGGCGGCGGTCGCCGCCGAGATGACAAGGTCGAGCGCCGCGCACAGCGCCGCATTGTCATCGAGGTTGTTCTTGAGGTCGAGGTCCTCGAAAGTGTGGACCACCACCCCATGCTTCTGGCGCACATGCTCGATCTCGTCGCGGCAATCGCCATACTGCAGGTTGATGAACTTCGGCGCCGTCAGTTCAAGTACCGGACGCCACATGTCCAGCGCGCTGTAGTACTTTCGCCGTTGCGTTGTCATCAGCATCGACCGCCAGCAGATTCCCACATAAGGCCCCGGCCCCAGCGCCGCGAGCCGGTCCTGCCAGAAGCGCACGCGCGCCGGATCGGGTTTCAGGTAGGCCCGCTCCGCAGGAAAGTCCTTGATGTCGTTCCGCAGGTACTTCAGCGGCACAGCCATCGGCGTGAAATAGTCGGCTTGCAGCGCACCCTCGGCCCACGAAACGACGCGCACCGGCGTGCCGTTGTGCCTTGTGTGGCCCTCGGCATCGACATGCGCTTCAGGAAACGAACGGCGCATCAGCGGCACAAGCCTGTGGTCGCAGGCTATCAGCACTTTGCCTTCGGGTCCCACGCGTTCGATCAGGTCGGGTACCAGGCTCGAAAACATGATCTCGTCGCCAAGCCCCTGTTCGCCGGTGAACAGCAGCTTCTTGCCGGAGAGGTCCTCGCCCTTCCACTGAGGGGCATTGATCGAGAAGAAGACCTTCTGGCTGCAGCGCGGATTGAGCCGGTGCTCGTATTGCGGCCACGCCTCCTTCAGGCGGCCGATGGCCGCAAGGCAAAGACCGCGGGCATGAAGCGTCTCGGCCATCTCGCCATCATTGTCGCAAAGCTCCAGCGCCTTGTCATAGTTGCGGATCGCCTCGTCCAGCGGTCCGACATGGCTGAGCGCGTGGCCGATATTGTGATGTACACGCGCCATCTCCGGCGCCAACCGCGCAGCTTCACGATAGAAAGTCAGTGCATTGTCGAAATCACTGAGCTCGCCCATGACGGTCCCCAGCGTGTTCCAAAGCATTGCCTCTCCCGGCATCAGCGCGAGCGTATCCTTGAGCAGAGCGATCGCCTCGTCGGTCTTGCCCTGGTCGCGCAGGCAGGCCGCAAGGTTGTTGTAGCCCTTGTGGCAGTCTGGCTTCATCTGGATATAAGCCCGGAATGCCTGGCAGGCCCCCTCATGCAGGCCGAGGTCCCACGCCGCCGTGCCGATATTCAGGTAGAGGTCAGGGTCGGTGGGATCGAGTGCCAGCGCCCGCTCATACATCGTGAACGCCTGGTGAAGCTCGTTGAGATTGACCAGCGCCAGCCCCAGCATGTGGAAGGCCATGGCGCAGCGCTCATCGTGGTCCGCAGCCTCGGCGGCGGCAATTGCTGCCTCCTTCCACTGGCACTTCTGGTAGTGCGCGACCGCCCGGCGCATGGCGTGGAGGCTTTCGCTGTTGGGCTGGTGGCGGGCAGGGTGCACTGCTTCGCTCTCGCGCATGAGACGTGATATCGCAGCCAGGTTCGAGGCCTGGGTCTCGGTCAGCTGTGACGCCTTGCGTTTCGACATGATGCATTTCGCCTTGTGGCGGTGGAATGAGCGGCAACGATAGGTCGAACGCTTTAAGATCGTGCTAAGTGAACCACATGGCGCTTTGCGCGATGCAAACGGAAATTTGACCAATCCCGCAGCGCTTCCTTAACCCTGTCCCCTTATCGTCAGTCAGGATCGAACCCAACAACGGGAGCGCTGCATCCGTGCAGCGGAGCCTTCATGCCCCTGAAACTTTCCCTTAAGCCCGGTGAAAAATTCGTTTGCAACGGCGCCGTCCTGACGAATGGTGACCGCCGTGTCAGCCTTGTGATCGAGAACAAGGCATCAATCTTGCGTGACAAGGATATAATGCAGGCCGACCAGGCAACGACACCGGCAAGAAGGATCTACTTCCCGATCATGATGCTCTACCTCGACAGCGAACATGCTGACGTGCACTACGAGGAGTTCGTGCGCCGCATGTCCGAGTTCATGGAAGCGGTGTCTGATCGCGAGGTGCTGGCCACCTGTATCGCCATGTCCCGCGACGTCCTGCAGGGCGACTACTACAAGGCGCTCATCAAGTGCAGGCAGCTTTTCGACTTTGAACAGGTGAGGTTGAACAATGTCTCTTAAGGCCTACCAGAAGGCCCAGCTCACGGCCGAGGACCCCCGCGGTATCGAGTACCGGCTCTTTGCCCAGGTGACCCATGCACACATCGAGGCAGCTCGCAAGGGGCGCGCCGCCATTCCGGCATTCGTGGATGCGCTCGACTGGAACCGCCGCATGTGGAGCACCCTCGCCACCGACTGCAGCAACCCAGACAACAGGTTGGCGGCGACCGTCCGTGCCCAAATCATTTCCCTTTCTCTCTGGGTCTCGCGCTACTCCAGCGAGGCCATCCAGCAGGGCACATCGCTCGAACCGCTCATCGACGTGAACAAGTCAATCATGGCAGGCCTCGCACAACGCCCAACCGCCTGAAAAGGGGCGGGAACAAACATCGCCGGTCGGAAGAAACAACTGCCCGGCAAAAACTGCAAAAGACCTTCAGACCCGCCCCGTGCGGGTCTTTTTTTTGCCTGAAAAAAGCCGATTTTTCTCTGGCATGAAGATTGCCCTTGATAATGGCGAAGCTGGCGCGGATCCCCTCTGCGTCCGCTGGTAGAAGCACCAGAACCCCGGAGCCAGGACAATGCTCAGCGTCAACACGAACTACGGAGCGATGATCGCTCTCCAGAACCTGAACAGGACGAATTCGGAACTCAGCACGACACAGACCGCCATCAATACGGGTCTCAAGATTTCGGGCGCCAAGGACAACGGCGCGATCTGGGCCATCGCCCAGTCCATGCGCATGGATGTCCAGGCCTACAACGCCGTATCCCAGAGCCTGAACCGCACGCTGAGCGTCGTCGATACGGCCATCGCGGCCGGCACCAATGTCTCCGACCTTCTCAAGGAGATGAAGGAAAGGGCGCTTGCCGCCCGCGACACGACGATCGCCGCCACCGCCCGCGCGGCCTACGATACCGACTTCAAGGCCTTGCGTGACATGATCACGAAGACGCTGGAAAATGCAGCCTTTGACGGCTCCAACCTGATCAATGGCGCGACCGGCCTTCAGGCCCTGGCAAATGCCGACGGCACGACCTTCATCACGGTCTCGGCGCGCAATATGTCTCTCGGCGGGTCGATCATCACGCTGGCCGCGACGGCGTCGATCTCGACGGCGACCAGGGCGGCCGCGGCGATCACCACGATCGAGACCTCGCTGAACAACCTGAACCTCGCCGTGTCGCAGCTGGGGACCGACGCCAAGAAGGTCAACCTGCACAAGACCTTCGTGGCCAAGCTGATGGACGAGCTGAACAACGGTATCGGCAACCTGGTCGACGCCGACCTCGCCAAGGAGAGCGCGAAACTGCAGGCCCTGCAGACCAAGCAGCAGCTCGGCGTGCAGGCGCTGTCGATCGCCAACCAGGCACCGCAGTCGATCTTGAGCCTCTTCCGCAACTAGCGGCCACGATCATCCGCTTTCGAATGAAAGCCGCCGGCGCGTCCGGCGGCTTTTTTTGTTCCCGCCCGGCAGGAAGTTCCCGGGCAGGACTTTTCTGCCCGGTAGATTTTTCTACCCGGCAGTAGATGCCGGGGCTCAGCGTGGATAAGGGCAGTTTAACGCGAAAACCGGGTGGGGCAGGGGAAGGAGGCGTTTGGTTGAGTTTCCGTAAACGTGTCGCCGGCGGGCTGTGGAACGCCCCTTGCGTAGGGAGCATCGGGGCAAAAAGCCCCTGAAGAAAACCCAGAACGGAGAAAGCCAATGACGTCAGTGAACACGAACTACGGCGCATCGATTGCCCTTCAGAACCTCAACGCCACGAACAAGGCGCTGATGGAGACCCAGAGCCGCATCAACACCGGCCTCAAGATCTCCGGCCCGAAGGACAACGGCGCCATCTACAACATCGCCCAGGGCATGCGCGCAGATGTGCAGTCCCTCGGTGCAGTGCAGCGCAGCCTTGACCGCACGGTCAGCGTTGTCGACACGGCCATCGCCGCCGGCACCAACGTCTCCGACCTTCTGAAGGAGATGAAGGAAAAGGCGCTCGCCGCCCGTGACTCGACGATCGACAACACGGCGCGCACGGCCTACGACACCGACTTCAAGGCGCTGCGCGACCAGATCACGAAGACGCTGGCGAACGCTGCTTTTGACGGCTCGAACCTCGTCAACGGTGGTTCCAACCTCGCGGCCCTCGCCAATGCGGACGGCACCAGCTTCATCACGGTGACCGCGCGCAACCTCTCGCTCGGTGGCTCGATCGTCACACTCGCGGCGACAGCCTCGATCTCGACCGCGGCCCTCGCCTCCACGGCGCTGACCACGCTCGAAACCTCGCTGAACAACCTGAACCTGTCGCTGTCGCAGCTGGGCACGGATGCCAAGAAGGTCAACATGCACAAGACCTTCGTCAGCAAGCTGGTCGACGAGCTGAACAACGGCATCGGCAACCTGGTTGACGCCGACCTCGCAAGGGAAAGCGCCAACCTGCAGGCCCTGCAGACCAAGCAGCAGCTCGGTGTCCAGGCGCTGTCGATCGCCAACCAGTCGCCGCAGATCCTGATGAGCCTGTTCCGCTAGGTTCGGGCTGGACTATCGCGGAGCCGGGTCAGACCCCGGCTCCGCACTCTGAAGCAGTGTAATGTATCGCCGGGAAAGAAGGGGATGCAGGCGGTGCAGGGTCGATCCCAGCAATGGAAAGCAAGACCATGCGTCGCCGGCAATGAGATCCTGCAGGTTGCAACCGGCAGGGCCCGGCAAAGGGAGATCTGGATAGGGTGGGTGCGCAGGCTCCGGACCTCCGGGCCTGCGGTCCCCAAGACAGCCGAGAGCCCGGCAAATCTTGCCGACCCGGCAATAAATGCCGGCAATTCTTGCCGGACAGTGACGCCTCTGACGCACTCAACCATGGTTTATGGCGACTTGACGCGGACGCACATCGAAGGCCGCGCACAAGTCCCGTGGTTGCGCGTCTGCTAACGCGACCGAGCAGTTTTTCCGGAATGGCGCTTGCGTTTTGGGATGCGGGGCAAAATGCCCCTGAACATGCCAGAACGGAGTAGAACAATGACCTCAGTCAACACGAACTATGGCGCGTCTGTCGCCCTTCAGAACCTCAACGCCACGAACAAGGCGCTGATGGAGACCCAGAGCCGCATCAACACCGGCCTCAAGATCTCCGGCCCGAAGGACAACGGCGCCATCTACAACATCGCCCAGGGCATGCGCGCAGATGTGCAGTCCCTCGGTGCAGTGCAGCGCAGCCTTGACCGCACGGTCAGCGTTGTCGACACGGCCATCGCCGCCGGCACCAACGTCTCCGACCTTCTGAAGGAGATGAAGGAAAAGGCGCTCGCCGCCCGTGACTCGACGATCGACAACACGGCGCGCACGGCCTACGACACCGACTTCAAGGCGCTGCGCGACCAGATCACGAAGACGCTGGCGAACGCTGCTTTTGACGGCTCGAACCTCGTCAACGGTGGTTCCAACCTCGCGGCCCTCGCCAATGCGGACGGCACCAGCTTCATCACGGTGACCGCGCGCAACCTCTCGCTCGGTGGCTCGATCGTCACACTCGCGGCGACAGCCTCGATCTCGACCGCGGCCCTCGCCTCCACGGCGCTGACCACGCTCGAAACCTCGCTGAACAACCTGAACCTGTCGCTGTCGCAGCTGGGCACGGATGCCAAGAAGGTCAACATGCACAAGACCTTCGTCAGCAAGCTGGTCGACGAGCTGAACAACGGCATCGGCAACCTGGTTGACGCCGACCTCGCAAGGGAAAGCGCCAACCTGCAGGCCCTGCAGACCAAGCAGCAGCTCGGTGTCCAGGCGCTGTCGATCGCCAACCAGTCGCCGCAGATCCTGATGGCTCTGTTCCGCTAGGCGCAGTCAGTGATGGTGCGGAGCCGGGCGTTCTTCCGGCTCCGCACACTTCATGATCGTCGAGGCGCGGTACCGATGTTGGGGAGGGGACGGTACCCGCCAAAGCAGGGAGGTTGCTCATGAGCGACTCAGTCAAGTTGACCCCGGCCTTGCCGGTGGTACCGCCTTTGCCGCCGCAGCCCGAGGCTCGCCCGGACATGAGGGTCGAGCCGGCGGAAAAGGCCCGTGCCGAGGCCCGCACGGCAGACAAGGGCAATGGCCGAAACACAGACGAGCAGGCCCCGTCGAAGCCGACCCGAAGCCTGACGATTTCCCGCCAGGAAAAGCTGGGCGGCTTCATCTACAGGTCCATCGACGACCGGAGCGGTGAAGTGATCTGGCAATTCCCCGCCGACAGCATCCTGCGCATGTCACAGGCACTGCGGGAGATGCAGAAGGCAATGGAGCAGGGCGAAGGCCGCAACGCTGACCGGCAGGCCTAGAGGCCAAGCACCCTGAGAAGGGTGGAACTGACACGCACGACGTCACTGTTCGCCATCCCCGGGAACAGAGGCAGGCTGAGCGTGCGCGCATAGTATTTGTCAGCCCCCGGCAGGATGCCGGAAGGGCTCATGTCCCTGTAATAGGGCTGCCGGTGGACCGGCAAGTAGTGCACCTGCGTTCCAATCCCCTCGGCCGCAAGCCGGCGAATCACATCGGCTCGCGCGAGGCCCAGCGACGCAAAATCGATCAGGACCACATAAAGATGCCACGCAGCCGTGACATGGGGCGTGCGCGCCAGCTGCAACAGCCGTGGTGACTTGCCCCCGAGCAGTTCGTCGTAGAGCGCCACAAGTTCGCGCCGCCGCTCACTGAAGGCATCGAGCTTTCGCAACTGGCTCTCGCCCAGCGCGCACAGCACGTCCGGGATCCGGTAGTTCAGCCCCGGTGCTTCCATCTCGTAATACCAGGGATTGGGCGCATGTCCCGCGTCAAAGGCCTCGTCGTCCTGCACGAACGACGCCGCATCCCGGTTCATGCCATGCGTGCGGTCCCTGAACATGATGGCCGCAAGGTCGGGATCATTCGTCGTGATGGCCCCGCCTTCACCCATGGCAATGGCCTTGACCGGATGGAACGAGAAGGTGGTGGCGTCCGCGAAGCGGCACTGACCAACGACATGCTCTTCCCCATCGCCCATGGAAAAACGCGTTCCCAGCGCATGGCACCCGTCCTCGACAATGCGAAGATCGTTGTGCCGCGCGATGGCATGAATGCCTGCAAGGTCGCCGGTCTGTCCGGCCAGGTGCACGTTGAACACCGCATCTGCTCGCCCGCCCGGACAGCGCGAGAGCGCCTCCTCCAGGTCACGCGGCCGCATCAGGCCGCTGTCGGGATCCACGTCGGAAAAAACCACATCGCCGCCGTTCAGTCGCACCGCATTTGCCGTTGCGAGGAACGTCACCGTCGGAACGATCGAAACCGTGCCGGGACCGAGATTCATGGCCCGCGCCACGAGATGCAGCGCAGCCGTTCCATTGGTGCACGCAATGGCATGACGCGCCCGCGTCGCGCCGGCCAGCGCCCTTTCGAAGGCCGCAACGCGGGGACCCGTGGTCAGGTAGTCGCTCTTCAGCGCATCGACGACGGCCTGGATGTCCTCATCGTCGATCTGGTGCCGCCCGTAGGGCAGGAACGGCTGCGCCGTGCTCATGCGAAATTGTCGGCCAGCATGGCCTGCAGGCCACGTGCGTCCAGGCGCTCCTCGTTGGAGTCGCTCGAATAGGCAAAGCCCTCGGGCACCGGGCGTGCGCCGCGGGCGACATAGGCCGCGCGCGTACCCTGCAGGTAGGGCGGGATGATGACGAAGCGGTCTGCAAGCTCGAGCGTCTGGCGCGCGTCGTCCATCGGCACCATGATCTCGTGCAGCTTTTCGCCGGGACGGATCCCGATGATCTTCTGCGGCAGGTGCGGCGCCATGCAGCGCGCAAGCTCCGACGTGCTCATGGAGGGAATTTTCGGAACGAAGATCTCGCCGCCCTGAGCAAGCTCAAGCGAAGAAAGAACCAGGTTCACGCCCTGCGTCAGCGTGATCCAGAATCGCGTCATGCGGGCATCCGTGATGGGCAGCGCCTCGGCATTCTCGCTGATCAGCTTCTGGAACAGCGGCATCACGCTCCCGCGCGAGCCGGCAACGTTTCCATAGCGCACGACCGCAAAGCGGCAGCCATCCGCGCCAGCGAGGTTGTTCGCCGCCACGAAGATCTTGTCGGACGCCAGCTTCGAGGCACCGTAGAGGTTCACCGGGTTCGCCGCCTTGTCGGTCGAGAGCGCGATAACCCGCTTCACGCCCCGTGCAATGGCCGCCTGCACCACGTTCTCGGCACCGATGACGTTGGTCGCGATGCACTCGAAGGGGTTGTATTCGGCAATCGGCACCTGCTTCAGCGCCGCCGCATGGATGACATAGTCGACCCCGCGCATCGCCATCTCCAGCCGCGCCACATTGCGCACGTCGCCGATGAAGTAGCGCATGAACGGATAAGTCTCGATCGGGAACTGTTGCGCCATCTCGTACTGCTTCAGCTCGTCGCGCGAAAAGATGATGAGCTTGCGCGGCTTGTAGCGCTCGATGACGGTCTTGACGAAATGCTTGCCGAAGGATCCCGTGCCGCCGGTGACCAGCACCACCCTGTCATTCAGGTCGACGGCAGGCTCCAGGAAGTCCCGCTTGCGCAGCACCGTGTTGACGGCGGCAGGCAGGGCCTCGTCGTCGTCCGTGGCATAGGAATGGAGGGCAGGGATCATGGGCTGGATCGACCGTTGTTCGGGGTGAGCGTGCCCTGACCTTTTCAGATCATGCTGAATATTCCGTTAGGCGGGCCGGGGACATTCCAGCCTGTCCCCGGAAAGTAAGGTGCTGTTAACGGAATTGCCGGGTGCCCCCTGTCAGCGGGCGGCACGTTGCAGCTTCGGACGCTCATAGCCGAACAGCTGCATCATGTCCGCCGCTATGGCATCGAACTGGGCCGACTGTTCGGGCGTCAGCGCTGGTGGCGTCAAGGCGGGAGCCGAGTCATCAAGCGTCAACAGACCCGTCAGCCGGTCATCCCAGGGCAGGCCCATGAACGCCATCAGGCCCTGGCGGGCGTCCGTCCGGGAGGCCAGGTCCTCGATCCGGATCACGTGCTTGCGTTCGGCGGGGATCGCATCGAGGTGGTGGTTGATCGTCCGGTTGACCTGCGCCCAGTGGAACGCGATCCGCCCGAAGCGACCGAGGCTTGAAAATTCAGGGGCGAGCGGATGGCCACGCGGTGGCACCGGCCACCAGAAACGCGCCTCGGGCGGTGGCGCCGGAACCTGTCCGTGCGAGTCATAATGACGCTGCAGCGCGGCCACCGCATCATCAGTGTAGCAGTCCTGCGTGCGCTCGAGGAAGTAGGACTGCGTGACAAGCCGGCCGTCGCGCACCAGATGGATGAACCGTGCCTCCGGGAACAGCCGGTTGAGCACCGGGATCAGCCACGACAATGCATGCGAGGCATCCCCCCACAGCAGTGCCGGCGTGTGATGAATCGAGGCTCCATGCGTGGCCCGCAGCACATGCACCGCCTCGCCAAGACCGATCAGCCCCAGGTAGTGCTTGATGGCCGCCGGCTGCACATGCTGCATCATGTACTCGTGATGCATCTCGACATGCGGAAAGGCGCTGAACAGGCGCTGCATCAGCGACGTCCCCGAGCGCCCTGACGAGACGACAAAGAACGGACGGGTGTTCGCGCTCATCGTATCCACGCTTTCCGCCCGCAAGGCCCTAACTGGTCATTGATGAAACAGGACACACAACCCTCGCAAACTGTGTGAGCATTATGAACTTGGTAAGGCACCCGGCTTTAAAATCGGTAAATGCAAGATTAATAATTGGGGTGTTGCGCATGACGGGGAAGCCGGGGATCTCGACCCTGATCGAGGAAGCATACCGTCGCCTGCAGGCCAACGAGGGCACCGCGACCCTCTCGGATCTCATAGAGCTCCTGAACCGCGAGCCGGGCCTCTTCGATCTGCCCGGCACGTACGTGCCGTCTGCAATTCCCGAAATCCGCGAGACGGTCATGTTGCGCTGCGATGGCGGGGACACCCTGGGCATGGTCCATGTCCGCCGGTGCCTGTCCGTCGCGCGCAGTCTCGCACGCAGCGAGGGGCTCGATGTCCGCTTTGCGATCATCGGCGACCGCTCGGCCGTGGACGAGATCCGTGCCGCGGGTTTCGCCGTCGACGTGATGCCCGAGGGTGCTGAGGAAATCGACTGGCTGCTTGACCTTGCGCAGTATCATCGCCCGGCGGCATGGCTGCTGGATGTGCGCACCGCACTTACGCCCCATGCCGTGCTCCGCCTGAAGGCGACCGCCACGCTGGTCGCGGTCATCGATGATGTCAGCGCACGCCGCCTTGTGGCCGATGCAGCCTTTTATCCGCCGTTGCCGCAGGTTTTCGCGCTGGACTGGTCGCTGGCCGAGCGCGAACCCGCCGTGGGCTGGGAGTGGGTGCCCATCGAGCCGCCCGCCAGGCCCGCGCAGAGGCGCGCGGACGGCTCAACCCATGCGCTTGTCGCCGTGGGCGGTGCCGACCCGCAGGGGGTGACACTGCTTGCCGCCAGCGCACTGGCCGGGATCGAGCGGGGACTGCGCGTCACCGTGGTGCTGGCAGCCAGCGCACCCGAAGGGCTCGAGCGGCGCATCGAGGAACTCGCGCCGCATTTTGGCGTGCTGCGGGATCCCGCCGACATGCAGGGCCTGCTCGCGGGCGCCGATATCGCGCTCATCAGCTGCGGCACGCTGGCCTGGGATCTCGCCGTCGCCGGTGTACCCGCGCTCTATGTGGGACTGAACGAGGACCACGAACTCACGGCCGAAGCCTTCGCGCGCACCGGCATGGGCGTGTCGCTGGGACTTGCAACGGCCGTGAAGGAAAAGGCGATCGCCGACGCGGTCGAGGATCTGCTCGACGACCCGGAGATGCGCCGCGCCATGTCGGCGGCCGGCCGCATGAACCTTGACGGCAGGGGGGCAGCCCGCATCGCGGCACGCCTGCACCATCTCGTCGACGAACGCAGGCACGCCCTCGTCGAACCCTCGACCACGGTCGCAAGCCGCACCGGAACGTGAAGCGGCGCCGCAAGGCGCCGTCACCAATCAGGGCTGTGAAGGGCGCGCGGCCTGCTATCCGCCGCCGTAGCTCTGCACGAGGCTGCCCGCGACCAGCGCCCAGCCGTCCACCAGCACGAAGAAGATCAGCTTGAACGGCAGCGAGATCGTGACCGGCGGCAGCATCATCATGCCCATCGCCATGAGCAGTGACGCGATCACCATGTCGATGATCAGGAAGGGGATGAACAGCAGGAAGCCAATCTCGAAGGCACGCCGTAATTCGCTGACGAGAAAGGCCGGGATCAGGATGCGCAGCGGCGTCTCGGCGGCCGTGGCCGGAGGCTCCTGCTTGGCAAGGTTGAAGAACAGCTGCAGGTCGCTCTCGCGCACATGCTTGAGCATGAAGGCCGAAAGGGGCGCCGTGGTCTTGGTGAAAGCCTCGCCCATCTCGATCTTTTCTTCCATCAGGGGCGCGATGCCGTCATTGTAGGCCTTCTCGAACGTAGGCGCCATCACGAACGCCGTGAGGAACAGCGCCAGCGAGACGATCACGCTGTTGGGCGGGCTCTGCTGGATGCCGATGGCCGTCCTGAGCAGCGACAGCACGACGACGATGCGCACGAAGCTCGTCACCATGATCAGGATCGAGGGCGCGATGCTCAGGATCGTGATCAGCGCAACAAGCTGGATCAGGCGTTCCGTGAAGCCGCCGCCTTCGGTGCCAAGGTCGATTGTCACCTGCTGCGCGGCAGCAGGATTGGCCATGGCAGCCAGAAGTACAACGACAGCAAGGACGTAGCCGGCAAGTCTCACAGGCGGGGCTCCGTCTTGATCGTGACAAAAGTGGAATGCGAAAGCGGCGCTTCCGGGATGCTCTTCACCTCGAGTTTCTCATCGAGGATCACATCCCCATGCGGCGACAGCAGGACCAGGTATTCCTTGTCATCGCGCCGGATCAGCACCAGCCGGCGCCGCGCGTCGACCAGCAGCGACTCCGTGATCCCCAGACGCCGGTCGCCCGGCTTGCGCTGCACGAACTGGAGACCGCCAACCGTGCGCAGCAGCAGAGCAATCGCGCCGATCAGGCCCAGCACGAAGATGAGTGCGGCGGCGAACTGAAGATCGTTGGTCGTTTCCATGGCGCCTGCCTGTGCCCTGCAACGGGAAGCGGAGCCGCTGTTAGGAATGGAGAATGCCGGCGTAACCTTAAGTCTGCCTAAACGCCCGGCAGGAATTTCCCGGTAAACAAATGGTTTTCATCGCCACCGTCCGCACCGCAGCGCGGGATCGCGGGGGCATCGAGAAAATTTTTCCGGTCGCTTTAAGGCCAACTTAAGCCTGACCGGCAAAAACTGCGCGATGGACGGGGATGGTCCCCCATGGTGCGAGCTGGACATGAGCTTCAACAATTTACCCCTGATCGGCCTCATCCAGCAGAAGATGGGCTGGCTGAGTGACCGCCAGACGGTCCTCGCCCGCAATATCGCAAATGCCTCAACGCCGGGCTTCGTGCCGCAGGACCTGAGGGCAAACGACTTCGCCGCGACCCTGTCGGGCGAGATGGGCCCGGGCCTGATGACGACGAACCGGATGCACATCCAGCCGCCCTCGCTCGTCTCCGGCGCCCATCGCGCGGTATCCGCACCGGACTCGCGTTCCTCACCCGACGGCAACGCCGTGGTGATCGAGGAACAGATGCTCAAGGTATCCGAAACCCAGGTGAACTATGCGCAGGCTACTGGTCTCTACAAGAAGATGACAGGCATGTGGCGCATGGCGCTTGGCGGCCAGTAAAACCGGACGGGAGTGACTGACATGGATATGATGAAGTCGATGCTGATTGCGGCCTCCGGCATGAAGGCCCAGGCCGAACGCTGGCGCGTCATCGCCGAGAACCTGGCCAACGCCTCATCGACCGGAACGAAGCCCGGCGAGGAACCCTATCGCCGCAAGGTGCCGGTGTTCCAGTCCGAACTCGACAACGTCACGCGCACCGAGACGATCCGCGTGAAGAAGATCACCAGGGACATGTCTCCCTTCCGCGAGCAGTACATGCCGGGCCATCCCGCAGCCGATGCCCGCGGCTATGTGAAGTTGCCCAACGTGAACTCGCTCATCGAGACGATGGACATGCGCGAAGCCCAGCGCGCCTACGAGGCCAACCTCAGCGTGATCGACAATACCCGCGCGATGCTCTCGCGCACGGTCGACCTGCTGCGCCGCTGATCACCGGAAGGAACTGAACCATGGCAGGCATCGTGAACCCGGCAGCGATCAGCGCCTATGCGCAGGCCGCGAAGATGGGGGCCGGCGCGGGCGGCGCCGCTGGCGCAGCCGAGACTGGCGCATCATCCTTCGGCTACACCCCCGGCGGCGGCCTGAACGACGCTGGGGCAACGGGCAAGATGGCCGAGCAGAAGGCCGCAAGCCTCGTGCAGGGCAAGGGTGACCTGATTGATGTCGTCAGTGCCGTGAACGCTGCCGAGATGTCCCTCGAGACGGTCGTGGCAATCCGCGACAAGGTCATCGCCGCCTACCAGGACATCCTGAGGATGCCGATCTAGGCCACCCCGTGGTCCCGGACGCGGGCAGTCAACAAGAAAAACAGCAAGGCAGGAGTTCGGTCATGGGTGGAGGAGAGGTTCTTGATCTCGCGCGCGAGTCCATGTGGGTCCTCATATTGTTGACCGCGCCGGTGATGATGGTCGGCCTCGTCGTAGGCCTTGGCGTCGGCCTCCTTCAGGCACTGACCCAGATCCAGGAAGCAACCCTCGTCTTCGTTCCCAAGATCCTGTCGATCTTCATCGCCATTATCCTTTTGTTACCGTTTATGGCGGCAACCATGTCCGGTCTGATGACGACGATCGTCCAGATGATCATCAATCCCTGA
>DAISVV010000049.1:0-15110 GCA_036840015.1 Micropepsaceae bacterium
GCAAGGCCGCCGCCGGCACGCGCGTGATCTATGTCCCAGGCAACCATGACGAGTTCCTGCGCGACTACACGGGTCTCTGCCTCGCCGGCATCGAGATCAGGTATGAAGCCATGCACGAGACGGCCGGTGGCCGGAAGTTGCTTGTCTTGCACGGCGATCATTTCGATAGCGTCGTAACCTACGCGCGCTGGCTGGCAAAGGCGGGCGACCAGGCCTACGAGCTGGCCCTGCTCATGAATGACTGGGTCGCCTTCATCCGGCGCAAGTGCGGCATGCCGTACTGGTCACTCTCCCAGTGGCTCAAGCTGCGTGTGAAGAACGCGGTGGAATACATCAGCCGTTTCGAAAACGCCGTCGCCCGCGAGGCCGAGCGCCGCGGCATCGACGGCATCATCTGCGGTCACATCCACAAGGCCGAGATCCGCCGCATCGGCGACGTTCTTTACTGCAATGACGGCGACTGGGTCGAGGGGTGCACCGCCCTGGCCGAGGATGATGATGGCAACCTCGCCATCATCGACTGGGCGCGGGAGGTATCGCGCGCCGCACGCCAACCCCATGTTGGCGTCTTGCAGGCGGCGGAATAGGGCGCAACGCGAGGAGGCCTGTTGCATGCGCATCCTGATCGCAACCGACGCCTGGGAGCCCCAAGTCAACGGCGTCGTCCGCACCCTCCAGGCCACGGCCCGGGAGTTGGCATCGCGGGGACATGACGTGCACATGGTCACGCCGCTCGGTTTTGCGACCATCCCGCTGCCGACATATCCCGAGGTGCGCCTTGCGGTGTTTGCAAAGGCGCGGATGATGGACGAGATCGCCCGCTTCCGGCCGGATGCGATCCACATCGCAACCGAAGGGCCGATCGGGCTTGCGACACGCCAGGTCTGCCTGCAGCAAGGCCTGCCATTCACGACCAGCTTCCACACCCGCTTCGCCGAATATGTCGAGGCGCGCACGGCGCTGCCAGCGGCCTGGACCTATCCCCTGATCCGCTGGTTCCACCAGCCGGCCGCCCGCACGATGGTGTCGACCGACAGCCTGATGAACGAGTTGCAGGAGCGCGGCTTCGGCAATCTCTGCAAATGGTCGCGCGGCGTGGACACCGATCTCTTCCGTCCGGGACCAAAGGACCTGTTCAACCTGCCGCGACCCATCAGCCTCTATGTGGGCCGCGTCGCCGTCGAAAAGAACCTCGAGGCCATGCTGTCCCTCAAGCTCCCCGGCAGCAAGGTCGTCATCGGGGACGGGCCGCAACTCGCCGAACTCAAGGCCCGCTTCCCCGACGCGCATTTTCTCGGCAACCGCTTCGGGCAGGAACTCGCAGCCTGCTATGCCGCCAGCAACGTCTTCGTCTTCCCCTCACGTACCGACACGTTCGGCCTCGTGATGATCGAAGCCCTCGCCGCCGGCGTGCCGGTCGCCGCCTTCCCGGTACAGGGACCCAAGGATGTGCTGGTCAACGGGACGGCCGCCGGTGTCATGCACGAGGACCTGCGCGTCGCCATCGAGCGTGCCCTGCTGTTGAGGCCAGAGGACTGCCGGACCTTCGCCCTGCAATATTCATGGAGCGCCTGCACGACCCAGTTCCTCCAGAACCTCGAAGCCGCCGCCACCACCCCGGCACGCCGCGCGGCGTGAGGTCGACGCAACCCCGCTGGTCCCAGCTCCAAACCACGCCCCTCGATCCCTCCACGTCATGGTGCGCGACGGCGCACCATCCACGACTTTGCAGCGCAGGGAAAAGGCGATGAACAGGATCGTCGAAAAATCCCCTTGGTTCAGATCGTGACACAGTGTTTGTGCCACGCTGTTGTACTCTTCAGCATGTTTGGACGCGGCCACGACAGCCCGGAGGTCCTAGCGCTTGCGGGGCTTCTTTTTGGGCGGAACCATGGCGCGGGCGTGGGCGGCGTTCAGGGCGCTCCTGAAGGTTGCCTCATCGACCTTCGAAAGGACGCAGGTTGTGCAGCCCATCTTGCCCCACCCACCGGGAACAGGTGCGAAGGCGTAGGGCTCGTTTTCGCACCAGAACTGCTGCTGCTCCGGATCGAACATGAAGTTCACACTGGCGCCGTCGGCCGGCATCGTCACGAAGATGCGGCGCGTCGTGCGGAAAGCCGATCGGTCAAAGTGAGGCGCCTCGGTGGCGTCTGGCAGCGCGAGGGCGAGCTTGCGGACTTCGGTGGCGGTCAGTGGCATTGCGTTCAACTTAGCGCCGGGCCAGAATTCCTTCAAACCCGGCAGCATGTGAATGTTCCACCTGCGCGTCCCATGGCGGAGCAGGTCGCGTGGGAAAAGTCGCGAAAAATGCCGATTGACAATTAGTGCAGATCGCACTAAGTGTAGTTCTGTGATCTGCAGAGTCGGACGGGCCGAACGGGTCGGGTTATCGAGTGCCTCGGCGCGCGACTGGGAACAGGGTCTAATCAACCCGTGTTCCACTCCCGGTCTTCAACATGTCCGTCCGACCCTGCGGGCCGGTCATCTCGACACAGCCTACACGCGGGGAGCCCAATGACGATCCGATATGCACGTCATCTCGACGCTCCTGGCTTCGGTGCTTCAGGCACCGTCGTCAATTCCGCAGGAGGCGCGTCCTTCGCTCTGGACCCGTGGGCGAGGCTCGAGCGCTTTCTGATCCTGGGGTCGGAGAGGGGATCCTATTATGCAAGCGAGCGCCGCCTGACCATTGAGAATGCACGTTGCGTGCAGGCCTGCCTGATGGCGGATGGGGTGCGCGCGGTCGATCTGATCGTGACGGTGTCCGAGGCCGGTCGCGCTCCCAAAAACGACCCGGCGATCTTTGCGCTCGCGCTGGCAACGACAAGCACGGACCTCGCGACCCGCAACGCGGCCTATGCGGCGCTGCCTCGGGTGTGCCGGACGGGCACGCATCTGTTCCAGTTCGCTGACGCCGCGAATGAGATCCGGGGCTGGGGCCGGGGCCTTCGGCGCGCGATCGGTCGATGGTATCGGGACCAGCCGCTGGACGCACTGGCTCTTCAGGCAGTCAAGTACAAGAACCGCAACGGATGGTCCCACCGCGACTTGTTGAGGTTGTCGCATCCGCAGCTCGATGCCGACGACACGGGACGTCGCGCGACTTTCGACTGGATCTGCGGAAGGCAGGCCGAGGCCGGTCATCTGCCTCGCATGCTGATGGCGCATGATCGCCTGCACGGGGCAAAGGCGGCCGCGGACGTGGTCGAGCAGGTCCGCGACCATGGTCTCCCCCGCGAGGCTGTGCCGACGGAATGGCTGCGTGACCGAGCGGTGTGGGACGCCCTGCTGGTGGACATGCCCATGATGGCGATGATCCGAAACCTCAACCGGATGACTGTGGCTGGGCTTCTCACACCGGGCTCTGCAGCGGCGACCTATGTGCAGGAACGGCTGGGGAATGCAGCGGAGCTTGCGTCCGCGCGAATTCATCCGATGAGCCTTCTCCTTGCTCATGCAACTTACGCGTCTGGACGGGGGATGTTGGGAAGCCTGTCATGGCAACCTGTGCGCCAAATCGTGGACGCCCTCGATCGCGCGTTTTATCTCGCATTTGAAACCGTTGTGCCCAGCAACAAGAGCATTCTCCTTGCTCTTGATGTATCGGGCTCCATGGATATGTCGCGCGTTGCCGGCTCGTGGTTGACGGCGCGACAGGCTGCCGCCGCCATGGCACTTGTGACCGTGGCGACTGAGCCCCAGACACAATGTGTCGCCTTCACGTCTGCAGGCAATCATCATTCGAACAATGGAAAAGTTCACGCGTTCAACAGCGGTCTCCAACCACTGCCGCTGTCGCCATCGCAGCGCCTGGACGATGTAGTGGGGCAGATGATACGGATCCCCTTCGGCGGCACCGATTGTGCGCTGCCGATGCTCTATGCCCTCGAGCACGGCCTCCGTGTGGATGCGTTTGTTGTCTACACCGATAGCGAAACCTGGGCTGGACATGTGCACCCGGTTGACGCGCTTCGACGCTATCGCGAGGTGACAGGCATTGCGGCCAGGCTGGTCGTTGTCGGTATGGTGTCGAACGGGTTCACAATCGCTGATCCCGATGATCCGGGAATGATGGATGTCGTCGGGTTTGATACCGCGACGCCGGCATTGCTGTCGGATTTCATCGCTGGCCGGATATAGGAAACAAGGGTGAAATCGCCAGCCTTGGAACCCGGCAGACCTTGCACGCCAACCGACCTGCGGGCGGCTGGTGAGGAGCTCTTTGGCGCTTGGGGTTGGCAGACAAGGCTTGCGGAAGCGCTGGAAGTGGACGGTTCCACGGTCAGGCGCTGGCTGTCCGGTGCTGCCCAGATCCCCAACCCTGTCAAAATAGCGCTCCGGCTGATGCTGGAGGCCCGCCAGCAGCACCGTGAGGAGCAGCGCCCGCCCACATCAGACCTGAAGCTTCCGGCGAGGCCGCGGTCGCGCCTCACGCGCTGACACGCTTGGGATCGTGGTGATCGAAGCGCTCACCGCCCCGGCCATCCCTCGCGCTCGAGCACATCAGCCAGCTGCGCGTAATCCTCGATCCCCACATAGGCCTGCGCCGACAGCCGCAGCACGAGACGACCAAGGTACGCGGAGGCGGCAACCTGGATGCGGTGCCGGTCCCAGAAGCCGTCGATGATCTCGAGCGCATCTTCGGGCGCAACCGCGCGCCGTTGCGGCAGGTGGTAGGCGTGCATCGCCGCGAACATCGTGTCGGGTGCGATGGGCTGAAGGCCAAGCCGCGCCATCACGGCTTGGCCTGCGCGCGACAGGCCGTGCATGTACGCCTGCAGCGTCGCCGCACCGCCCAGGCCCTCGATGAAGTCGAGCGCGTCCGGCACAGCCAGGAACGCCGTCACGTCACGCGTGCCGACATAGTCGAACGAAAGCGGGAAGGGCTCGCCGACATAGTGGCTGGTGGCCAGCGGCCTGAGGTCGATCGCCTGCGGGTCGCGCGCATGCAGGAACGCCGTGCCCTTGGGCGCATAGAGCCATTTGTGGGCGTTCGCCGTGTACCAGTCGGCGCCAATGTCATCGATGGCGAGGCCAACATGGCCCAGCGCATGCGCCCCGTCGACCAGCACGCGCACACCCTTTGCCTGCAGCGCCTTCGTCATGGCCTTGACCGGGAACATCAAGGCCGGTGCCGAGGCGATGTGATCGAGGATGGCCAGCCGCGTATTCGCCGTCACTGCCGCTTCCACCCGTGCAAGGCAGAGGTCCGGATCAAGCGGCAAGGGCAGGTCGACGATCACCGGGCGCGCGCCGGTCTCGCGGCACTTGTCGTCCACCGCCCGGCGAACCGAGTTGTAGACGCAGTCAAGGAGAAGGATCTCGTCCCCCGCGCTGAGCGGCATGCCCCTCAGTACCGTGCTCACCGCCTCGGTGAGATTGCTGACAAAGGCGATGTGATCGCCGCGCGCGCCGATGAATTGCCCAAGCCGAGCCGCCGCCTGTCGCAGGCCATTGTCAGGATTGAGCGCCGACGTCGTCCGCCGGAAGAACAAATCCGGCTGGCGCTCCATCGTCTCGCGCCAGCGCGTCTGCGCGTCAAGCACCGCCTTCGGGCAGGCCCCGAACGAGCCATGGTTCAGGAACACCCCCTCCGGCGCGAGATGCCAGAGGGGCCTGAGCGAACGTCCGAACGTGACCATGCGCGATCGGCCGCCCTCAGGCGGCCGCCTTCTCGCGCGCAATCCAGTCATCGATGAGCCGCTCGAGCACCGTCAGCGGCACCGCACCGTTCTCGAGCACCACCTTGTGGAACGTCTTCAGATCGAACCGGTTGCCCAGCGCCTGGCGCGCCTTCTCCCGCAGGGCCAGGATCTTGAGCTGGCCCACCTTGTAGGCGCAGGCCTGGCCCGGCAGCGCCATGTAGCGCGCGATCTCGGTCGGCACGGCGGTGACGGCCATGCCGGTTGCGTTCGCCATGTAGTCGATTGCCTGTTCGCGCGTCCAACCCTTGGCATGCAGGCCCGTGTCGACCACCAGCCGCGCCGCGCGGAAGATCTCGGCCTGCAGGCGGCCGAGGTCGCCCAGCGGATCGTCCTTGTACATGCCCATCTCCTTGGCCAGCAGTTCGGCATAGAGCGCCCAGCCCTCGGCATAGGATGTGAACAGGGTTTGCTGCCGGATGAAGGGCAGGCCCTTCAGGTTCTGACCGATGGCAATCTGGAAGTGATGGCCCGGGATGCCCTCGTGATAGGCCAGCGTCTTCATCGACCACTTGGGTGTTTCCTTCGGGTCGCGCAAATTGGCGTAGAACACGCCCGGCCGCGAACCATCGAGCGCCGCCGCATTGTAATAGGCGCCCGCGCTGCCTTTCTCGGACGCCGGCGGCACGCGCCGGACCTCGAGCGGCGTGGTCGGGATCGTTTCGAAATAGTCGGGCACGACCTTGGCGATCTCTTTCAGCAGGCGGTCATACTCGGCCAGGATCTGGTTGCGCCCGTCATCATTGTCCGGAAAAAGGAAGCGCGGGTCCTCGCCAAGCTGCGCGGTGCGTTCGGCGACGGTGCCCTTGGTGAGGCCCTGCGAGATCAGGATCGCGTCCATCTCGCGTGTGATGCGTGCCACCTCATCAAGCCCCAGCTGGTGGATCTGGTCGGCCGAATAGTCGGTCGTCGTGTTCCGCTGCAGCGCCTCGGCATAGAACTTCTTGCCGCCCGGCAGCCGGTCAACACCGTCGGTCTGCTTCTCCGACTCAGGCCGCATCGCCTCGAGTGCTGCCGTCATGCGCGCATAGGCCGGATAGATCTCGCTCTCGACCAGGCGCGCGGTCTCGTCCATCAGGCTCTTCTTCAGGGCCGCATCGATGTCGGACGCCTTGGTCGTATCGATCTTCTCGCCCAGCGTGACGACCAGCGGGTGCTCGGCCGGTTTCGGGGCCACCGTATCCTTGATGATGGCCAGCGACTTGTCGAGAAGCGAGATCGGCAGGACAACCCCCAGCTTGAACTGGCGCTGCGATTCCGCTGTCACCTTGTCGAGGCGCGCGGCCACCAGCGCCACGCGCTTGACATAGTTCTCGGCGGTCAGGCGGTTCTTGATCGTGTGGGTCTGGGTCATGAAATTGATGATCCCGACCTGTCCGCCCCACATCGGGCTGATGGCATAGAGCCCGCCGGACGAGCTCCATTCATACTGCTTTCCGTCGAGCAGCCGCCCGTACTGGAACATCAGGATGTCATAGGTGATCTGGTCCTGCAGCCCGAGCGAGGCGCGGTCGAAGGCCTTCAGTTCGGCCAGGTTGCTCTCGGCCCGCAGATAGTTGCGGTCACGCTCCGCAACCCCATAATCCGACAGCTTGCCCGAGTGATAGTCGAGCATCGTCCCGTCGATGAGGCCAATGGCCGTCAGGAGCTCCGGCGTGTCGAAGAGGAAGCCAATGGCCTGCCGGTCGGCAAGCTGCGTGATCGTGAAGGGCGTGCCCCAGACGAGGCGATAACCCGCATAGCCGCCCACGACGATGGCCACCAGCAGCAGCCAGCGCAGAACCCGAAACAAGCCTCTGATCATGATATCCCCCGAAACACCTCTGTTCCGGGGACAAGCCTAGGCCAGCCGGTCAAACCCGGTCCAGTCCATTCGGGGCCACAATCGGCTGCAAACCGGCTGAAATCAGCCCATCAGTCGATGCGGTCCGAAGGCGCGCATGAAGATGTCGGCGCAGAAACGCGCCCGGCGCTCCATCTCGGCCGGGGACATCTCGGTCCAAAGGCCAAGGAGCCCGCGGGCCTCGATCTGCCCGGCCACGAGCGACAGGTAGTGCTCGGCCGCGAGCGGCGGGTCCCCGCTGGTATCGAGCCGGCCCAACCGCTCCTCCCGCGCGATCCATTGCGACAGCGCCTCGACCATCTGCTTCGGCCCTGCTTCGTAGTAGGCACGCCCGATGTCCGGGAACTGCTGGCTTGCGCCGATCATCATCCGGTAATAGCCGATCTCGTGTTCGCCGCAGGCATGCTGGTAGTACTGGCGCGCGATGTCGGCCAGCATGTCACGGGGATGGCGCTCGAGCGCCGAGGCATTCAGCGGCGCACGCATCACGGCCGCCCGGTCGGCGATCATGGCCTTGAACAGGTCTTCCTTGCTGCCGAACTGGTTGTAGAGCGTCTGCTTCGACACATTTGCCGCCGTGGCGATCACATCCATCGACACGTCATAGCCATGGGTCCGGAACATCTCCGCGGCCGCCTCGAGGATGCGTGCCCGCGCGGACAGCAATTGGGACGGTGTCAGCTGTGCTGCAGTCGAAGATTGTCGGCTCATCGCGCCCACTCATCGTTATGGTTCTTCATTTCCCCGGTCCCGGCGGTCACGGGTGAAGTGATTCGCCGGTTGCAACCATGCTGGCGAATCACTGCTGGACTGAGAAGTCCAATTCGGGCGGGTATTAACAAAATGTAAATTTCTGGTTTGGCGCAGGGCGAGACGTCCTTGGCGAGCAGAAAAGGGAGAGTGCTGCGCGGCATGTCCCCGAAATCAGCGAGTCCATCCGCGGGAGGAAGTGCGGGTAAGGGTTGGTATGGAAATGGACTGAGGGGTCCAGAGGCGAGGGGCTTCCTCAGCCAAGTCGGTCCAGCGTTTCGATCACGCTTGCAATGAGGGCAGCCGTCGGCTCGATGCCCACCGACAGCCGCACGAAGCCGGGCGGCACGGCGTCACCCCAGCGGTCGCGCCGCTCGGCGCAGGTGCGCACGCCGCCGAAGCTCGTCGACGGCTGGACAAGCGGGCAATCCGCCATGAATCGGTCCGCCGCCGCGCCGTTGGCCAGTGTCAGCGTCAGCATGGACCCGAACGTTGCCATCTGCTGCCGCGCGATGGCATGGCCGGGGTGGCTGGGCAGGCCCGGATAGCGCAGGTCCACAAGTGCCTTGTGCCCCCTGAGCCGGTTGGCCAGTTCCCCGGCCGACGCGCACATCCGCGCATAGCGCACCTCCAGTGTCTCCAGCCCGCGAAACACCTGCCAGGCCTCGAAGGGACCGGGGATCGCACCGGAATAGCGCCGCCAGTCCCGCAACGCCTGGCAGAAGGCCGGATCCCGCGACGAGACATGCCCCATCAGCGCATCCGAATGGCCGTTGATCGCCTTGGTGTCCGCGTTGACGACCACATCGGCACCAAGCGCCAGCGGCCGCTGTCCCAGCGGCGTCATCGTGGTGTTGTCGGCGACCAGCAGCGCGCCCGCCTTGCGCGTGGCCGCAGCCACCGCTGCGATATCGCAGATATCGAGCCCGGGATTGGACGGCGTTTCGACGAACACCAGCCGGTAGCCCGTGAACGACCCCTCAAGGAACCGCGCTGTGGGGCGCAGGTCGCAGGTGACGCCAAGCTGTCCGAGGTAGCGTTCGGCCAGCACGCGCGGCGTGTAGTAGCCGTCCGAGGGCAGCAGCACCCGGTCGCCGGCCTTGAGGCTTGCAAACATCACCGCCGCGATCGCCGCCATGCCCGAGGGAAACAGGACCGTCTCGGCCTCCTCGAGAAACCCGAGCGCGCCCTCGAGCGCCTCCCAGGTCGGATTGTGAAAGCGTCCATACTGGTAGGCCGCCTGCGCCGGCGTGCCAGGCAGGTGATAGACCGCCGCCGTCACGATCGGCGGGATCACGCTGTCGCCCGGCGCGAGGCCCTGCCCGTAATGGTGCAGCAGCTGCGCGAAATGCGTGTCGGTCGGGTCTTTGCTCATGCCCGCAGGCTAGACCGTGAGGACCGTGGCCGGGAAGGGGCTAAACGCTGCCCATCTTGCGGCGGGGATCATAGGGATGGGAACTCTCCCACCGCTTGACCATCTCGGCGAGTTCCGGATCCGCGTTCTCCGGCAGCACGATCTGCAGCGTGACAAGCTGGTCGCCCGGTGCGTGGATCGCATGCGCGGGCACGCCTTTGCCCTTCAGGCGCAGCACCTGGCCGGAACTCGAACTGCCGGGAATGGTCATCGAAACCGCCCCGTGCAGCGTCGGCACGCTGATCTTGGCGCCATGGATGGCCTCGCCAAGCGTGACGGGCAGGCTGAGGTGGATGTCGTTGCCATCGCGCCTGAAATAGGGATGCGGCTCGACCAGGATCACCACTGTGGCATCCCCGGCTTCGCCGAGGCCCGAGAGCCGTATCGTGTGGCCATCCTTCACGCCGATGGGAATGCGCACGTCAAAGCGCCGGCCGTCGGGAAGCTTGACACGCCGCGTACCGCCCAAGACGGCTTCCTCGAAAGTGATCTGCAGGTCGAAGTGCCCGCTCGCGTCGCCATTCGCACCGCGCCGCGCAGCCCCCTCCTGACGGTCGCCGAAGAATTCTGCGAAAAGGTCTTCGACCCGGCTTTCGGTCTTCGGGCCGGCACCGCCCGCATTGCCGCCGAACGCCCGCTCGAAGGCGCTGCGGAACGATGCCGAGGGGCCTTCGCCACGCCCATCGGGTGACGAAGAGGGACCGGGAGGCGGTTCGCTCGGGCGCGCCGACGCGCGCGGCCTGTACACCGGCTCGGGTTCTGCCTCGGGCTCCGGCGGCGGGCGATAGCCCGCGCGCGGATTGCCATGTGCATCGATTTCCCCGCGGTCATAGGCCCGCCGCTTGCGCGCGTCGCCGAGGATCTCGTAGGCGATGGACAGGTCCTTGAAGCGACGGCCCTTGTCCGACGCGCCCTCGGGCGTGTCCGGATGGAAACGCTTGGCCAGGCGCCGGAATGCGTGCTTGACCTCGTCTTCCCCGGCGGTTCTTGAAACTCCGAGAACGGAATAGGGATCGTACATGCCGCGCGCCGTCGTTGCGTCGATAAAAAACAGCGGAACAGCGGGTCTTCTATCACAGGTCCCACGCCACATGCATGCGTTACTGTGCAGCGCGTGTTAAAACTTGGACAGGCGAAAGCTGGCTGATTAACCGGGTTTTCTCGCCTGGCCGATGGGCTCGCGCACGAGGGATTCGCCAATCGCGCGCTCGGCCGGGGCCAGCCGCGCCGACAGGCGCGCCAGTTCCTCGATGGCTTGCGGATGGCCCTGTGTCGAGGCATGGCGAAGCCAGCGATAGGCCTCGATCATGTCCTTGATCGTGCCTTCGCCCCGCGCATGCATAAGCCCAACCCTGAGTTGTGCATCCGCGACCCCGCGTGCGGCCGCATCGAACCAGATCGACAACGCATTCTTCCGGTCACCCGCATTATAGGCCGCAAGCCCCGCATAGACCGATGTCGCGTCGGCCGGTGCCATCTTGGCGATCTGGTCGGGCGGGATGGGGTCTGCCGGCGACATGCCGACGGCCTTCGGCGTCGTCGGCGCTGGGCTGGCCGTGGCCGCCGCGGCCACGGGCGCCGGGTTGGGTGCCGGCGCTGCAGGCTGCGGGCTGCCGAAAAGGTCGTCAAGAATACCCGGCCGGCCCTTGGGCATCACAGGACCCGCAGGTGCGCCAGCCGGCGCGCCCGCCGCTGGCGGCGGCGTTGGCGCGGCAACTGCCGCAGTGTTGGCCACGGGCGCTGCCGGGGCCGGCGCTTCGGTCGCGACAACCTCGCCCTGCGGGTTCAGTTCAAGCCCCATCTCGCGCAGTCTCTCCTGCGCCGGCGCATAGCCGTTGCGGGCGGCGCGCTCGAGAAGCCCCCGCGCCCGCGCCTTGTCCACGGGGACGCCATCGCCGCTGTCATACATCGCAGCCAGCTTCCACTGCGCCAGCGACAGTCCCGCTGCAGCCGCCCGCGCATACCACGCAGCCGCCGCCTGCGGATTGCGTTCCACGCCGTCGCCGGCAAGGTACATGTCACCGAGATTGGCCATGGCCGTGACCAGCCCCTTTTCCGCGGCCGCCATGTACAGCTTGAAGGCGCGCTTGCTGTCCTTGGCAACACCCTTCCCCTGCCGCAGCAGCTGCGCGACGTTGCGCATCGCGGCCAGGTCATCCTGCCGCGCCAGTTCGTCCCAGATCCGGTACGCCGTCTCGAAGTCCCCTGCGTCATAGGCGGCCACGCCCTCGTCGAAGCGCGACGCTTTTTCGGCGACCGTGCTCGTGGCACAGGCTCCCAGCGCAAGAAAGGCGACAAGAAGGAAAAAATGGCGCATGACATGTCTCGCAGAACACAGGCAGGTAGGGCAGGCTGCGCACGAACAGGGCGTGCGCCCGCTTTCACCACCCTGTATACTACTGCCAACCGACACAGCGCAGCGCCAATTGCATGCAGGACGACCACGGCAAACAAGACGAAACGGCCGGAATTGAGGCCGTCGAGGACCCCTTCGTCCAATTTGGCGAGTGGCTGGCCAAGGCATCGGGCCAGGAACCCAACGATCCGAACGCCGTGGCCCTGTCCACGGTAGACCCGGACGGCATGCCGAACGTGCGCATGGTCCTGCTCAAGGGTTTCGACAGCGACGGCTTCGTCTTCTACACAAATTACGAGAGCGCGAAGGGCCGCGAACTCCTGTCTGCCCGCAAGGCCGCCATGTGCTTCCACTGGAAGTCCCTGCGCCGGCAGGTACGGGTGCGCGGGACCATCAGCGAGGTCACCTCGCAGGAAGCCGACGAGTATTTTGCCTCGCGCCCCAAGGACAGCCAGATCGGCGCCTGGGCCTCGCGCCAGTCGCGCCCCCTTAAGACGCGCTTCGAGCTCGAGAAGGAAATCGCCGTCTTTGCCGCGCGCTATGCGCTCGGGCGAGTTCCAAGGCCGCCCCACTGGTCGGGCTTCCGCCTCACGCCCGTCGAGATCGAGTTCTGGCGCGACCGTCCGTTCCGCCTGCACGACCGCCTGGTCTACAGGCGCAAGGATCCCGCGGCGGCGTGGCACACGGAGAAGCTCTTCCCATGACTGCCGGGGCACGCACGGGGTCGATGGTATCGGGTGACGCTGCAATCCGCCTGAAGAAGCTGGCGACCTACGCAGCCGTCGCCGCCGCCGCGCTGATGATCGGTCTGAAGGTGTGGGCCTGGGTGGTGACTGGATCGGTGGCGATGCTCTCGTCGCTGGTCGACTCCGCGCTCGACCTCGTCGCCTCGGCCCTTAACCTCATCGCCGTTCGCCACGCGCTGACGCCCGCCGACGAGGAGCACCGTTTCGGCCACGGCAAGGCCGAGGCGCTGGCAGGCCTCGGCCAGGCGACATTCGTCGGTGGCTCGGCAGCCTTCCTGCTGCTTGAATCCCTCGACCGCCTCATCGTGCCGCGGCCCGTCGTCGAGACATCGCTGGGCCTGGCCGTGATGATCGGGTCGACAGTGATCACGGTGGCGCTCGTGATGTTCCAGCGTTACGTCATCGCGCGGACGCGTTCGCTGGCGATCGGGGCTGACCAGCTTCACTACACGACCGACATCGCCACCAACGCCGGCGTGATCCTTGCGCTCATCCTCACGGGCTGGTTCGGCTGG
This sequence comes from Micropepsaceae bacterium, assembly GCA_036840015.1. Taxonomy (GTDB): domain Bacteria; phylum Pseudomonadota; class Alphaproteobacteria; order Micropepsales; family Micropepsaceae; genus SZUA-430. The sequence goes on from DAISVV010000049.1 coordinate 13,327, forward strand.
ACCGTGGCAGACCCGCTCGTGGGCCTCGCCATTGCCGCCACGATTGCGTGGGGCGCCTTCCAGATCGTGTCCGGCGCCTATCATGAGCTGATGGACCGCGAGTTTGACGAACCGGACCGCCTGCGCATCAAGCAGATCGTGTCCGCCCACAAGGATGTCGTCAGCCTTCACGACCTCAGGACACGCAGGGCAGGGCACAACGCCTTCATCCAGCTGCACCTCGAGCTGCCACCCGGCATGACCCTGGCCGAGGCGCACCGGATCAGCGACGAGGTCGAAGCCGAAATCCAGGCAGCCTTCCCCGATGCCGAGGTGCTCACCCACCTCGATCCCGCCGGCGCCGAAACGGTCAGGCCCCTCGACCGCAAATAGGCCCGCCCCGCAGTGGAAGCCTGCCGGTCGGTCTGCTATCAGACGGCATGAACGCGGGATCCCCTCCATGAAGCGACATGCCCTGATGACGGCCGCCTTTCTCGCGGCCACCCTGGCCGGTGTTTCGCAGGTTCTGGCCTTCGGCGTCGAACCTGGCGAGAACAATCTCGGCTCCGAGCACGAGAAGATCACACGCTCGGCCCTGAAGGACCTGGGCCCCGAGACCCTGCGCCAGCTGGCCGGATCAGCAGACTTCGCGGGCGCCGTCGGCTTTCCCGACAGGGATGCCACGGGCCTTGCCGGGCGACCCGAGGCCCATTGCGAGGGGGGCGACCACGTCGAAGGCCTGGCGGGCGCCACGCGCACCCGGCAGGCCGCGCAGGATGCGCTCGAGGCCTGCCGCACCTTCATCCGGGTGAACCTCGAGAAGGCCGTTGAACTCTCGGGCGCCCTCGCAAGCCCGGCCGAGCCCGATGCCGCACTCGATTGCCGGTTCGGCAGTGAGAGCCAGTCGGCCAAGTGCCAGGTCCTGTTTCACCTGGGGCTTGCGCTGCACGCCACACAGGACTTCTACGCCAACTCCAACTGGGTCGATCGCCCTGGAAAGGGACCGGTCTCGCTCGACAACCCGCCCGGCCTTGACCAGTCGGGCCCGGCACCATGGCTGGACCTGAGGCGCAACGAACCCATTCCCGAAGGCCTTGTCACGGCCTGCGCGCCAAACCGGGCCCTGCTGGGCCTCGCGCTCGGCTGCGATGATGATGTCCTGGCCGAGGTCGCCGGTTCAGGCCGCATCCATCCGCGCAGCCTCAGCAAGGCAACGGGACCCATCGGCCGTGGCACCGGTGGCATCGGCACGACGCCGCGCGGCGCCATCAACGGCAATTTCTCCCGCGCCGTGAAGGCCGCCGTTGCGGACACCGCCGACAAGTGGGCCTATTTCGGCGAGCGTGTGGTTGCGGTCCATGGCCCGGACGCCGCCGCACGCATCCTCTGTGCCCTTCGGCGCGACGACTTCGATCCGCAGGCCTGTGACGAGCAGCAGCGTGTTGCACAGGTCTGTCGCGCGCGGGCTGCCCGGCCGGACCGCATGATCCCGCTTGAGGGCATTTTCGAGCCTGCCATCGACCCGTCACCGGCAGAACTGGAGGAGGCCGCCCGCCAGCTGCCGCGCCTGAAGACATTCTGCCAGATCGAGGAGGCCGACGTGACGCGCTTCTTCGCCAATGACGGCGGCACGCCGGATGAGGGCAAGGCCGCCGCCGAGCGCGCGGCCCGCGAGAGCCTCGGCTTCTGGGGTGTCTGTCGCAGCGCCCTGAAGGATCATCTAGGCCCCTTCCCGCAGGACCTGCGCGCAAAGCCCGGCTCGCGCGGCAAGTTCCTGGGCCTCTATGCAGGCTGCATCCTCGCTG
>DAISVV010000050.1:0-14993 GCA_036840015.1 Micropepsaceae bacterium
CCGCCCACCTATGCGATGACGCAGGGCCTTGTCGAGGTTCGCATGCGCACGGTGGCCTCGGCCCTGCTGCTTTTCGTGATCAACCTGATCGGCATGGGGCTTGGCCCCCTGGTCGCAGGCCTGATCAGCGATGCGCTCACGCCCGCCTACGGCAAGGATTCGTTGAAGTACGCCCTGTTGATCCTGACGGTGTTCAACGTCTGGGCAGCGGTGCACTACTGGATCGCCGGGCGCTATTTCGAGGCTGACTTCAAGCGCGTCGTGAATCCTGCCTGATCAGGTCCAGCCGCCGTCGACGACGAAGCTCTGGGCTGTGACCATGCGGCTGTCGTCGGCGGCGAGCCACAAGACCATGCGGGCGATGTCAGGCGGATAAATCTTTTCCGGCAGGCACTGGTTGCGCATGATGTCGGCCTCGCCCTCGGGCGTGAGCCAGAGCTTCACCTGGCGCTCGGTCATGACCCAGCCTGGAACGACAGAGTTCACGCGGATCATGTCGCCGCCAAGGTCGCGAGCCAGGCCACGGGTCAGTCCCTGCACGGCTGACTTGGCCGTCACATAGGCCGGCATGTTGCCAAGCGACAGCATCCAGCTGACCGAGCCCATGTTGATGATCGAACCGCGCTTGCGTGCGCGCATGGCAGGAGCCACGGCTTGGGCAGCAAAGAACTGGTGGCGCAGGTTGGTTGCCATCCGCTCGTCCCAGTATTCTGGCGTCACGTCGGCGATGGCATGGCGGTCGTCGCGGGCCGCATTGTTGACGAGGGCGAGCGTCGGCCCCTGCTCGCGCTGCAGGTGGGCGATGGCGTCCCTCAGGGCGGGGATATCGCGCAGGTCGCAGCGAATGAAGCTTGTGCCTGTTGCTGCCGCGAGCCCCCGGCCCGCGGCATCGTCGACATCGAGGAACCCCACGCGCGCGCCCTGCCCTGCGAAATGCTCCACGATCGATGCGCCGATCCCGGTGGCGCCGCCCGTGATGATGACGGCCTCGCCCTTCAGCGAGGGATAGTGTGCAAAGCCGGGCGTTGCTGTTCCCGCGGAAGCGTTGCTCATCGGCGCCTTTGTCCTCAGTCAAATTGCGAATGTGGCGAGCGCCAGTTTCGTTGATGTTGCGGCGTTTGTCACCTCAGGCGCCGGCATGCGGTCAGCGGCTGCGAATGACCGCCTGGGGCCTCAGTCCGCCCAGCCAGTAGGAGAGTTCGGCCGGGTGCTCGATGGGCCAAACGGCAATATCGGCGCGCTTGCCCTCTTCGAGGGTGCCGCGGTCAGCGTGCAGGCCCAAGGCACGGGCGGCATTGACGGTGACACCTTTGAGGACCTCTTCCGGCGTCATGCGGAACAGCGTCGCCGCCATCGCCATGGCCCCCAGCAGGGATACCATCGGCGCTGTCCCCGGATTGCAGTCTGATGCCACGGCGAGGGGTACGCCATGCCGGCGGAGGAGATCTATCGGTGGAAGCCGGGTCTCGCGCAAGCAGAAGAAGGCGGCGGGCAGCATGACGGCCACTGTTCCTGCCTTCGCCATCGCCAGCACGCCGTTTTCGTTCGTGTATTCGAGGTGATCTGCCGACAGCGCGCCAAAGCGGGCCGCGAGGGCTGCGCCGCTGGTGTCGGAAAGTTGATCGGCGTGCAACTTCACCTTGAGGCCAGCCTTGTTCGCTGCGGCGAAGAAGATCTCGGTCTCGGCGGGGGTGAAGGCTATTCCTTCGCAAAACGCATCCACGGCGGTTGCGAGTTTCTCCTGAGCCACCCGCCGGAGCACGGGCCCCGCCATCTCGGCGATGAAGGCGGCGCGATCGACGCCGGGCGGCAGGGCATGAAGCCCCAGAAAGGTCGGCATGATCGACAGGTTTGTTGCCTTGCCAGCAGCATGCGCGGTTCGCAGCAGGCGCAGCTCGGTTTCGGCGTCGAGGCCATAGCCGGACTTGATCTCGACCGTTGTCACGCCCTCCCCAGCCAGAACTTCAAGCCGACGGCGCGTTGCATCAAGAAGATCTGTATCCGTCGCTGCGCGCGTGGCGCGAACCGTCGACATGATGCCGCCGCCGGCACGGGCGATTTCCTCGTAGGTGCGCCCCTGCAGGCGCATCTCGAATTCCGCCGCGCGGTTGCCGGCGAAGACGAGATGGGTGTGGCAGTCGATCAGCCCCGGCGTGATCCAGGCCTTGCGTGCGTCATGTACCTCGTGGGCGATGTCCGAGGGCCTTGCCGGCAGATCGCGCATCGGGCCGGCATAGGTGATGCGTCCCTCGTGGACGGCGATTGCCGCGTCCTCGATGGCGCCATAGGGGACTTCTCCCGCCATGGTGGCGAGGCGCGCGTTTATCCAGAGCTGGTTCCACTTCATGCCGGCATTCTGCCATGGGAGACGTGTGGCCGGGAATGCTCTTTTGCGCGGATTGCTCGCACCATCGATCACACCGCGACACCATGACCAAAGGGTGTGGCGCCTGGTCCGCTGATGGGTGCGGAGCCATTCTACTCCTTACTCTTCGTGTCATTGTGGCTTGGTGTGAGGCTGCGATTCCGGTGCGCACTTCCGAATTCATCTCACGCGAAGACACCATGACACAAAGGGTGTGGCGCCTGGTCCGCTGATGGGTGCGGAGCCATTCTACTCCTTACTCTTCGTGTCATTGTGGCTTGGTGTGAGGCTGCGATTCCGGTGCGCACTTCCGAATTCATCTCACGCGAAGACACCATGACACAAAGGGTGTGGCACCTGGCCCGCTGATGGGTGCGGAGCCATTCTACTCCTTACTCTTCGTGTCATTGTGGCTTTGTGTGAGCTCGACCGTGAAAGGTCGCTTGGATTTCGGCCACCCTGTGGCTGGAAGCTTCTGTTGTTACAATTTTCCGAGTGTGCTTGCAGACGTGATGTTTCAAACTTGCCATGCCGAAAGGAGACACATCATGCATCTAGAGGATGTCGCTCGCCGGATTGTTCATGAAAGCCTGATGATCCATCGCGACTTCGGGCCGGGAATGCTCGAGAGTGCTTATGAGACCCTGCTATTCATGCGATTGCAGGAGTGTGGCCTTCACGTCGAGTGCCAAAAGCCAATCCACCTGAGGTACCGGAATGTCGATGTCCCCGAGGCTTTCAGGGTTGACCTGCTGGTCGAGAGCCAGATTGTCATCGAGCTCAAGGCCGTCGAGCGTCTTCCGCCCGTTGGCTATCGACAGGTTCTCACCTATCTCAAGCTTCTGGATCTGCGACTAGGGTTCCTGATCAATTTCGGCGCGCCCACGTTAAAGCAAGGCATTCATCGCATTGCGAATGATTACTTCCCGGAGCGAGAGGTCTACGCGGACGGACACGCTAGTCCTGATTGATTCTTTTGGGAGCTTTGCTCACACGAAGACATGATGACACCAAGGGTGTGGCGCATGGCCCGGTGATGGGTGCGCAGCCGTCCCATTCCTTTCTCTTCGTGTCATGGTGCGAGGCCGTCCTTGAAGCTGATGCACCGGGCGTGAGATATTGGGGGCATGATGATTTTTCATGCTGATCACGCGCTGCTGCCCCAGGGTATCCGGGCGGGTGTGCGGGTTGAGGTTTCGGGTGGTTTGATCCACGCGGTCGGGGAAGGGCCGGCGCAGGCTGGCGACGTGCGCATTGCTGGGCTGGTGCTGCCGGGCATGGCGAATGTGCACAGCCATGCGTTCCAGCGCGCGATGGCGGGACTGGCGGAGTGGGATGCCGGGGGGCAGGACAATTTCTGGAGCTGGCGCGAGGCGATGTACCGGTTTGCGGAGCGGCTTGATCCTGCCTCGCAGATGACGATTGCGCGGTTCCTGTTCGTGGAGATGCTGAAGGCGGGCTACACCTCGGTCGGTGAGTTCCATTATCTGCACAACCAGCCCGGCGGCGTGGCCTATGCGCCGCCAGCGGCCATGGCCGAGGCGATTGCGCAGGCGGCGCATGAAACCGGCATTGGGCTGACGCTGATGCCTACGCTCTATGTCACGGGTGGTGCCGACGGACGTGCGCTCAGTGAGCGGCAGAAGCGCTTTGGCAAGACGGTCGATGAATTGCTGGCGCTGCGTGCGTCTCTTCGCGGGCGGCCGGGCGTGACGCAGGTGGGATTGGCGTTGCACTCGCTGCGCGCGGTTCCTACGCCGCTCATGCACGAGGCAATCGCTGGCGTCGAGGCCACCTCACCCATCCATATCCATGCGGCCGAACAACCCGGCGAGGTCGATGAGGCGCTCTCAGCCTATGGCAAGCGGCCCGTCGACTATCTCCTGAGCACGTTCGAGGTGAACCGGCGCTGGTGTTTCGTGCACGCGACACACATGAATGAGCCAGAGACGCGCGCCCTGGCCGCGAGTGGCGCGGTCGCGGGCCTCTGCCCCACGACGGAAGGCAATCTGGGCGACGGGATCTTTCCCCTGCCCGGCTTCCTTGATGCTGGCGGGCGCATCGCCATTGGCGGCGATAGCCATGTGTCGGTCGATCCGGCCGAGGAGCTGAAGGCGCTCGAGTATTCGCAGCGCCTCCTGCACCGGCGACGAAACGTGGCCGCGTCGGCTGCGATGCCGCATACGGCCGCACGGCTGTGGTCGGCGGCAGCGCTCGACGGTGCACGGGCACTGGGTCTTACGGGCGGCGAGATTGCGCCGGGCCAGCGCGCCGACCTCGTCGTCATCGACAGGGATCATGTGTCGCTCGCTGGCCGCGATGCGGCCACGGCGCTCGGCAGCTACGTGTTCGTGGCTGGCAAGTCCGCTGTGCGTTACGTGATGGCCGGCGGGCGCTGGGTGGTCACCAACGGGCGGCACGCGGGAGAGGAGGCCGCCGGGTACGCCTGGCGCGAGACAATGGCACGGGTGATGGCGGGAGAGGCCTGATCGTCAGCGGCGTGCCGACCTGAAGTGCCGCCATGCCATGCACAGGTGCAGCACGTGCAGGCACAAGAAGCTGGCCGCGATGGTGACGAGGATGTGGTTCGGTATGGGCGCCATGCGCATGCCCTGTGCCGTCAGTGACATCAGTGACATCACGCCAAGTGCCAACACCGGCGTGAAGAGCAATCCGACAACCTTCGGTGCATACCAGGTGGGCTTACCATCCATGCCCCACTGCATGGGTATGCGCGCATTGCGCGGAAAAACCGAGAATCCGATGCCGGACAACGCGAGGAGAACGCCCATGGTGGCACCGATCAGTTCAAGGTGTCCCTGCACTGACACGTCCGTCAACTTCCGATTCGATCTGGTCTGCGCAGGCGCACGCGATTACCCCTTCGTGGTGTAGTCGATGTAGACGGGCGATGACCAGGCGCGGGGTTCGGCGGGTGCCGTGCACTCGCTCTTGCCCGAGCGGTAGTCGCCCCAGCACATGTTGACCTTCACGCATTTGCCGGCCGCGTCCTTCTCGCACTTGAGCGGGTCGGCATTGATCATCGGCTCGGGCTCCTGGATCGCCTTTACGTAATAGAGCGCGTCGCGGCGGCCCTTGGCGTATTCCGGGTCCGAGAACGAGAAGGTGCAACTGCCGTCGGCCGACGGCTTGCACTGGTGGACGATGAAACGGTCCTGCACAAGGGGGGCGAGGTCTTCGCCGGGTGCGGACTGGGGCCGGATCTTGACCACCTCGATGCGGGTGATCTGGCTTCGGACGTCTGAAGGGTTGTCGCACTCACCCGAGCAGAGGCTTGCGATGCGTCCCGCGTCGAGGCCTGCCTGCGCGAAGCCGGGGCAACCCGGCTTCTGCCTGAAGGCACCCACGGCCCGGACCTCGAACACCGGTGATTGCGACGCCGCCATGCGCCCGCCCATCGGCACGCGCTCGCCGGACTTCGACACGGCGTTGAACCACAAGAGGATCTTCTGGCCCGAGGTCGCGTAGGTTTCCCTTCGCGACATGCCATCCCAGATGGCTTCGCGCGAGCGGCCCTCCGCATGGACTGCCGCAAGGCCGCCGGCGAGCAGGAACGCCGCCTGGCGTTCGGCTTCCACAGTCTGAAGGCCTGGGAGCTTCGCGATTTCATCCGACGAAAAGCCTCGTGGCTGGGGAATCTCGTCTTCGTGAACCTCGGGCGGCAGCAGGGCCTTGCGCCACATCGCGTTGATGGGCCCGGTTGCGTCCGTATTCTGGTGTCGGTCCACCTGCTTGTAACCGGTGCCGGGCCTGGCGCGGTGATTGTCGCTTGAGGCGATGAAGCCCCACTGGAAGCGCGTCGCCTCTGCCTTGTCTTCGCTGAAATGCGACGTGGCCAAGCCGGCTTGTACAGACGTTCCGGGCCGATAATTGAAGGCCGGCAGGAAGCAATCGGTGCACTGGCCTGAATCGAGCCACTCCTCGGGCTGGACTCCGGCGACGGTAAGATGGCCCGAAGCATACATGTCGAGGTAGTTCTGGCGCGCGCTGGCGGCGCGGCTCTCGCATTCATCGGCGCTGATGCCTGCCGTCCGGCAGCGCTGCAGAATGATTTCGCCTGCGCGCCAGCAGCCTGGTGTGTAGCCCTCTGTCGGCTGCGGGCAGGATTGCTTACCGTCGCTTGAGATGATGACGTCCTTCCAGCTGCGGTATTCTTCGGAGTTACCGTGTCCTGAATAGACTTCGATGAGCGGGAAGCGCTCCGGCCGCTCGCGCGGGTCCAATGCCTTCGTCCACGTTGTTCCGGCAGGTGTGTAGAAGCCCCACGAGGAGCCGTGCGGGATAATGAGCGGGAACAGCTTCTGCTCGTCGAAGAGCTTGCGCACGAGGTCGGAGGGACGTGCGGCGCGCTCCATGCAATCCAGCGGCAGGCGGTCGGAGGGTGTGTCCGCGTCACAGGCCGGCTCTGCCGCCGTCGAGTCCAGGAACCGGTTATAGTCGAAATAGGTCTGCCTGTTGGCGAAGTCTCCGATGGCGACCATCGGTGTCATGCGCTGGGCAATGCGCTTGGCCGTGCCGCCATCCGTCCCGGCCGTGGAAATCGCGCGGGGCGAGACGTTGTCCTCGTCGAGGTCGCGGAAGATCACGTTCTTGTGGCCGAAATGCGTATCCGGCGTGCGGCCGACCTGTGTCCACTCGAAGCCGATGAAGGAGACGAGGTCGGGGTTTTCGCTGCTTCCAGACACGCGCTGGCAGGCACGGACCGTGTCCTTGATCTTCTTCCAGCGCGAGGTCGTGATCGACTCGGCGTGATCGGTCGTTGCCCAGAAATCGAGGGCCGAGCAGTAGCGTGCGAAGTCACATGCATCGGCCAGCGGATGGATGCCCTTCCCTCCCAGCAGCGGGAGCGCATACTGGAACGCATCAACGGAAATGGTGGTGTGAACGTGCAGGTCGCCGAAGAGGATCTGCTTGGCCTCGCCTTGCGGGGCTGCGGCCGTCACGGCAGACGAGCGGGCGGCGATGATGTCGGCCGGGATCTCGCGACCCGTGATCGTGCCGGTGTCGTGCTCGACGCCGAACCAGCCGTCGCGGGCGCTGATCCAGAACAGGCCAGCGCCAGCAGAGATGGCCGCGAGAAGGACTGCGAGGCTGACCAGAGTGCGACGCATGAACCCCTCAATCACAAACCGTTGATGTGAAATCATAGACCGGTTCGCGCCTGATTGAAACCTTTGATCGGTCCGCCGGTGCCTTCACATCTCCTTCAGTGCGGCTGCGATCATGACGCGGATGGCAGCCGTCACCTTTGTGCCGCGTTCGGGTAGATACGTGAAGGGCGGGCCTTCGTCCATGTAGATGGATTGCGCCATCTCGAGCTGGATCGCGTGCACGCCCCTGCCCGGGTTGCCATAGTGGCGCGTGATGTAGCCACCCTTGAAGCGGGCGTTCAGGACTGCGCTGAAGCTGCTGGCCTTGCCGGCGGCGAAGACGGCGTCGGCGATGTCTGCATCGCAGGACTTGCCGTCGAAGGTGCCGAGGTTCAGGTCAGGCAGGCGGCCTTCAAAGAGCTCCGGCAGGACGCTTTCGATCGAGTGTGCGTCCCAGAGGATCACGCTGCCGTGGACTGCCTTCAGACGGGAAAGTTCCTGTGCGAGGGCGTCGTGGTAGGGCTGCCAGTACTTCCGGCGGGCGATGATTTCATCGGTGTCCGGGGCCTCGCCCTCGCGGTAGAGAGGTTCGCCCTTGAAACTGTCGATCGGCACGAGGCCTGTCTTCTTCTGACCGGCATAGAGTTCCTGGTCATCCGGGGGCCGGTTGAGATCAACGACATAACGGGAGTGAGTTGCCTCAATCCGGCTCGCGCCCATGGCTTCGAGGAAGGCATAGAGGCGTGGTACGTGCCAGTCGGTGTCGGGCAGGATGCGCGCGATATCCGTCATGCGCGCGGCGATGTCAGATGGAATGAACGTACCCGAGTGTGGAAACGAGACCAACAGGGGGATCTGGCCGCGCGTCAGGTGGAAGATCGGTGGCTCGCTCATGTGCCGGAGGGCAGATGAATGTGGCCGTCGACGGCTGCGCGATAGCGGCCGCTGTCAACGAGCGCGCGGGCGGCCGCGATGTCGGGCGCGAAGAAGCGGTCCTCGGCGTAGAACGGCACATCGGCGCGGATGGCTGCCATCTCGCTCTCGAGGATGGGGGACGATTTCAGGGGCCTGCGGAAGTCGATGCCCTGGGCTGCGGCCAGCAATTCGATGCCGATGATGCCGCTGGTGTTCGCGTGCATGTCGGACAGGCGCCGGGCAGCGAAGGTTGCCATCGAGACATGGTCCTCCTGGTTCGCCGATGTGGGAAGCGAGTCAACGCTGGCCGGGTGGGCGAGCGACTTGTTCTCTGATGCCAGAGCGGCAGCCGTCACGTGCGCGATCATGAAGCCCGAGTTCAGGCCTCCGTTCTGCACGAGGAAGGCCGGCAGGTTCGAGAGCGAGCGATCGATGAGGAGCGCGATGCGCCGTTCGGCCAATGCACCGATCTCGGCCATGGCGAGGGCCAGGTGATCGGCAGCAAGCGCCACGGGTTCGGCGTGGAAATTGCCGCCGGAGCGGATCTCGCCCGTGTCGGCGAAGACCAGCGGATTGTCTGAAACGGCGTTCGCCTCGATCTCGAGAATGCCTGCGGCGTGGCGCAGGGCCTCGAGGCAGGCGCCCATGACCTGTGGCTGGCAGCGGATCGAATAGGGATCCTGCACGCGGTCGCAATCCTCGTGGCTGTGGCGGATCTGGCTGCCGTTCATCAGCGACTTAAGCGCTGCCGCGGCGTCGGCCTGGCCGCGATGGCCCCGGACGGCATGGATGCGCGGGTCGAAGGGGGTGTCGGAGCCGAGGATTGCGTCCGTCGTCATCGCGCCGGAGACAAGGGCTGCCGAGAAGATGTTTTCGGCGGCGAAGAGGCCCTGGAGGGCGAGCGCGGTCGACACTTGCGTGCCGTTGATGAGGGCGAGGCCTTCCTTGGCTTCGAGCTTGAGCGGCTCGAGGCCTGCGCGCGCGAGGGCGTCGGCAGCGGGCATCTCGTAGCCGCGATACCTTACGCGCCCCACGCCGATCAGTGCGCAAGACAGATGCGCGAGCGGCGCAAGGTCGCCCGAGGCGCCGACCGAACCCTTCACAGGGATCTGCGGCAGGAGGTCATAGTCGAGGAGCTTCTTCAGGCGGTCGATCACTTCCCAGCGCACGGCCGAGAAGCCGCGCGCGAGGCCGAGGAGCTTCAGCGTGAGGATGAGGCGCACCGTCTTGTCGCCCAGCGCCTCACCGGTGCCGGTGGCGTGGCTGAGAACAAGGTTTCTCTGCAGTTCGTCGAGCTTGTCCTTTGGCACGCGCGTGGTGGCCAGTTGCCCGAAGCCAGTGTTGATGCCGTAGACGGGTTCGTCCTTGGCGAGGACCGCCTCGACGACCTTGCGCGAGGCTTCAACGCACGCGCGACAGGCGGGGTCGAGGGTGAAGGGTTGCTTCTCACGCGCGCTCTTGCGCAGGGAGACGAGGTCGGCCTTGCCGGGTGTCAGCGTCGTCCTCAGCGCACCAATGGAAGGTAACGGCCCTGTTCGCGGGCGCAGGCGATGGCCTCTTCGTAGCCGGCATCGGCGTGGCGCATCACGCCGGTGGCCGGGTCGTTCCAGAGCACGCGGGCGATGCGGCGGGCGGCATCCTGTGTTCCGTCGCAGACAATCACCATGCCGGAGTGCTGCGAGAAGCCCATCCCGACGCCGCCGCCGTGGTGGAGCGAGACCCAGGTCGCGCCGCTGGCGCAGTTCAGGAGCGCGTTGAGGAGCGGCCAGTCCGATATGGCGGCAGAACCGTCCTTCTTCGCCTCGGTTTCGCGGTTGGGGCTTGCGACTGACCCGCTGTCGAGATGGTCGCGACCGATGACGATGGGCGCTTTCAGTTCGCCCTTCGCCACCATCTCGTTGAAGGCCAGGCCCAGTCTGTGACGGTCGCCAAGGCCCACCCAGCAGATCCGTGCCGGCAGGCCCTGGAAGCGGATGCGCTTGCCTGCCATGTCGAGCCAGTTCATGAGGTGGCGATCGTGCGGCATGAGCTCGCGCACCTTCGCGTCGGTCTTCGCAATGTCCTCGGGATCGCCGGAGAGCGCGGCCCAGCGGAAGGGCCCTACCCCGCGGCAGAAAAGCGGCCGGATATAGGCGGGCACGAAGCCCGGGAAGTCGAATGCATTCGCCACGCCTTCATCCTTGGCGACCTGGCGGATGTTGTTGCCGTAGTCGAAGGTGGGAACGCCCGCCTTCGCGAAGGCGAGCATCGCCTCGACATGCTCGCGGATCGAAGCCCGCGCGGCGCGGTCGACCGCGTTAGGATCGCTGGCGATGCGGCTTTCCCATTGCTCCACCGTCCATCCCTTGGGGCAGTAGCCGTTGACGGTGTCGTGGGCTGAGGTCTGGTCGGTGACCATGTCGGGCTTCACGCCCCGGCGGACGAGTTCCGGGTAGATCTCGGCGGCGTTGCCGAGCAAGCCGACAGACAGGGGCTTCTTCTCGCGGCAGGATTTTTCGATCATCGCCAGCGCCTCGTCCAGAGAGGCTGTCCAGGTGTCGAGATACTTCGTCTCGAGGCGCTTCTCGATACGGCTCTGCCGGCATTCGACGAGCAGGATCGAGGCACCGGCCATCGTGCCCGCCAGCGCCTGAGCGCCGCCCATGCCACCGAGGCCAGCGGTCAGTATCCACCGGCCCGCAAGATCGCCGCCATAGTGCTTGCGGCCGGCCTCGACAAAGGTCTCGTAGGTGCCCTGCACGATGCCCTGGCTGCCGATGTAGATCCACGAGCCCGCTGTCATCTGCCCGTACATCATCAGGCCTTTGCGATCGAGCTCGTTGAAGTGCGACCAGGTCGCCCAGTGCGGCACCAGGTTCGAATTGGCGATCAGTACGCGTGGCGCGTCGGCGTGGGTCGGGAAGATGCCGACGGGCTTGCCGGACTGCACCAGCAGGGTCTGGTTCTCCTCGAGCCGTCGCAGCGCATCGACGATCGCGTCGAAGGACGCCCAGTCGCGGGCCGCGCGGCCGATGCCGCCATAGACCACGAGCTCATCGGGGTTTTCGGCCACCTCGGGGTCGAGGTTGTTCATGAGCATGCGCAGCGGCGCTTCGGTGGTCCAGTACTTGGCGGTGCGTTCGACCCCATGGGGGCTGCGCACGATCCTTGCGTTCAGACGCCTGTTGATCTGGTTCATCATTCTTCCCCACGCCTATCCGGCTCATCGGGCTGAGGGCCTGCCTGCCCTTGGCCCAAGGATGAGGGGACAGTAGCGTCCCGGCTGGCACAGGGCATCAACAAAAATGCCCGCAGCTTTCGCTGCGGGCAGGGTTGGTGCAGAAGTTGTTATGTTCTTGTTCCAGTTACCAGGTCACGCGGAGCCCGGCTTCGGCGGACTGACTATCCCGTGAGGAAGCAAACAAAGCGTTATAGCCCAGATAGATTCGCGCGGTGTCGGTGACGGGGGCCTCGACGCTGGCGCCGGCATGGATGCTGTTGTCGTCGATGCGTGGTGCCAGGGCAACGCCGGTAACTGTCGTTGGCGCTCCGCCCAAGGGATCGGTGATCACGCGCGAGAAGCCAACGGAGCGATCGGTTTCGAATTCATGCGCCCAGGCCGCGTGTATGGACAAAGTGGCACCGCGGCGTCCCGTGGCGAGGCCGAGTGTTGTCCGCGCGCCGAGAAGCGAACGCAGTGACGTTGCCTCGGCTGCGCTGATGGCGGCTGGAACCAGCGTCGCGCCATCGAGCGGCAACTCGCCATAGGCGTCCTGCCGGATGCGTGCGGCGTCGACGCGGGCAAATCCGGTCAGCACAAAACCGTCAACGGGTTTCCAGTTGTGCCCCAAGGCCACGCTGGCGAACCATTGACGGGCAGACACATCGCGCGCCGTCAGCGTTCCGCTGGCGGCTCCTTCCCGCATGAAGTCATTACTTGTCCAGCCGTGGCCAGCCGCCAGGGTCAGGTTGAACGGTTGGCCCGGGGCGCCGAGCCTTGCGTGAAGGGCCGCGAGGTATTCAGTGGCCAGGTTGCGGTTCAGCGTGGCCGAGGCTGCAATGTTGTGGCGTGCCGTTCCCGCAGCCAGTGTGAGGCCGGCGCCGAGGCCTTCATCCATCCCGGTCATGAAGCCGGCTGACAGGCCCCAGCTTCGCGAGCGCGCGGTGTCATCCCAGCGGGTGCGGTCGCCATAGCCAGACAGGAAGCCCCCGGTTGCGCCCTGCTGCTCAAGGATTTCCGGGCTGGATGTGCGCTCGTGCAGGCGATCGAGGAAGCCCGAGGAGCCAGCGAGGGCGCCTGACTGGGCGAGGGCCGCAATGGCGTTGCCCTGCCCGTCATCTGGCACCGGCGCTGCAGTTGCAGCAAAGACTGCAAGGGACGTCGCGACAGCGCCCAGAAGCGCGCGCAGGATGGCGCCCGACATTATTGTTCTCCACCGGCGGCCTGTTGTTGTTCGAATCGGCCGCAACCCGTTACCTCAGGGTTTTCACACCCGGTGGCGAAGTCAATGCGCAGCTCCTCTCGTTGCGACGATCAACGGTTGAGCCTGGTGCAGGACACCACCCGACCGCCCCTCCCTACGGCCTGCGCATGGCGCGCTGGCGGAAGTGCATGAAGGTGAAAATGCTGCCCGCGGCAGCATAGAAGCACCAGACGGAAACGAAGACGTCCGGCACCGTGAAGTAGGTGAAGACGGCGGCTACAAACACAACGCCACCAAAAGCCATCAAGATCCGGTGCGATGACATGGCGAGCGCCAGCGCGCAGGCGGTGAGATAGACCGTGCCGGCAAACAGAGGCGCCTCGACATTGGTGCGGTAGAGGATATGGCTGCCGCTGATATAACCCTCGTTGTGCAAGGTCAGCAGCTGCACCAGGAAGAAAGAGGAGATCGAGACGCCCCAGAGACCGCAACCGAACATGACCCATCGCCGCCACGGCACCTCTTCCATCAGCATCACGGCTGCCGGCGTGTAGATGGGCCAGATCACGAGCGCGAACGAGAGGTAGATTTGAGTCAGGATCCAGGGCCAGGGTCCGTCCGGGGCGTGACCTAGGGCCAGCCACAATACCCCTTCGGCTGCCTGCTGGACGGCGAAGAGAATGGGGATTGCCGCGGCAGGTAGCTCGACCGGCGACTTGATGCTGCGAATGGTGGCGATCCCGATGACGCCGGCACCCGCAGCCACGATGAAACTTGCCGTCGCGGAAAAGCACATGGTCACAGCCTCCCAGACCTGACTGCGCCTAACATAATGGGGCAATGTTGGCAAAGAGACTGGTCATTGCGCCCGCTGACGGACGGCGATCGCCAAGCGTGCCGTGAAGCCTAGCTTGTCAGCAACCTCAGGGCTTCACCATATTTTTCGGCTGTCTTGTTCAGGACATCGGGTGGCAGGCGGGGTGCCGGTGCCTTCTTGTTCCAGGGCTGGGTCTCCAGCCAGTCGCGCACGAACTGCTTGTCGAAGGATGGCGGACTGATCCCGGTGCGCCAGGACGCGGCCGGCCAGAAGCGCGAGGAGTCCGGGGTGAGGATCTCGTCAATCAGCACGATGTTGCCGGCATCGTCGGTGCCGAACTCGAACTTGGTGTCGGCGATGATGATGCCGCGCGAGGCAGCGTAGCTGGCTGCCTCGCGATAGAGACGCAGGGAAACATCCCGCACCTCGGCGGCGTGACGCGGTCCCACAATACGCTCGGCTTCCGCGAAGGGAATGTTCTCGTCGTGCTGGCCCGCGGGCGCCTTTGTCGCCGGCGTGAAGATGGGTTCGGGCAGTCTTTCCGCCTGCTTCAGGCCCGCTGGAAGGCTGATCCCGCAGATGCTCCCGGATGACTGGTATTCCTTCCAGCCGGAGCCCACGACATAGCCGCGCACAACGGCCTCGATCATCAGGGGCTTCAGCCGACGTACGACCATGGCCCGGCCCTCGACCTGGTCGCGCTCGGCCGGCGCAACGACCGAGACGGGATCCACGCCGGTGAGATGGTTCGCGACGACGTGCCCCAGCCGCGCAAACCAGAAGTTTGACAGGGCGGTCAGGACCTGCCCCTTGCCGGGGATGGGATCAGGCAAGATCACGTCAAAAGCGGAGAGCCGATCGGTCTGGACGACGAGGAGCCTGTCCTTGCCTACGGCATAGATGTCCCTGACCTTGCCCCGGTGGAGGAACTCCAGGGACTTGATGTCGGAGTAGAGCATGGGGGTCATCGGGGACAATCTTCAGCGGTTGGAACAGGCACGGGACGCATGGGTGCCAGGTGCCATGCAGATTGGGAACGATAGCTGCAAAATTTCCCCGGTACAAAGCCACATCCACATTCGCCACACTGTCGCCCCGGGGTTATCCCGCGGGATCTGCGTATTGTCCGGGATCAAGATCCCTCCGTATGTGGCCGGCTGCGATTGAGTGACATGCCGGAAACCTGTAAAAAACCCAGCCACCCATCCGGGCCCCAAGACTGCACCAGGAGAACAAAGTGACACAACCGGACATCAGCCTCGGGAACTGGCTGCGGCAGCGCAGTTTCAGGACGCCGAACCGGCGGGCGCTGACCTTCGAGGGGCAGACTTGGACTTATGGGCAGCTGCAGGAGCGGGTTGACCGGCTGGCTGCAGCGTTCA
>DAISVV010000051.1:0-14986 GCA_036840015.1 Micropepsaceae bacterium
CGCCTCGGCCGGCCCCGAAATTGTAACAGCCTGTCGCGACCGCCCCATTGCCGCCCCCGACCCTCCCTATGATGGCAAAGGGAGGTCACCATGCACAACGACAGGGCCTGGACTTACATTCTCGCCGACCAGCGCGATGGAATGCTCTTCACCGGGGCAACGCCCGATCTCGTCCGGCGCGTTGCCATGCATCGCCAGGGGATTGCCTCGCACTTCACGCGCCGCCATAAGGTGACCCGCCTTGTCTGGTACGAGCCGCAAGCCAGCCTGACCCAGGCATCGCTCCGCCGCGACATCATCCGGCACTGCCGGCGGCGCTGGAAGCTCAACCTCATCGATGCATCGAACCCGGAGTGGCTTGACCTGTTTGACCTCCTGTCTCTGCTGCCAGACATCCCGCATCTGCCATCCACGACGCCTCGCCAGCACCCCTGCAGTACCGCCACAAGTTAATGCCAAGGCGCACCACCGCATTCCGGTTGTTGAGTAAGCTAAAGGTTGCGTGGGAATCGCTTGCACACGCAGCAAGGCGTCTGTTTGATGGGACCGACCGACAACAGGAGACGTGAAGCCATGGCGCTCGATGCAATCGTCAAGGGCCTGATGGACCAGATGGCAGCCAACCCGATGCCCAAGCTGTGGGAGGTTCCGGCCGTCCAGGGGCGCGAGATGTATCGGATGATGGCCTCCGCCCTCGAGCCGCCGGCCGTCCCCATCGGCAAGATCGAGAACCTGACCATGCCAGGCCCCGCCGGCACGCTGAGGCTTCGGGTCTACACGCCGGTTGCCGACGGCGGTGCGGCCCTGCCGGGCCTCGTCTACTTCCATGGCGGTGGCTGGGTGATCGGAGACCTCGACACGCATGACGCCCTGTGCCGCAATCTCGCCAACGAGGCTGGCGCCCGTGTCGTGGCCGTTGATTATCGCCTGGCACCCGAACACAAGTTCCCCGCCGCGGCCGATGATTGCTATGCGGCCGTGCAGTGGATCGAACAGAACGCGGGCCGCCTCGGCATCGATGCCAACCGGATTGCCGTTGCCGGCGACTCTGCCGGAGGCAATCTCTCTGCTGTGACGTGCCTCATGGCCCGGCAGAAGGGTGGTCCTCGCATTGTCTTCCAGCTGCTGATATATCCGGTGACACAGTGGAAGGCCGAGACCGGCTCCATGAACGCCTTTGCCGAGGGATACTTCCTCGAAAAGAAGGCCATGCACTGGTTCTTCGACCAGTATGCCGCGGGTGCCGATCCGAATGACTGGCGCTTGTCACCTCTGGCCGCCTCCGACCTTTCCGGCTTGCCGCGCGCCCATGTCGTCACGGCGGGCTTCGATCCCCTGCGCGACGAGGGCAAGGCCTATGCCGACAAGCTGAACCGCGCAGGCGTGGCCGCGACCTATGTCGACTATCCCGGCATGGTCCATGGCTTCTTCAACATGTCCGGCGTCGTGCCCGTCGCGAAGACGGCAATCGCCGAGGCCGCGAAGGCTTTGCGCTCGGCCTTTGGAAACTGAAACCCGGACCCGCACCCATGACCAACCGCCAGATCCACATCGTCGAACTGCCCAAGGGCAAGCTCGGCCCCGAGCACTTCCGTCTGGCTGAAGGGGCGATGCCGCAACCGAAAGAGGGCGAGCTCCTCCTGCGCACGCG
Source organism: Micropepsaceae bacterium (assembly GCA_036840015.1). Classification (GTDB taxonomy): domain Bacteria; phylum Pseudomonadota; class Alphaproteobacteria; order Micropepsales; family Micropepsaceae; genus SZUA-430. Next base: position 1,652 of record DAISVV010000051.1, read on the forward strand.
CCTCATTTCGCTCGACGCCGCCAACCGCGCATGGATGCAGGGCGCAACCTACCGCGCAGCCATCGAGGCGGGGCAGGTGATGGCGGGCGGCGCGGTCGCCGAAGTCATCGAGGCAAGAGCCCCGGGCTTTGCCGCAGGTGACCTGGTTTTCGCCGACACGGGCTGGCAGGACTTCGCAGCCCTCCCGGCCCGGCACTGCCAGAAGCAGCCACGCGTCGAGCCGATGTCGCATCTCCTCAGCGTCTATGGCGTTGCGGGCCTGACGGCCTATTTCGGCTTGCTGAATGTCGGCAAGCCCAAGGCGGGAGAGACCGTGGTCGTATCGGCCGCCGCCGGTTCCGTGGGCGTCTTTGTCGGCCAGATCGCCAAGCTCAAGGGCTGCCATGTCGTCGGCATCGCGGGCGGTGCGAAGAAATGCGCCTGGCTGAAGGACGAACTCGGCTTCGATGCCGTGATCGACTACAAGGCCGAGGCCGTGGGGGGCGCCCTCAAGAAGGCCGCGCCCAAGGGCATCGATGTCTACTTCGACAATGTCGGCGGCGACATCCTCGAGGCCTGCCTCTTCCGCATGAACATGCACGGCCGCGTCGCCTGCTGCGGCGCCGTCTCGCAGTACGACGGCGCAGCCCCCGCGCACGGCCCGCGCGGCATCCCGGGCCTGCTGGTCACCAAGCGGCTCACCATGCAGGGCTTCATCGTGATGGACTTCGACGCCGAGCGCGAAAAGGCCCTCGCCGACCTTCAGTCATGGGTCAGGTCAGGCCAGGTGAAGGTCCCCGAGGACATCATGACCGGCCTCGAGAAAACCCCTGAGGCCCTCATCGGCCTCCTCGCCGGCGACAACATCGGCAAACGCATGGTCCGCGTCAGGTGACCCTGGCCCGTCATGGCCGGTCGCACGGCAGTGCGAGCCGGCGATGACGGTTCAGTTGTTTGATTGGGCGCGAGGCGAGAGCATTTGGCGGTCCCCCCGAACCTCTCAGCCCACGAGCTTGCCCGGGTTCAGGATCCCCGCTGGATCAAGCTCCCGCTTGATGGCGCGCAGCACGCCCATGCCCTGCGCGCCCTTTTCAGCCGCAAGCCACGGCACATGGTCCTCTCCAACGCCGTGGTGGTGCGAGATCGTGCCGCCGGCGCGAACGATGGCGTCTGACGCGGCAGCCTTGATGCGCCGCCACTGCGCGACGTCGTTGTTCACGTCGCGCGGGAAAAGGAAGGTGAAGTAGAGGCTCGCCCCATCGACATAGGAGTGGCTGATATGGGTGAACACAAGCCCGCGCCCGCCGGCGACGGGCGAGGTCTCCTCCATGGCCTTGTGCAGCGCGCCTCGAACCTCCGTGTACAGATGATCGATGTTCGACCACTGCGTCGAGGTCTCCAGCGTATCGATCCCGATGCCGCGGTCCATCATCGGATCCCGCAGATAGGGGCCATGAAAGCGCGAGCCATGCCAGCGCTTCGCAGGTCCCGTGCCCACCGACAGGCCGTTGCAGGAACGCATGATCCGCTTCACGCTGGAAATCGAGAAGGCGGCAAGGGCGCGTTCCGCCTCGATGCCGAAGATCAGAGCGCAGGGCCGATCGCCCATGCCCATCAGGCGCAGGAAGCGTTCCTGCAGCCGGTCCTTCAGCCGGGGCTCGACGCCCGCCTTGGCAAAGGCCTGGAAGAAGTAGGTCTCGTCCGGATCCGAGAGCCGCAGCGTGGATACCGGGATGCCACTTTGGATGACCTGCCGGATCGCTCGTGCGCCGCTGGCAAAGTCTGGAAACAGGAACGCCGAATAGTGGCTCGTCTCGGGCAGGCGATGAATGCGGACCTGCGCCTTCGTCAGGATGCCGAATGCACCCTCGCTGCCCGCAATGAGGGCGCGCAGGTCTGGCCCCGCCGCCGATGCCGGCAATGGCGGCAACGTCCAGAGCCCCTTCGACGTCGCAAGCTCGCCGCCGGCAAACCAGTCTTCCGCCCGCCCATAGCCGTTCGACTGCTGTCCGGCCCCGCGCGCCGCGATCCACCCGCCCAGCGTGGAGAACTCGAACGATTGCGGATGGTGCCCGTGCTTGAAGCCCCGCGCATTGAGCGCGCTCTCAAGGTCGACGCCATAGATCCCGGCCTCGGCCGTCGCTGTCATCGAGACCTCATCGACCTCGATCAGCCGGTTCATCTGCGTCAGGTCGACGGCAACCGATGCGGCAAGCCCGCCGGGCGTGCCCGTTACGCCACCGACAACGCTGGAGCCGCCGGCAAAGGGAATGACGGCGACACGATGCTTCTCCGCCCAGCGAAGCAGCATCACGATCTCGTCGGCCGTGCGCGGATAAGCGACGGCATCAGGCGCCGCGGAAAGATCGCCCCGCCGCAGGCACAGGAGGTCGTGATAGCTCTTCCCCCGCGCGTGGCTGGCGCGTTCTGCGGCGCTGTCGCGCACGCTGTCGGCGCCAAGACCGGCGACAAGCTCGCCCCGCGCCTCGTCACCCAGCCGCGAGGCGGGCAGGGTGATCTCGCCAAGCGGCTTTGCCGGCGTCTGCGGAAGGTCCGTCACGCCAAGCGCCGTTGCGATCCACGGCCATGCCGCATCCCGGCCGTGCAGCGGGTCATGGGCCTTCACCCAGCCCCAGCCATTCCAGCGCGTATCTTCCCTGCGCACAGGCATGTGTCACCTCATCCCCGGAATGTGATGGCGCGGGGCAGCACCTCGAACATGGCAGGCAGGCGCCCGGGGCTTTCACCGTCCGCCTCGATATGGACCGGCGCGCCCTGCGTCGCCTCGACGGGCGTTGCAATGACGCTGCGCCCGCGCACGACGCGGACATTCGGATTGTTCACGTGCGCGCCCGTATAGATGTCGTTCATCGACGACAGCGTCTGGCGCAAAGGCGCCGCGCGCATGATGATGACATCGAACAGGCCGTCATCAGGGGCTGCATCGGGAGCCACCCGCATGCCGCCGCCAAAGAACTGTCCGTTGCAGATGGCGCAGGTCGAGATCTCGACCACCTCGTCGAACACAGCATCGACCTTCAGGCGTACCGGACGCGGACGGAAGCTCATCAGCGCCGACAGGCTTCCCCATGTATAGGCAAACTGGCCGGTCATCCGCTTCAGGAGCCGCGCTCGGTTGACACGGTCGACCACCTCGCCACTCAGCCCGAAGCTCGCGATGTTGGCGAAGTAGCGCTTTCCTGATTGCCCCTCGGGCGAGACGAAGCTGAGGCAACCCACATCGATGCGCCGCGCCATGCCCTCGGCGATGCGTTGCAGCGACGGCGCAAGCCCGGCCCCCATCTCGAAGGTCTTTCGGAAGTCGCCGCCCGTGCCCATGTTCAGAAGCGAAAGTTCGGCCTCGGGATTGATGGCCTCGCCCTCGTGGAAGAAGCCGTTGACCACCTCGTTGATCGTCCCGTCGCCGCCCACCGCCACGATCCGTTCGAACCCCTCCAGCAGCGCCCGCGTCGTGATGCGGGCTGCATCAAGCGGACCCGATGTCAGGGCCACCGTCAGCGGACCCGAAATCTCCGCCAGGCGCCGCGCGATCAGCTCCGCGTCCCGGCCCGTGCGCCCGCCCGCCGAACGAGGATTGATCACGGCCAGTGTCTTCATCCGTTGCTCATCGGTGCAAGCGGCGCATAGCGCCACGCAATGGAATCGATCTGCCGCTGCTTCTCGCTCTCCGACCAGCCCAGCTCCCGCGCCATCAGGCCCGCGATGTCCGACAGCGCCGCAGGTTCAGGCGGCCCCAGCGTGCCCAGCCCCGTACGCCGGAACACGACGTCGTCAAGCGTGCACGCCATCTCGGACCGCACGGCGTGGACAACCTGCGCCGCAATGTCGGGCAGGCGCTGCGAGACAGTCCGCAGCAGCGTGACATCCGATGTGGCATGGACAAGCACGTCGCCCGCCATGGCCCCGTAATTGCGCGCCAGCGTCTCGGCCGTCGAGGCCGAGATGTCCCGCCGCTCGGCCGAAAGCCTTGCAACCTTGGCCTTGTGGTTTCCTGCAGCACCCGGCAGCGGCGCATCGGCCGTGTCGCAGCGCTTGGTGTCGGCCTGCAGCTTGCGGGCGACAAGGTTCACGCACGTCTCGGCAATTTGGCGCGACGTGGTCCACTTGCCGCCGATCGCCGAGACCAGGTTCGCCGGCCCGCCTTCCGCACCGTGGTCGACGATCTCGGCCTTGCGGCTGGCGTTGTAGCTGCTCTTGGCGCCGTCATCGACCAGCGGCCGCAACCCCGCATAGGCATGGCAGACATGGTCGGGAACAAGGTCAAGGCCGGGAAGCCCCTCATTGACGAAGGCGAGGAACGACGCCACCTCGTCGGCGGTCACCCGCAGGGCATCTGGCTCGTCCTCGAAGACCGTGTCCGTCGTGCCGACAATCGAGTGGTCGCGCCACGGGACGATGAAGAAGTGGCCGCCCTTGTGGCTGACCGCCAGCGCATGGCGCTGCGTCAGCGCCCGCGTGATCACGTGGATCCCCTTCGAGCGGATCAGCTTGTGGGACTTGCCGCCCGCGCCTTCGATCAGTTCAAGCAACCGGTCCGCCCACGGCCCCGCAGCGTTGATGGCCAGCTTGCAGCGTATCGTTGTCTCCGACCCGTCCAGCCTGTCGCGGACGCGCACGCCATGGATCGTGCTGCCCTTGCGATCGAAGGCGACGGCCTGCGCATGGTTGGCGATCACCGCGCCATGCTTGACCGCATCGATGAGGCACTCAAGCCCCAGTCGCTCGGGCGAATACATCTGGCAGTCATAATAGAGCATCGCGCTGTCGAGCTTTGCGCCCGACAGCGCCGGCTCGAGCGCCCGCGCCTCGGTCGCGCTAAGCGACCGGTGCGCCGGTATGCGCTGGTCGGGATCATCCAGCCAGTTGCGATCGAAGGACAGCAGGTCATAGAGCGTGAGCCCTGCATTGATCATCAGCCGGTCCGACGGCTCCTGCAGCGGCAGCAGGAAGGGCATCGGATAGACCATGTGCGGGGCGATGCGCTCCCACACCCGCCGCTCGCGCAGCGACTCCCGAATGAGCCGCAGTTCAAGCGACTTGAGATAGCGAAGCCCACCGTGCACCAGCTTCGTCGAGCCCGCGCTGGTTCCGCAGCTGAAGTCACCCTTCTCGACCAAGGCAACGCTGAGGCCCCGCCGGGCAGCATCACGTGCGATGCAGGCGCCCGTGATGCCCCCGCCGATGATGGCGACATCGAAGAGGTCCGCGCCGAGATTCCTGAACTTGCGTTGCATGTCTGGTGGGTGCCGGGGGTTTGGGTGACTAACTTCCCCCTGACCGCGCCAAAGTCAACGGCCGAGTTACGGCGCCGGCGTTGCAATGCGGGGGCAGGGTGCTTGCCTTCCGATTGTACCCTGATAGGGTCCCGGCCATCGCAATTAATCCCATCGACATTAACGAACCTGACAATATGCCCCGGATCAAGGCAAACGGACTGAACCTCGAATACGAGACCTTTGGCAGCCGGAACGACCCGGCGATCCTGCTGATCATGGGCTTTTCGGCCCAGATGACCATGTGGCCCGAGGCGCTCTGCACGGGCCTTGCCGACCGCGGCTACCAGGTGATCCGCTTCGACAACCGCGACATCGGCCTGTCGGACAAGCTCGACCATCTCGGCGAGGTCAACGTCATGGAGGCCTCCATGAAAGCCGCCTCGGGACAGCCGGTCGCCGCGCCCTACACGCTCGACGACTTCGCAGCTGATTCGATCGGCGTCCTCGACGCGCTGGACATCGGCAAGGCGCACGTCGTCGGCGCCTCGATGGGCGGCATGATCGCGCAGCTTGTCGCCATCCGTCATCCCGACAGGGCCCATAGCCTCACATCCATCATGTCCACCACGGGCCGGCGCGACCTGCCGCCCTCGAGCCCCGAGGCGATGGCCGTCCTCACCCAGCCCGCACCCTTCGAGCGCGACGCCCGCATCGCCCACACCAAGAAGGTCTGGCGCATCATTGGCAGCCAGGAGCCCTACGCCGCCGATGACGACGAGCTTCACCGCATCGCCATAAGCGTGGTCGACCGCGCGCCCTATCATCCGCCAGGCATCGCCCGCCAGCTGGTCGGCATCCTCGCCTCGCCGCCGCGCAACGAGATGCTGGCCGGCGTGAAGCTTCCCGCGCTCGTCATTCATGGCGCCAATGACCCGCTGGTCAACGTCGCCGGCGGCAAGGACACGGCGGCATCCATCCCCGGCGCGCGCCTGAAGATCATCGAGGGCATGGGCCACGACTTCACCTCGAAGCTGGTCCCTGTCTACCTGCGCGAGATCGGCGGCTTCGTGACCGAAGTCGACGGCCGCGCCTGACGCAGGAGGAAGGGCACGCCATGGCAAGCATCGTCCGCGCCAACGGCATCGACATCTGCTGCGAGGTCTCAGGCCCGCAAGACGGCACCCCGTTGCTCGTCATCCAGGGCTTCGGCACGCAGATGACCTCGTGGCCCGACGCCTATCACCGCAAGTTCGCCGACAGCGGCTTCCGCGTGATCCGCTTCGACAACCGCGATGTCGGGCTCAGCCAGAAGTTCCACGGCATCATCCCCGACAATGCCGCCAACGCCAAGGCGATGGCCGAGGGGTGCAAGCCCGACGTGCCCTACACGCTCAACGACATGGCAGATGATGCCGCAGCGCTGGTCACAGCCCTCGGCTTCACCTCGGTGCATGTGTCGGGCGCATCCATGGGCGGCATGATCGCCCAGCTGATGGCGATCCGCCATCCGGCCAGGACACGCAGCCTCATCTCGCTCATGTCGACGACCAGCGACCCATCGCTGCCGCGCTCCGACCCAAAGGCGCAGGCCGCCCTGATGTCCAAGCCCGCCGCCGAGGACCGCGAGACGGTCATCGACCACACCCTCAAGATGCGGGCCGTCAACGCCAGCCCGGGCTTCCCGGAAGACCAGGACGAGCTGCGCGCGCGCATCGCGATGAACTACGACCGCAGCTACTATCCTGAAGGGGCCCTGCGCCACTGGGGCGCCATCATGGCCTCGCCCCCGCGCACCGAAATGCTGAAGAGCCTCGACTGCCCAACGCTCGTGATCCACGGCGCCGACGACCTCCTGATCAGGCCCGAGGCGGCCCACCACACGGCCCAGTGCATCAGGGGCGCGGAACTCGTCATCATCCCGGGCTGGGGCCACAACATGCCCATCCGCGCCGTCGAAGCCGTCACCGGCCCCATGATCGAGTTCATGCGCCGCCAAGACCGGAAGGGTTGAACATCCCCCGGCGTGAATTGCACAGCCTTTGTGCAAGATCCCGAAACATGGTTAATTTCGGTGACAGTGCACTTAATTCCTGCGCGGCCCGCAAACTTGCTGGCTCAGCTTCAGCGGAATTAAGTGCACTGTCACCGAAATCATCTCAGAAGTTCGCCGCGTCGAGCATCATCAGCCCCTCGGCACCGGCCTTGATGCGCTCGTTGAGCGACATCGTGTCGGGCATCAACCGTTCCATCCAGTAGCGCGCCGAGACAAGCTTGGCTTCGTAGAAGGCCTTGTTCCCCTGACCACCCGCGAGCTTCGCCTTCGCGACAGCCGCCTGTCGTGCCCAGAGATAGCCGACGACGACAATGCCGAACATCCGCAGGTAGTCGACCGAAGCGGCACCCGCATTGTCAGGGTTCTTCATGCCGTTCTGCGCAAGCCACATCGTGGCATCCTGCAGTCGCGCAAGCCCCGCCCTCACGGGTTCGACATAGGGCTTCATGTCCTCGCCGTCATGCGCATTCAGGAAATCGCTGATCATGCGGAAGAGGGCAAACGGTGCCCGTCCGCCATTGCGCGAGAGCTTGCGCCCCACGAGATCCAGCGCCTGCACGCCATTCGCGCCCTCATAGGTCTGGTTGATGCGCGAGTCGCGCACGAACTGCTCCATCCCGTACGAGCGGATATAACCATGCCCGCCAAAGCACTGCATGGCGGCGTTCGCGGCGTCAAAGCCCATGTCCGTGCAGAACGCCTTGATGACTGGCGTCAGCAGGTCGGCGATGTCGGCAGCTTCCTGGCGCTCGGCATCCGGGCGACTGCTCTGCGCAATGCCCATGAGGAACGTGATCAGCCCTGCAAGCGAACGCCCGCCTTCCGCCGCCACGCGCGCGAACAGGAGCATGCGCCGCACGTCCGGATGCACCAGCAGCGGATCGGCCGGCAGTTCCGGGTTCTTCGCACCCGTCAGCGAGCGACCGACAAGACGCTCGCGCGTGTAGGCAACGGCATTCTGGTAGGCGACCTCGGCAACCGCCACGCCCTGAACGCCGACGCCGATGCGGGCGGCATTCATCATGCCGAACATGCCCTTCATGCCTTCCGACGATGACTTCTTGTCACCCGTGCCCTTGGCCTGGGGCTTGGGGCCAAGCCGCCAGGCGACCGCACCGTCGAAGTTCAGCACGCAGGTCGCGCTGCCCTTGATGCCCATCTTCTTCTCGATCGAGCCCGTGTTGACCGCGTTGCGCGCGCCAACCTTGCCGTCCTCGCTGACGACGAATTTCGGCACCATGAAGAAGTTCACGGTCGACAGGTCGTCGTGGATCTTCCCGTTCTCGTCCGGGATTTTCGCGATGACCATGTGGATGATGTTGTCCGTCAGGTCATGGTCGCCGCCCGAGATATAGATCTTGGTCCCGTGGATGCGATACGTTCCATCAGCCTGCTCGACGGCCTTCGTCTTCATGAGGCGCAGGTCCGTGCCGCAATGCGGCTCGGTCAGGCACATCGTGCCCGTCCACTCGCCTGCAATCATCTTTGTTGCGATGTGCTCGCGCATCCACGGGGCGCCCGTTCCCAGCAGGGCAGCGTAGGCCGCGCTCGTGAGGCCGGGATACATGGCGAAGGCCTGGTTTGCCGATGCCCCCATCTCCGACACCGCAAAGGTCATCAGGATCGGAAGGCCCGCGCCCCCGAACTGCTCGGGCACTCCCAGCCGGTTCCATCCTGAGTCACAGAAGGCCTGATAGGCCTCCTTGAACCCTTTGGGCGTACGCACGACCCCGTTCTCGAAATGGCATCCCTCTTCGTCGCCCACCTGGTTCAGCGGTTGCAGCACCTCGGACACGAACTTGCCCGCGCCCTCGAGCACGTCACGCACCGTCGCGCGGTCGAGCTCGCCATAGCCCGGAAGATCCTTGTACTTCTCGATCTCGAGCACGTCGAACAGCAGGAAATCATAATCGTCAACAGGGGCTTTGTAGCTGGGCATGTTGTTGATCCGGTTTGGCAAAAAGCGTGCGCGGGGGAATATGGCGTCAAGACCCCGTTATGGCAACAACGCTCAGGCCACCTTGAGGTGGAGCAACAATGATGTTTCCGGCCGCGCGAGGTAGACCGGGATGCCCCGCTGTCCGGCCACCTTCCCGCCGAGTTTCAGGTTGCCGCTACGCAAGGCGGGCGGCATTGATTGCTCGACCGCCGTCGGGTGGGGACCAGGCACGGCGATACGGTAAAGCATCTGTTGATCGAGCCCCGGCACCCGCAGCCAAGTGCCGCGGCCGAGCGCCTTCGACCCCGTGCGCACGACCAGGCAAAGCGCCTCGCTGCCATCCGCGGCCGTGACGCCAACGCCCAGGTGGTCATCACCCGGCAGGTCGATGCGCCACCAGCGGCCGCTGTGCAGGAGCGGGCGGAACGCCTTGTAGGTCGCGATATGCGCCGAGAGGCGTGCAAGCCCCGCCTCGTCCAGCGTCCTGAGGTCAAGCTCAAGTCCCATATGCCCGAACAGCGCCACATGCGCCCGCAGATCAAGGGACAGCTTGCGCCCCGTGATGTGGCAGGTCGCAGGCCCGACATGCACGCCCGCCACCTCCGGCGGCAGGAACAGGTTCGCATTGCGCTGGATGTCGAAACGGTCGAGCGCATCGTTGGAATCCGAAACCCAGGCCCGCTCGGCCCGCGAGAGCATCCCGTAGTCGCAGCGCCCGCCACCGCTGGCGCAGGTCTCGATCTCGACAGCCGGATGCGCGGCGCGCAGGCGATCGATCAGCGCATGCACGCCGCGGACGTGCGCATGATGCCCGGGCCCTGTCAGGTCGCGGTTCATGTCCCACTTGAGATAGGCGATTGCATGCGCCGACAGCAGCCGGTCCAGCGCCCCGAACAGGTGCGCCTGCACGTCGCTGCGCGACAGGTCCAGCACGCACTGGTGGCGCATCAGGACCTGCGCCCCCGGATCCCGGCGGATCCAGTCGGGATGCGCCCGCGCGAGGTCGCTGTCCGGGTTGACCATTTCGGGCTCGACCCACAGGCCAAATTCAAGCCCCCGCGCATGGACATGCTCGATGAGGGGATTGAGCCCGTCGGGGTATTTCAGCGCATCGACCGTCCAGTCACCAAGCCCTGCGCGATCATCGTTGCGGCCCTTGAACCACCCGTCATCAAGCACGAACCGCTCGGCGCCCACCTGTCCCGCGCGATCGACGAGGTCGCGCAAGCTGGCCATGTCGTGCCTGAAATAGATCGCTTCCCACGTGTTGTAGTGCACCGGCCGCGGCCGGGCAGCAACCTTGGCTGGACTGATCTCGGCCCGCACGAACGCATGCAGCGCCTGCATCGCGCCGTTCAGACCCGCGCGCGAAAAGGCCACGTGGCACCACGGGCTCTGGTAGTCCGCCGGCAAGGCGTGACCGTCCTCGGCAAGCTCACCCGCCTGCACCATCACCGTGCCTTCGCGCAGGGTCTCGACCGACATCCTGTGGTTGCCGCTCCAGGCAAGTGTCACGCCGACAACATCGCCATGGTCGTTGCCAAAGCCCCGCGTGCCGGCAAACAGCCCCGGGAAGCGGTCATGCCCGCCACGTCCGCGCCGGCTCTCAAGCACGACATCAGCCGTGCCCAGAACCTGCCGGTTGAACGCGAACTCGCGCGCCCAGTCGCCACCGAAGGTAACGATCTCGTCCATGCCTGCAGGCAATGGCAGCGCCATGGCCGCAAGCCGCATCACGTCAAGCCCCTGCGCTGAGCTGCGGACCGACAGCACGCCATGCATCGAGAGCCTGTACTCGATGACAAGCTGCGCCTGCGCATCGTCATCGGCAGCAAGCCGAATGACCAGCTCCTGCGCCGACCCGCGGGCATCCATCAGCCGCAGCAGGCGAGGCTGTCTGAGGCCGATCGCGCTCGCCCCGAAATGCCCGGCCTCCGCGCCGGGCAGCACGCAAGGCGGACGCGGCGCGTCAAGCCGCGCACCCCACATGACATGCGGGGCCATCTCGCAGATCACGCCGGGATGGGGCAGGGGCCCGAGGTCCGCGCCGAAATGCACGACGCGCGGCAGCAGGCCGTCGGCCGGCTTCAGGTCGATCAGCAGCGACGCCGCGCCAGCCCGCATGTAGTGAAGCCGTCCGTCCACTGCTAGCGATCCTGATACTGCGGCTTGCGCTTCTCGAGGAACGCGCGCATGCCTTCGGGGAAATCCTGCGTCTGCGCGCACAGGATCTGGTTGCGGTCCTCCATCGCGATGGCGGCTTCAAGGCTGCCGGCATCGACGCTCATGTTCAGGCATTCCTTCGTCATGCGAAGGCCCAGGGGCGATGTCGTCAGCATCTCCTCCACATAGGGACGCGCCGCTTCTTCAAGCTGCTCATCGGGAACGACATCACTGACGAGGCCCACGCGCAGAGCGCGCTCGGCATGGATGAAACGCCCGGTCAGCATCAGCTCCGAGGCCACCGAAACACCCACGAGCCGTGGCAGGAAATAGCTGACCCCGATATCGCAAGCCGACAGCCCGATGCGGATGAAGGCGGCATTCATGCGCGCGCTCGTACCCGCAATGCGGATGTCGCTGGCCAGCGCAAAGGCAAAGCCGCCACCGCAGGCCGGCCCGTGCACCAGCGAGATGAAGGGTTGTGGCGCACGCCGCATGCGTATCACGATCTCGCTGATGCGCCGCTGCGAGGTCAGCCCCGTCGCCGGGCTGCGCGGGGAATTGTCGCGCTCCTTCAGGTCAAGGCCCGCGCAGAAGGCGCGTCCCGCCCCGCGCAGCACCACGATCCGCACGCTCTTGTCCCAGTAGAGGCTCTGCGTGTAGTCGAGAAGGTCATCGATGAGCTGCCGGTTCAGCGCGTTCAGGCTGTCGGGCCGGTTCAGCGTGACCCAGTCGACGGGCCCTTCCTTGCGGATCAGCAATGTCTGGTAGCTCATGGTGCGCCGGCTGCCTTGCGTTGCAATCGATGTCCGAAATATAGAACGGGAATGAGGCCGAACACCATCATCAAACTCCTCGCCACAGCATCGCTTGCGTTCATCATGACGCTCGGCGCCGCTGGTGCGGATGAAAGGCCGAAGCGCATCGTCTCGACGAATGTCTGCGCCGACCAGCTTGTGATGCTGCTGGCAGATCCCGCCAACATCGCATCGGTCTCAAGCCTCGCCGCCGATCCGGAGGTGTCGAACCTCGCAACCCGGGCTGCGCGCCACCCCGTCAATCATGCCCGCGCCGAGGAAATCATTCGTCTCTCGCCCGACCTGGTCGTGGGCGACGTGCAGACAGGCCGTCACGCCAACAGCCTCGCCCGCTCGATCGGCGTGCCGGTGCACCTGGTCGGCTGGCCATCCTCGATCGCCGATGTCGAGCGCATCATCGTGGAACTCGGCAAGGTGGTTGGCCGGCAAGAGCGGGCGAGCCGGATCATCGCCGACATGCGCCGTCGCATGGGACCGCGCCCGGACGCAACCGTGACGGCGCTCGTCTACGAACCCAATGGACTGACCACGGGCAAAGGCACGTTGAGCGACGACGTGCTGGCGCAGGCAGGCCTCCTGAACATCGCGGGCACGATGACATCAGGCGCCTATGCGGCAGTCCCCCTCGAGCGTGTGGTCGCCAACCCGCCACGCCTGCTCGTGATGGACGAAAGTTACGCCGAAAGTTCCAGCCGCGCACAGGCACTGCTCCGCCACCCGGCCTTCGCCGCGCTCGAAGGCAAGACGAGCATCTACCGCATGAAGTCGCGCCTGCTGCTGTGTCCGGGCCCCTGGGTCGCCGACGCGGTCGTGGCACTGCGCGCCCGACGTGACACGCTGGCCGCTTCGCTTGCCAAGCCCTGAGATTCACGCTACCGCTTTTCCCGTGCATGGTGCTTCGACAGGGCTGTTCCCTGCCGGAGGAAAAGGGAATGCGGTGCGGACCCCGAAAAGGTCCAAGGCCGCAGCTGCCCCCGCAACTGTAGTCGGCGAGCGGTTTGCCGCCAGACGCCACTGGAACCCCCGGGTTCCGGGAAGGCAAGGCAAGCCCGCGATGAAGCCGTAAGCCAGGAAACCTGCCAGGCACTCGTCGTCTATTCCCTGGCCGGGGTGTGCCAGTGAAGCGGATCTTCCGTCGCGGCGAAG
>DAISVV010000052.1:0-14897 GCA_036840015.1 Micropepsaceae bacterium
GATCGCAGCCCACCTGGAATAGTTCTGGGTCGCACTCTACAATCCCGAGATCCTGCGCGAGGCGATCCCCGGCTGCGAGGAGTTGAAAAGCCTCTCGCCCACCGAACTCGAGGCTGCGGCCAAGGCGAAGATCGGCCCCGTCTCGGCGCGCTTCAAGGGCAAGGTCGTGCTGTCAACCCTCACCCCGCCCGAGAGCTACACGCTGACCGGCGAAGGCACGGGAGGCGCGGCCGGCTTTGCGAAAGGCGAGGCACAGGTCACGCTTGTCGCCGAGGGCAGCGAGCCCATCCTGCGCTACGCGGTTAAGGCCAGCGTCGGCGGCAAGCTCGCGCAGGTCGGCCAGCGCCTCGTCGACGGTGCCGCCCGCAAGATGGCTGACGAGTTCTTCGACCGCTTCGCAGCCCTTGCCGGCGGCAAGGTCGAGCCCGCAGCGCCTGAAGCCGCGCCGGCGCCACCTGTTCCCGCACAGGACGCGCAGTTCGAGCCCCTGCACTGGGTCCCGATGGCCATGATTGGCGGCGGCATCATGTTCATGCTGCTGCTTCTCCTGTTGTGACACCGGTTCGCACGGTTGACGCCGGCCCCGGCCGCATGAAACCTTGGCGCCTGAAGTCCTGTTGAGGAACACCCGCGCGCATGACCACGATTACCCTGACTGTCAACGACAAGCCGGTGAAGGGGGTCGTCGAAGCGCGCACCCTGCTCGTCCACTTCCTGCGCGAGCAACTCAAGCTGACCGGCACGCATGTCGGCTGCGACACCAGCCAGTGCGGCGCCTGCGTCGTGCATGTCGACGGCCGGGCCGTGAAGGCCTGCACCATGCTGGCCGTCCAGGCCGAGGGCACCAGCGTCACCACCATCGAGGGCCTCGCCCGGGGCGAAACGCTTCATCCCGTGCAGGCAGCCTTCCGCGAGCATCATGGCCTGCAGTGCGGCTTCTGCACGCCTGGCATGATCATGACCGCCGTCGACATGATCCGCCGCACGCCCGACCTCGACGAGAAGGCGATCCGCGCAGGGCTCGAGGGCAATCTCTGCCGCTGCACCGGCTACCAGAACATCGTCAAGGCCATCGAGGCCGCCGCCCGCGAGATGAAGCGCAGCGCCTGATACCCGCCAAGGAAACCCCATGCACAGTTTCGACTATCTGCGCCCGGCGACACTCGAGGACGCCGCGCGCCTCTTCCGCGAGAACGCCGACGCCAAGTTTCTTGCCGGCGGCCAGACCCTGATCCCGACGTTGAAGCAGAGGCTGGCCCAGCCATCGGCGCTGATCGACCTCACGCGCATTTCAGGCCTCGCCGGCGTGAAGGCGACGGCCGCCGGCATCTCGATCGGCGCCGCCACGCGCCATGCCGACGTCGCCGGCGCACCCGAGGTGAAAGCATCGCTGCCTGCCCTCGCCCGCCTCGCCGCACACATCGGCGACCCGGCCGTGCGTCACATGGGAACGCTGGGCGGCTCGATTGCCAACAACGATCCGGCCGCCGACTATCCGGCCGCGGTGCTGGCACTCGGCGCGACCGTGCACACCACGTCGCGCAGCATCGAGGCCGACGACTTCTTCACCGGCATGTTCGAGACCGCATTGGCCGAGGGCGAGATCATCAGGGCCGTCACCTTCCCTGTCCCTGAAAAGGCGGCCTATGCGAAATTCGCCAACCCCGCCTCGCGCTACGCGATGGTTGGCGTGTTTGTGGCAAGATTTGCAGCCGGCGTGCGCGTGGCCGTGACGGGCGCCGCCCCTTGCGTCTTCCGCGAGGCTGCGATGGAGGCCGCCCTGACGCGCTCATTCGCACCCGGCGCCGTTGCAGGGATCAGCGTATCGCCCGAGGGGCTCAACAGCGACCTTCACGGCACGGCCGAGTACCGCGCCCATCTCGTGACTGTAATGGCCAGGCGCGCCGTCGAGGCGGCCCTCGCCTGAAGCACAAATGAAAAAGCCAGCCAGGGTTTCCCCTGACTGGCCTCGACGCGATGTGGATCGCGAAGCTTAGCCGGCAACCAGCTCGATCTTGATCGTGGCCTTGCCGTCCGGCGTCTTGGTTTCCCACTTGTCGCCAGCCTTCTTCGGCTCGATCTTGTAGCACACCGGGCCCTGGCCGGCGGCCGGCGCGGGCGAGGTCTGCGTGAAGCAGGCTTCGGACGCGTCCTTCCAGGCCCAGGTGCCGCTGGTCTTGGTGCCGTCCGGCTGGACAGCCGTGTAGGTCTTGTCGGCGTTGACCTTCGACTTCGTCACCTTGCCGTCCGGCGCCGTCTGTACGACGGTGTTGCCGTAGTAGCCAGCGAGGTTGTCGGCCATTGCTGCGCCGGCCGATGCGGCAACGAGCGCGGTCGCGAGGAGGATACGCTTCATGTTGGAACCCTTCGAATGGAGTGACATTTCCTTCCGCACGTCATCGATTTGCGGACGCGGCGGTGTGCCACGTTTCGTCACGCAATGCCAGAGGCCGCCACATTGCATTTTTTGTAATCCACGATTTGTTCGCTGCATTCCATTCGCAAGCGAATTCAAACACTTGTCATGCATCCTTCAGGTTTTGCCGATGCGCGAAAGCCTTGCTTCGCGCAGGGTGATATAGACTGCCGCGGCAAAGATGATGACCCCACCCAGCAATGTGAGCAGCAGCGGATCCTCCGCAAAGAACACATACCCATAGGCCACCGACCACAACAGCTTGGTGGACTCCAGCGGCAGGATGGCGCCCATCTCCGCCCGGCGGAACGCCTCGCCGTAGAACCATGTCCCGGCCGTGGCAACCACGCCCACGACGAACAGCAGCAGAAGGTCGCTGGCGCCAGGCCAAACCCAGACCGGCAGCGACGACACCAGCGTGATCGGCGTGAAGAACAGGACCATGTAGAAGCCCTGCGTGAACGACGTCTCCGTGCGCCCCAATTCGCGGATGATGAGCTGGCACGCAGCCCACAGCGCAACCGAAGCCAGCGCCAGCACCTGCCCCCCCGAGACAACAAGGCACCCCGGCCGCACCAAGAGCAACACGCCCCACACGCCCGCCCACAGCGCAACCGAAGCAAGCGCCAGCACCTGCCCCATCGAGATCTCCTGGAACCCCGGGCGCACCACGAGCAGCACACCCACGACGCCCGCACACAGGGCAAGGATGCGCCGCATGCGCACGGCTTCGCCCAGGAACAGGATCGCCAGCGTCGTGGCCATGATCGGGCTTGCAAACTCAAGCGCCGTCGCCTCTGCCAGCGGGATCTCCATCAGCGCGACGAACCAGAGCATCATCGACACCGCGTGCAGGAACCCGCGCCACCCGTGCAGTGCCAGACGCGTCGTGCGCAGGCTTGCAAGCCCCAGCCACCAGAGCACGGGCAGCTGGATCAGCAGGGCAAAGAACGAGCGCCAGAACGAGATCTCCACCGCAGGCACGTTCTCCCCCGCGATCCTGATCAGGAGCTGCATCGTGGCAAACAGCGCGGTGGCCACCAGCATGCAGGCCATTCCGGACACCGGTCCCGATGCCCACCACGCAGGCGCTTCCCTCTGCGCAGGCTCTGCCTTAGGTTCATCGCCATGCGTCATCGACAGTCCCGCCCGTTCAGCGCCTTTCCGATCCTTCTGGCATGCAAGGGCCCCGCACCAGAACGTGACACAGCGACCGGCACCCGCGCGCCATGAACCAGGAACACGACCGCGTCCTTGAACCCGCCGCGGCGTGGCTGGCGGCAGGCCACGGCGTGGCACTTGCCACCGTGGTGCGCACCTGGGGTTCAGCCCCGCGCCCCGCTGGCAGCCCGCTCGCCGTGCGCGAGGACCAGGCCTTCATCGGCTCGGTCTCGGGCGGCTGCGTCGAGGGCGCGGTGATCGCCGAGGCGCTCGATGCCATCGGCGATGGCAAGCCCCGGCTTCTCACCTTCGGCGTCTCGAACGAGCAGGCCTGGGCCGTGGGGCTGGCCTGCGGCGGACAGATCGAGATCTTCGTCGAGCGGATCGACTGACATGGACCGCAACACCCTGGCCAAGGCCATCGACGCACGAAAGTCAGGCGCAGGCCTCGTCATTGCGACCCGCCTCGACACCGCCGAGACGCGCCTCATCACCCTGCCCGTCACATCCCCCGATCCGCTCGATCGCGCCGCCGACGAGGCCGCGCGCCGTGATGCAAGCCAGCGCATCGAGATCGATGGCGTGTCCTGGTTCCTGAATGTATTCAACGCACCGCCGCGCCTGTATGTCGTGGGTGCCGTTCACATTGCCCAGCCGCTCAGTCACATGGCAGCGATGGCGGGCTTCTCTGTCGTCGTGATCGATCCGCGCACCGCGTTTGCAACGGGTGAGCGCTTCCCGGGACTGCACCTCGTGACCGCCTGGCCCGACGAGGCCCTCGCCGACCTCCCGCTCGACCGCAGGACCGCCGTCGTCACGCTGACCCACGACCCCAAGCTCGACGACCCGGCGCTGCTCGCAGCCCTCGGCGCGCCATGCTTCTTCATCGGCGCACTCGGATCACGCAAGACCCACGCCGCGCGCTGCGAGCGCCTCAGGGCGCACGGCATCCCCGACGCACAGATCGCCCGCATCCGCGGTCCCGTCGGCCTCGCCATCGGCGCGATCTCGCCTGCCGAGATCGCCGTCTCGATCATGGCCGAACTCATCACCACGCTGCGCCAGGATCCATCCGCATGAAGTTCGGCCTGATGCCCCTCGAAGGCGCCGCAGGTGCGATCCTCGGCCACGGCATCGGTGGCCTGAAAAAGGGCCGCAGGCTCGACGCTGCCGACATCGCAGGCCTGAAGGCCGCGGGCATCCACGAGGCGATGCTGGCCGTGCTCGAGACGGGCGACATCCACGAGGACGACGCGGCCCGACGCATCGCAACCGCGCTCGCCGGCGAGGGCATCGAAGTCGCAGCACCCCACACCGGCCGCTGCAACCTGCATGCGCGCGCCGCAGGGCTTGTGCGCCTCGATCCGGCCGCCATCGACCGCATCAACACGCTGCACGAGAGCATCACGCTGGCAACCCTCAGGCCGTTCGATACGCTGGCAAGGGGCCAGATGCTGGCCACCGTCAAGATCATTCCCTTCGCCAGCCCCGACTGGGCCGTCGCCAGCGCTGAAGAGATCGCACGAAAGTCGCGCCTTGCAGCCCAGGCTTTCAAGCCAAGGCGGGTGGCCCTGGTATCGACCGAGACTCCGGGCTTCCGGCAGAGCCTGCACGACAAGACCCGCACGGTGAGCGAACGCCGCCTCGGCATGCTGGGCAGCGTGCTCGCGTCCGAGACACGCGTGCCTCACGAGGCCGGCGCCATCGCTGAGGCCATAGCCGCCACGCGCACGACAGGCATCGACATCGTGCTCGTCATGGCGGCCTCCGCCACCACCGACCGCGCTGACACGGTGCCGCTCGCCATCGAAGAGGCCGGCGGCGAGGTGCTGCATGTCGGCATGCCGGTCGATCCGGGAAACCTGCTCGTGCTTGGCGCGTGCGATGACAGGCCCGTCATCGGCGTTCCCGGCTGCGCGCGCTCGCCAAAGCTGAACGGCCTCGACTTCGTGCTTCAGCGTCTCTGCGCCGGCATCCCCGTCACGCCGCGCGACATCCAGGCCATGGGCGTGGGCGGCCTGCTGCAGGAAATCGCCTCGCGACCACAGCTGCGCGAGACGCAGGAAACCGCACCCGCGCAGGCCCGTGTGACCGCCGTGCTTCTGGCCGCAGGCCGCTCGACAAGGATGCAGGGACACAACAAGCTCCTGATGAAGCTGGGCACAGCGCCACTTGTGGTCCACGCCGCGCGCGCGATCGGCGAAAGCAACGTCACGGATGTGATCGCCGTGACTGGCCACGACCGGGACGCGGTCGAGGCCGCACTCGCCGGCCACGACATCACCTTCGTGCACAATCCCGCCTTCGCCACGGGCATGGCCAGCTCGCTCAAGGCCGGTCTCGCCGCAGCACCCGGCGACGCCGGCGCGGTCCTCGTCTGCCTCGCCGACATGCCGGCCCTGCGCCCCGACGACATCAACCGGTTGCTCGCCGCCTTCGACCCCGCCGCCGGCCGCGAGATCATCGTGCCGGTCTTTGGCGGCAAGCGTGGCAACCCCGTGCTTCTGTCGCGACGCTTCTTTCCCGAGATCATGCGCTGCGAGGGCGACACCGGCGCCCGCCAGGTCGTCGCAGCCAACCCGGACGCCGTTTTCGAGGTTGAAATGGAAACCGCCTCCATACTAGCTGATGCCGACACGCCGGCCGCCTTCGAGGCGCTGAAGGCAGAACGGGATCAGGCATGAGCGACGAAATCTACGCCAAGGAACTCCTGCGCTGGGCCGCCGATGTCAGCCGCGCCGGGTCCCTGCCGGGCGACAGGAAGACAGGCACCGCGAACAACGCCATGTGCGGCGACCGCGTGACCATGGACTTCGAGGTCGACCCGACGCACGAGATCTGCGATTGCCGCCACGAGACAAAGGCCTGCGTGATCACGCAGGCCGCCACCGCCATCCTCGCCGCCAACGCCGTGGGCGAAACGGGCGAGTCCCTCGGTCGCGTGCGCGACCGGGTCGCCGCGATGCTGAAGGACGGCGCCGACGCACCGTCGGGAAAGTGGAGCGTCTTTTCGATCTTCGTGCCCGTGCGCGATCATCGCAGCCGCCACACCTGCGTGCTTTTGCCCTTCGAGGCTGCGGCAAAGGCGCTCGACGCGTCCTGATACCGCCCGGTATCCACGACCTGAAGCCTTTTTCATTTGCAGCTGAAATGCGGGACGCTTCTGCGACTTGCCGCATGTCAAGAGAGACATTTGTGGCACGACGCGAAATCCGCGCCGCGCTCTCTTGTTGATAACGCGCGGCGATCGATTGCGGAGCATCGCCGCTTGGCGTTTTGATCCGCCCATGAGCATGCAACCCGCCGACAAGATGGAAGCCGACGACCGGCTGCGCCAGATCCCCTTCGACGTGGAGGCCGAACAGGCGCTGCTCGGTGCGATCCTGATCAACAACGACGCCTTCGAGCGCGTCGCCAGCTTCCTTGCGCCCGAGCATTTCCATGAGCCCCTGCACCAGCGCATCTTCGAGGCCATCGGCCGCGTGGTGCGCAAGGGACAGCTCGCCTCGCCCGTGACGCTGCGCCCCTTCTTCTCGCTCGACGCAGCGATGAAGGAAGTGGGCGGCGCCGACTATCTCGCCGAGATCGTGCGCCACTCGCCGTCCGTCATCAACGCCGCCGACTACGGGCGCATGATCTTCGACCTTGCCCAGCGGCGCGAACTGATCCGCGTGGGCGAGGACATCGTCAACGTCGCCTACGACCCGCCCATCGACCTGTCACCCGCCGAACAGATCGAGGAAGCCGAGAAGCAGCTCTACCAGATCGCCGAGAAAAGCCGCTTCGGCGGCGGCTTCCGCTCCTTCAAGAGCGCCGTCACCGGCGCAATCGAGGTGGCCGAGCGCGCCTACCAGTCGCCCTCGCACATCACCGGCGTGCCGACGGGCTTCTTCGATCTCGACAACCTGCTCGGCGGCCTGCAGAAGTCCGACCTCATCATCCTGGCCGCTCGTCCCGGCATGGGAAAGACCTCGTTCGCCACCAACCTCGCCTTCCATGCCGCACGCGAATGGATGCGCACGGGCGGCGACGCCGGTGCGCGTGTCGCCTTCTTCTCGCTCGAAATGTCGGCCGAGCAGCTCGCCACCCGTATCCTCGCCGAGCAGGCCGAGGTGTCGGGCAGCAAGATCCGGCGCGGCAAGATCGAGGAACGCGACATGCAGTCCCTGATCCGCGTCTCGACCGAACTCGAGCAGCTGCCCCTCTTCATCGACGACACGGGCGGCCTGTCGATCGCCCAGGTCGCCGCCCGCTGCCGAAGGCTCAAGCGGGCCGGCGGGCTTGGCATGATCGTGGTCGACTATCTGCAGCTGCTCACCGGCACCGCCAGCAAGAAGAGCGAGAACCGCGTGCAGGAAGTCACCGAGATCACCAAGGGCCTCAAGACGCTCGCCAAGGAACTGGCCGTCCCGCTCATCGCGCTCTCGCAGCTGTCACGCTCGGTCGACGCGCGCGACGACAAGCGCCCGGTCCTCGCCGACCTTCGTGAATCCGGCTCGATCGAGCAGGACGCCGACATCGTCATGTTCATCTTCCGCGAGGCCTACTACCTCGAGACGAAGGAACCCTCGATGGACGATCCGGTCGAATACCAGAAGTGGCGCGAGAAGATGGACCGCATCCACGGCCTGTCCGACATCCTCGTCGAAAAGCACCGCCACGGCCCGACCGCCAAGATCACCCTGCGCTTCGAAAAGCAGTTCACCCGCTTCTTCGACCTCGCCCGGGAGGACGCCCTGCCCGCGCAGAACGGCTGAGGCCCCGCGTCCCCCACCCGGCACAGCTGTCCATTGGTATCGCCCCCCGTTTCGTGCTACGCGCGGGGGGTCATGTCCCATGCCTCCCTGACCCGGCCCGTCCTGTCCGTCGACCTGCTCGCCATCGCGGAGAACTTCCGCATGATCCGCAGCGCCGTGGCACCTGCGGAGGTGGCCGCGGTCGTCAAGGCGGATGCCTATGGCCTCGGCGCGCGCCCCATCGCGCGGGCGCTCACCGCCGCCGGCTGCAAGGCCTTCTTCGTGGCCCACATGGAAGAGGCCCTCGACCTGCGCCAGGACCTGCCGCAGGCCACGATCTTCGTCCTCCATGGTTTCGTGGCCACGCAGGCAGCTTCGTTTGCCGCGCATAAACTGTCCCCGGTGATCTCGAGCCTGCCCCAGCTCGAGGCCTGGCTCGGCGCCGAGATCCCGACCCCCTACGCCCTGCATGTCGACACCGGCATGTCGCGCCTTGGCCTGTCGCTGCCCGAGGCCCAGACCGCAAGCAACTTTGCAAGGCCCACCCTTCTCGTGAGCCACCTCGCCTGCGCCGACGACGCGGCCGACCCCCACAATCTCGAGCAGCTGACCGCCTTCAAGGCCATCGCCCGGCGATTCCCGAACGCCTGGACCAGCCTCGATGCGTCCGGTGGTTGCTTCCTCGGACCCGAATACACGTGCGACCTGGTCCGTCCGGGCATTGCACTCTTCGGGGGAAACCCGCGCAAATCAGGTGAAAACCCCATGCGCGGCGTGGCCACCCTCACGGCCCCCATCCTCCAGGTCCGCTCAATTGACAGGGGGGACACCGTTGGCTACGGAGCTACCTACGAGGCCTCGGGCCCCCGCCGCCTGGCGGTTGCGGCTCTGGGCTACGCGGACGGACTGATGCGCACGCTGTCCAATCGTGGTCATGGCGTGGTGTCTGGCATCAGGTGTCCAATCGTGGGGCGTATATCAATGGACCTTGTTACACTTGACGTCTCCGAGTGCCCGCCCGCGGCGGCCGCACCAGGCTCACACGTCGAGTTCATCGGCCCTAACCAGCCCGTCGACGAGCTTGCGCGCTCAGCTGGCACGCTCTCCTACGAAATCTTCGCGCGGCTGGGGCCCCGCATCATCCGGCAATACACAGGGACGCAAGCGTGACAAATCCTCTTGCCTTGATCGGCCGCTTCTTCATCGCCCTCTTCGGGGAGATCGGCCGCATCTTCCTGTTCGCGGCAAAGGCCGTGCCGGCCTGCTTCATGCCGCCGGTCTATGGCCGCCTCGTTTTCCAGCAGATGCTGCGCATCGGCTATTTCTCGCTGCCCGTCGTGGGCCTGACCGCCTTCTTCACCGGCGGTGCGCTTGCCCTGCAGATCTTCATCGGCGGCAACCGCTATGGAGCAGAAGCCTTCGTGCCGCAAATCGTGGTGCTGGGCATCACCCGCGAACTTGGCCCCGTGATGGCAGGCCTCATGGTTGCCGGCCGCGTCTCGGCCGCCATCGCCGCCGAGATCGGAACCATGCGCGTGACCGAGCAGATCGACGCGCTCGTCACGCTCTCGACCAACCCCTTCAAGTACCTCGTGGCCCCGCGCCTGATCGCGGCCGTGCTGTCGATGCCCATCCTCGTGGCCGTCGCCGACATCATCGGCGTGATGGGCGGCTGGGTCGTCGGCATCTACTCGCTCGACTTCAACTCGTCCGTCTACCTGAAGAACACCGCCGACTTCATCAAGATGGACGACGTCACCTCGGGCCTCTGGAAGGCCGCCGTCTTCGGCTTCATCATCGCGCTGATGGGCTGCTACCACGGCTACAATTCGAAGGGCGGCGCACAAGGCGTCGGTGCGGCGACCACGAACGCCGTCGTCTCGGCGGCGATCCTGATCCTCGCCGCGAACTACTTCATGACCTCCCTCTTCTTCCACCGGTAGCGCCATGGCCACGACACCCAAGATCGAACTCAAGGGCGTTCACAAGCGCTTCGGACCCAAGGTGGTGCTCGACGGCATCGACCTCTCGGTCAACCCGGGCGAGTCCCTCGTCATCATCGGTGGCTCGGGCACGGGCAAGTCCGTGATGCTGAAGAGCATCCTCGGTCTCATCAAGCCCGACAAGGGCTCGATCCGCGTCGACGGCCAGGAAGCGACCCGCCTCACGGGCGGCGCCCGCGAGAAGCTGAACCGGAAATTCGGCATGCTCTTCCAGGGTGCGGCACTCTTCGACTCGCTGAAGGTCTGGGAGAACGTCGCCTTCGCCCTCATCCAGGGCCGCGGCATGGGCCGCGCCAAGGCCAAGGAGATCGCGCTCACGAAGCTCGCCAAGGTGGGCCTCGGCCCCGAGGTCGGCGAACTCTCGCCCTCCGAGCTTTCCGGCGGCATGCAGAAGCGCGTGGGTCTGGCGCGCGCGATCGCCGCCGAACCAGAGATCATCTTCTTCGACGAACCGACCACCGGCCTCGACCCGATCATGGCCGACGTCATCAACGACCTGATCGTGGCGACCGTCAAGGACCTCGGCGTTACCACCATGTCGATCACCCACGACATGGCCTCGGCCCGCAAGATCGCCGACAAGGTCGCCATGATCTACAAGGGCAAGATCATCTGGTCGGGCCGTAAGGAAGACATCGACAATTCGGGCAACCCCTATGTCGACCAGTTCATCCACGGTCGCGCCGAAGGCCCGATCAGGATGGAAGTCGCCCGCTAGGCGAGGATCGCACACCCCCATCCGTCATCCGGCGCCGGCAGGCGGCGGATGACGGATGGGGGGCCGCCTCCACCTTCTGCGCTTAACCCTGCCGCTTGCACGCAGGACGCGCCCCGGCTACCACCTTGGCAGCTACCGCAAGCTGCGATGAACCGAGAACCCGATGGGGCAGCGATGAACACAAGCCTGCCAGGATGGCTCTACACCGACCCGCGCTTCTTCGAGCTCGAGCGCGCCAAGGTCTTCCGCCAGGCCTGGCACATCATGGGCCACGTGAACGACGCACCCACTCCCGGCGACTACGTCACGCTCGACGTCATCGGCGAGCGCGTCGTCACCGTGCGGGGCAGCGACGGCGAACTGCGCAGCTTCCACAATGTCTGCCGCCACCGCGCCTCAAGAATTGCACCCGAGGCCCGCGGACACTGCGGTCACCGTCTCGTCTGCCCCTACCACGCCTGGAGCTACGGCCTCGACGGCAAGCTGAACGGCATCCCGAAATGGCAGGGCTTCGAGGACCTCGACAAGTCACGCCACGGCCTTGAGCCGGTCGAGCAGGAAATCTTCCAGGGCTTCATCTTCGTGCGTTTCGAGAAGGGCCTGCCCAGCATCGCCGAGATGATGGCGCCCTATGCCGAGGAACTGAAACCCTACGCCTTCGAGACCCTCATCCCGAACGGCCGCGTCACGTTGCGCCCGCGCAAGGTCAACTGGAAGAACGTCGCTGACAATTATTCCGACGGCATGCACATCCCCGTTGCCCATCCGGGCCTGACGCGCCTGCTTGGCTCATCCTACCGGATCGAGGCCGAGACCTGGGTCGACAAGATGACGGGCGAACTTCAGTCGAATGCCTCCGAGAACTGGTCCGAGCGGGCCTACCAGGGGCTGCTCGGCAAACTCGACCACGTGCCCGCACACCTGCGGCGCACCTGGGTCTACTACAAGCTCTGGCCGAACGTGGCCTTCGACATCTACCCCGACCAGGTCGACTTCATGCAGTTCATCCCGGTGTCGCCCACCGAAACACTGATCCGGGAAATCGCTTACGTGCACCCCGCCACCAGCCGCGAAGTGCACGCCGCGCGCTACCTGAACTGGCGCATCAACCGCCAGGTCAACGCCGAGGACACGACGCTGATCGAGGGCGTGCAGGCTGGCATGACCTCCTCGAGCTACACGTCAGGCCCACTGTCGCCCAAGGAAGTCTGCCTCGCCTCGTTCTCCAACCGGATGCGCAGCCTCATTCCGGAAGCCAACCTCGAGCGCGCACCCGCGCACGCAACCGCCTGACGGGAAGAATGGCTGGCGCCCGAACAGGGCAAGCCGGCCTGAGAACGCGCATTTGAGATAGTGGAAGTTCTCCACCCTCTCAGAAGGTACGAAACAGGATGCGCGCAGTCCTCGCATCGCGACGATGCAGGGCAACCGGGAAAAGCGGGACGGAAGAATTCCAGACCATCCATCCGCGGTCGCAGACAACATTGAATTTCACACGTCGGTATCGCGAAAGTTCGGCAGAAGCGCCCTCAGGAGGCGAGGCTCGGATAAATGGCAGCAGGGCCGTTCATTCAGGTTTCGAATGGGATCCGTGATGCGTTGTCGGGCACCGATCATGAATTCCGGTTAGGATTTCGCTTTCCGTTGTCCTGTCCCTTGAAAGCACCGCGCAGGCCGCCGATGTGCACTAGGGCAAACAGGGAGCAACAACGATGGACTACAGGGTCCAGCCGGAAAATGAACGCGGCAAGCGGGTCAGGCATGTGCCGGCGCCAAAGGACGAGCCCACGCTCAGGCAGAGCGAGTTGCTGGATGCGATGGTGGCGGCCTGCGCACTCATTGCACATGCGGATGGAAATGCGGATGAACAGGAGCGGCGGCGGCTTCTGGGCCTGATGAGGCGGATACCCCTGCTGGAAGGCTTCTCGCGCGATGACCTCGCCGCTGAGTTTGCACTGCACGAGCAGGCCTTCGACCTCGATCCGGTGAACGCGAGGCTAACGGCGCTGAAGACCATTGCAGCATTACGCCCTAACGGCGACGAGATTCGGGCACTCCTGAAGTCCTGCGAGGAGATCATCCGGGCAGATGGTGTCGCACATCCCCTCGAGCAGCAGGCGCTTCGCACCATCATGCGGGCACTGGAGCGATGATCACACGACCCGGCCCGAGACGATGATGGCGGGTCTCTTTCGCTTCGGCGCAAGAACGCTGGTGGTGATCTGGTCCCTTCTCTGCCTGCTCGCCTACGTACTCGTGGAAGTGCTGGGCGAGGCCTTCGCAAGCCAGGTGGGGGCGGTGTTCGGATCGCCGCTAGGCTGGCTCGTTGGCTTCCTGCATGACATCGGCATGATCCTGCTGATCCTGCTCTGGCTCATTGTGGCCTGGATAATATGGAAAGTTGGAAACATGGTTGGACGCTGAGCGGACCAGGCAGGCCCCGGCAGACGGCAGATGACGGATGGGGACGACGCCCCCTTCACCACCTCAGCGACATGCACGACAGTCCCGCATCGATGAGGCCAATCTGCTGCACCGGCAAGGTTACGACACGCAGGCCTGCGCAGGTCAGCAGTTCGGCTGTCCGCGGATAACCCTCCCCCACGAACACGCAATCATTGATCCGCAAGGCATTGGCAGCGGCCTCCTCGCCCTCGGGCACGACCAGAACGCCCATCCCCCTGAACACGCCCGACGATGCCAGGCGCGCGGTAGCCAGCACTGTGTCCCCGTCGACAAGCGCGCAGTCGGTCTTGAAGTGCAGGACACCAGGCGGCGTATCAACCACGACACCCCGTCGCCCGAGCGTTGCAAGCAGGCGCACCAGCGCCGCCGCACCAACCGCATCCGTGCGCGCCGATCGCCCGATCATGACAAAGTCCGGCGTCGTCAATATGTCCCCGCCATCGGCATGCCCCTCCGCGAGCGCCAGCACCTGCGCAAACCGCCGGCGCAGCACGGGCTCCATGTGCAAGACCTCCCCCGCCCGGCTCGGTGCACCAGGCCTCAGCAGGATCGCGCCTTCGGGAAAGACCAGCGCCGTATCCTCGACGAAGAGTGAGTCCGCAAACGCCTCGAGCGCGGGCAACACCTCCACCGACACGCCTGCCGCCTCGAGCGCGCGCACATAGGCGGCATGCTCTGCGACAACACCCGCAAGGCAAGGCGCGCCACGATCGATGGCCCGCAGTCCATCGACAACACTGCGCCCCGGAAGGCGCACAAGGGCCTGTGTGAAGCAGCAGGCGTCAGGCGGTACATTCGAAAGCCTATCCACGCAGGTCTAGCCCCCGCTGTCCCTGACAAGGCCAGCAAGACCGTCAATGCTGCGGGCATTGGCTTCGAAGCGCCGCTGCTCCCACTCGTCCTGCGCGCGATGCTCGATCGCACGCTGCAGCTGCTCCCGCGGCCCCTTGAACTCATAGAAGGGCACACCCCAGCCGCAACTGTCGGCGATGCGCTCGATGTTGATGAACACGACATTTCGCGCCCGTGTGAACCCGGGGAACTTTGCCAGCTCCTGTGAAAACGAGGGATGGTCAAACTGCATGATCGTGGCCCGGCCATAGAGCCTCAGGATCAGCGCGGGTCCCTCCAGCGCACAGAACATGATCGTGATCCGCCCGTTCTCCCGGGCATGGGCGACCGTCTCGATGCCCGAGCCCCCCAGGTCCAGGTAAGCCACCTGCCGCGGGTTGACGATGCGGAAACAGTCATAGCCTTTGGGGCTCACATTCACATGCCCATCCGCAGACAATGGCGCAGAAGCAACAAAGAACATCTTCTGTCGGCGGATGAGGTCGATGAGCTTATAGTCAAGTTCCTGATAGACGGTACTCATCCCAATCCTCGCGCGCACCCGT
>DAISVV010000053.1:0-14895 GCA_036840015.1 Micropepsaceae bacterium
CAGGACGAGAGTTCGCAGCTTGCCGTGCGCTTCGCCGATCCCAGGCCCTACGAGACCGTCATCGACCTGGCGAGCGGGGCGGGTGGCAAGGCCCTTGCCATGGCTGCGCTGATGCAGGATCGCGGGCGGGTGCTGGCCTCGGATGTTGCGATGGAGCGCCTCATGGCGCTTGGGGCCCGGCGTTCGCGCTCGGGAGCCACGATCATCACGATGGCCGGCGATCCCTATGGTGAGCGGCTCTCGCAGCTTGCGGGTGCCGGGGCGGACCTGGTGTTCGTCGATGCGCCCTGTTCGGGCAGCGGGACGTGGCGACGCAATCCGGAGGCCAGGTGGACGCTTGATGAAACGCGGCTCCAGGGTTATCTGGCCGCACAGGTGCAGCTTCTTGACCGGGCGGCGGGCCTTGTTTCCCCTGCGGGTCGCATCGTCCATGCGGTCTGTTCGATCCTGCCCGAGGAAGGGCCCTTGCAGGCCGCAGCGTTCTGCGCGCGCCATGCGGGATGGTCGGTTGCCCGCACCTTGCAGTTGTCGCCGGCTTCCACAGAAACGGACGGTTTTTTTGCGGCGGAGTTGCGCAGGTCCTGACAGGTTCTTGCGAGGATCGACCCGAGGCATGTAACCTGCCACTCATGACGCGCAAACAAAGACGCCTTGCCTTCCTGGCCGGATCGATGAGCGTGGCGGTCGTCGCCGTGACACTTGTCGTCTATGCGCTGGGCGATGCAACGCTGTTCTTCTATACGCCAAGCGAAGCGAAGGCGCGCAACGTCGAGGTCGGACGGATGGTCAATCTCGGCGGCCTGGTTGCCGACGGCAGCATCCGTCATGGCGAAGGCTTCGATGTCGAATTCAAGGTGACCGACGGCGACGCCGAGGTGCTCGTTTCCTACGACAAGGATCTGCCCGACCTGTTCCGCGAGGGTCAGGGCGTGGTGGTCACCGGCGCCTTTACCCCCACCGGCGGGTTCAGGGCCAGCATCGTGCTGGCCAAGCATGACGAGAACTACATGCCGCCCGAGGTGGCCCGCGCCCTGAAGGAAAAGGGTGTCTGGAAGGACGGAAAGCTGGTCCCGGCCGCGCCGGCCCCATGACGGGGACGAAAACCCGGATGAAGTCCGGGTCATGATCTGGTAACAATTTCTTCATCATTCAGACAGTTTCCAGTCAGGATCAAATGCCTATATAGATCCTGGGAGCTGTTTTTCCCGCCACGAGAGTGCGGGCGTATGGGTAATTCTCCAAGGAGTGTTTCATGTCGGATGGGTCTGCATCGCCTCACAATGAACCCGTTGCCTCGCCAGGCGCGCGTCCTGCGCCTGCGCGGGCGAACCGGGGTGTGTTGCTCGTGAGTTCCGCAGCGATTGCGCTGGCCGCCACGGCTGGTGCGGTGTTTGGCTTTGCGTGGAGCGGTGGCGGGGTCTCGGCGGTGGCCGACACGACGGTTGGCGCGCCGGCGCCCGTGGTTGTCTCCTCATCGTCCGTGGCGCCCGTGATGGTCAGCGCGGGCATCGGTGCGGCGGGCACGTTCGCCGACATCGTCGAGCGCGTGTCGCCGGCGGTCGTGAGCATCCGCGCGAAGGTGTCATCGCCTGCGGAACCGGAGATCAGCGAGGATGACCTCGAAGGCCTGCCACCGGGCCTCAGGGACTATTTCGAACGCTTCCGCCGGGGTGGACCCGAGCGCCAGCGCAATCGCGGTGAGGTCCAGGGTTCGGGCTTCGTCGTTGAATCGAACGGCCTGATGATCACGAACAACCACGTGGTTGCCAACGCCACCGAGATCGAGGTCACGTTCTCGGACGGAAAGAAGTACAAGGCCAAGGCCATCGGCCGTGACGAGGCGACCGACATCGCCGTGCTCAAGATCGAAGGCGGCAAGAGTTTCCCGACGGTCAGCTTCGGTGATGATGCGCGCGTGCGCGTCGGTGACTGGGTGCTGGCGGTGGGCAATCCCTTCGGCCTCGGCGGCACCGTGACGGCGGGCATTGTCTCGGCGCGCGGGCGCGACGAAGTTGGTGCGGCGCAGTTCACGGACTTCATCCAGATCGATGCCTCGATCAACCGCGGCAATTCCGGCGGTCCGACATTCGACCTCTCGGGGCGCGTCATCGGCATGAACACGGCGATCTTCTCGCCGTCGGGTGGAAGCGTGGGCATCGGCTTTGCCATTCCCTCCTCGACGATCCAGCGGGTGGTTGCTGACCTCAAGCGCTCCGGATCGGTCACGCGCGGCTGGCTCGGCGTGTCGATCCAGAGCCTGACCGAGGACGCTGCCGCGAGCCTCGGCCTGCCCAGCACCAACGGTGCGATCGTGGCGCAGGTCGTGGACGGCAGCCCGGCCGAGAAGTCCGGCTTCCGCACGGGTGACGTCGTCCTGCGCATGGACGGCGTGCCGGTGAAGGACAATCGCGACCTGTCGCGCCGCGTGGCTGACCTGCAGGTCAACCAGAACTCGAAGTTCGTCGTCTGGCGCGACAGCCGCGAGACCACCATCTCGGTGACGGTCGGCAAGCGTCCGGATGCCAAGACGCTCGCCAACCGCTCGGGTGGGGATGAAGGCGAGCAGGGCACGACGCGTCCGGGTGGCGGCGCAAAGGTGTCAGCGCTTGGCCTTGACCTTGCCACGATCACCCCTGCGCTCAGGTCCGAGCTGCGGCTCTCGCCGGATGCCGAGGGTGTCGTCATCACCGACATCGATCCCAACAGCGACGCCGCCGAGCAGGGCCTGCAGCCGGGTGACCGGATCATCCAGGCCTCGGGCAAGGACGTGCGCAGCGTTTCGGACGTGACCTCGGCGGTTGCTTCGGCCAAGTCGCTCAAGCGGCCGTCGGTGCTGCTCTTCGTCGAGCGCGGCAAGAACCAGCGTGTGTTCGTCGCCGTCAAGCTCGGCAAGAGCTGACGCGAGGCGTCATGTGCCGGGGCCGGGCCCAGTCGGTCCAGGCCCCGGCCCCTCATGTTTCAGGGACATCATACCGGAGCCACGGAATGCGGATACTCGTCGTCGAAGATGACAGGGAAGCGGCTGCCTACCTGACGCGCGGACTGAAGGAGAGCGGCCATATCGTCGACCATGCCCCGGACGGGCAGGACGGGCTGCACCTGGCCGTCGGTGGCAGCTATGACGTTGCCATCGTCGACCGCATGATGCCCCGCATGGACGGCCTGACCATGGTCAGGCGGATGCGCGAGGAGGGCAACAAGACACCGGTCCTGTTCCTCAGCGCGCTCGGCGAGGTCGATGACCGCGTGAAGGGCCTGCGCGCGGGCGGCGATGATTATCTTGCCAAGCCCTACGCCTTTGCCGAACTTCTGGCCCGCATCGATGCGCTCGCGCGCCGCAAGGGTACGGAAACGGTTGTCACGCGGCTTGCCGTGGGCGATCTCGAGCTTGACCTCCTGTCCCGAACGGCGACGCGCGCCGGTCAGAAGATCGACCTGCAGCCGCGCGAGTTCCTGCTGCTTGAATACCTGATGCGCCACGCCGGGCAGGTCGTCACGCGAACCATGCTGCTCGAGAATGTCTGGGAGTACCACTTCGACCCGCAGACCAACGTGATCGACGTCCACATTTCGCGCCTGAGGTCGAAGATCGACAAGGGCTACGTGGAACCACTGCTGCATACGGTGCGGGGCGCCGGGTATTCTCTCCGTGCGGCTTCTTGATGTATTCCGGACTGCGACGTTCCGACTCGCGTTTGCGTATCTGCTCCTGTTTGGCGTGTCGGTGCTGCTCCTGCTCGGGTTCATCTACTGGCAGACGACCGGCTTCATGGCGGAGCAGGCCGACGAGACCATCTCGGCTGAAGTCCAGGGGCTGAACGAAGAGGCGAAGCGCCGCGGGCTCCTGGGGCTGCGCAATGTAATTGTCGAGCGGCTGTCGCGTCCGGGACAGCGCAGCCTCTATCTCCTGACGATTGGGGACAATGTGCTTGCTGGCAACCTGTCGTCGTGGCCCCGTGACGCGGTCGAGACGGAGCCAGAGTGGATCAACTTCACCTATGAGCGCGGCACGGATTCCGACAAGGAGATACGTCCGGCCCGTGCGATGTACTTCACGTTTCGCGGCGGGTTCAGCCTTCTGGTCGGGCGCGACGTCGGCGAGCTGAACGCGATCGAGGGCGCCATTCGCAGCACCCTCCTCACGGCCCTTTCGATCACGGCCCTGTTTGGGATCGTCGGTGGCGTCCTCATCAGCCGCAACGTGCTGCGGCGCCTCGAGGCGATCAACCGCACGAGCCACGACATCATGTCGGGAAACCTCTCGCAGCGCGTTCCGGTGCAGGGCAGCGGTGACGAGCTTGACGAGCTGGCGCTGAACCTCAACCGCATGCTCGAGCAGATCGAGCGGCTCATGACGGGCATGCGCGAGGTGGCCGACAACATTGCCCATGACCTGCGTACGCCGCTGAACCGCCTTCGAAACAAGCTGGAGGGCGCGCTGATCGGGAACCCGCCGCGCGAGGAGACCATCGCCGCGCTCGAGAGCGCGATCTCGGAGGCCGATGGACTGATTTCAACCTTCAACTCGCTGTTGCTGATTGCCGAGGCCGAGACGGGTGCGCATCGCGACACGCTTGAGCCCGTGGACCTCAGCGAGGTCATCCACGACATTGCCGACCTCTATGAGCCGGCGGCCGAGGAACGCGGCATTGCGCTGAAGTTCGTGGCCAAGTCGAAGGTGATGGTGCGCGGCAACCGCAGCCTTCTTGCGCGCGCGGCGGCCAACCTGGTCGAGAACGCCCTCAAGTACACGCCACAGAACGGTGCGGTCACCGTGTCGGCGTGGACCGATCCGCGCAGCCACACGCCCAAGTTCTCGGTGCGCGACACAGGTCCCGGGATCCCTGCGGATGACCGCGAGCGCGTGCTTGACCGGTTCGTGCGGCTCGAGCGGTCGCGCAATACGCCGGGGTCAGGCCTCGGGCTCAGCCTCGTGTCGGCCGTGGCGCGCATGCATGACGCCACGATCAGCCTTGAGGATGCAAAGCCCGGGCTGCTCGCGACGCTGACCTTCCCGGATGCCTCCGAGAAGGACGGCGAGCACGAGACTATCGTGGCGCAAGTTCGGCGCGCTCTTCCCGTACCCAAAAAAGCCCGATCAGACCAACAACCAGAAAAACGAGGATGACCGAGAAGCCGATGCGCTGGCTTTGCGTTGCCGAGGTGACGATGGCCACGCAGAGCGGCGCGAGGAAGGCGGTCGCCTTGCCGGTCAGCGTGAAGAGGCCATAGACCTCGGAGATCATCTCGCGGGGCGAGATGCGCGCGACCATCGTACGGCCCGAGGCCAGGATCGGGCCGATGAAGGCGCCGCCGATCAGCGAGAACAGCAGGCCGAGCTGCTCGGGGAACTGCGTGAAGCCGAAGGTGGCCAGCAGGGAGCCGATGACCGGCAGTTGCTGGTTGCGCAGTTCGTCCGTCACGGCAAAGAAGAACAGGTACTCGTCGGGTGTCGTGCTGATCGAGCCGAGGACCGAGAGGGTGAAGAAGAAGAGGCAGATCTGGATCGTGCGCTTCGTGCCGATCAGGTCGTCGATCCAGCCGCCGATGAAGGACGTGAAGATGGGGACCGTCAGCACGATGAGGGCATAGATGCCGATGCGATCGGTCGACCATCCATAGACGCCGCCCAGATAGCCCGCGAGGAAGATGAAGACCGCGGACATGCCGTCGGCATAGATCGCTCGAACCACGAGGAATGTGGCGATGTTGCTGTAGTGGGAGACATTGCGGACCGTGTTGCCGAGCTTGCGCAGGCCGCTCATGGCGGCGGTCACCATCGAGACCGGGGAGGGTGCACGGTCGGCCGTGAAGAGCAGGAAGGGCAGCGAGAACACGACCATCCAGATGGCGGCCAGCGGTCCGGCGAGGCGCTCGTGGACGAAGTCGCCCTCGAGCATTGCGAGCATGCCGAAGGTGGGTATCAGCAGCCAGATGATGAACAGGCTCACGCTGCCGATGTAGTCGAAGCTGAACGCCAGCCCGCTCATGAAGCCGACATTGCGCTCGCTGGATACGCTGGGAAGCATCGCGCTGTGATAGACGGCGGCGAACTCCATCGTGATGGCGGCGATCACGATCGCGATCACGCCGAGCCAGATCTCTCCGGGCGTGACGAACCACAGGGCGACCATTGCGGGTATGGCGGCGAGCGAGAAGAAGACAAGGCCCGGCTTGCGTGGCCCGTAGGCATCCGTGAGTGCACCAAGGATCGGGGCGCCCAGCGCGATGAAGGTGCCGGCGACCGCCTGGGTGTAGCCCCAGACGACCTGGCCCTGCACGCTGTCGCCCACGACCTTCTGCTGGAAGTAGGACGCGAAGACGAAGATGTTGATGATCACGAAGTAGGGGCTGGTCGCCAGCTGGTAGAGGACCCAGCCTGCCCGTCCCGCGAAGCCGTTGGTAGCTTCGCCCGGCGATGGTGTCGCAGTCATGCGATCAGCGTGTCCCTGTTTCCTTCGGTGCAGTGGTTTTCGAGCCGGCCGATCCGTTCGATCTCGACCGTCACGCGGTCGCCCGGCTTGAGGCGGACGGGCGGCGTGCGGGCGTTGCCGACGCCCGCCGGTGTTCCGGTGAAGATGACGTCGCCGGGCTCGAGCGTGAAGGCTGCGGTCAGATGCTCGAGCTGGGCGGGGATGTCAAAGCGCATCTCGCCGGTCGATGCGTTCTGCATGACCTCCCCGTTCAGCGTGCAGCTGATGGCCAGCGCGTGCGGGTCGGGGACCTCGTCGCGCGTGACGATCCAGGGGCCGGTGGGCCCGTGCGTGTCGAAGCCCTTTCCCATCATCATGGTGGGCGAACGGGCCTGCCAGTCGCGGACGGTGATGTCGTTGCCGCACATGTAGCCCGCCACGACCTCCAGCGCGCGCTCGCGGGGCACGTTGCGGCAGCGCCGGCCGATCACGAGGCATAGTTCGGCCTCGAAGTCGGTCTTGTCGGATACGGCGGGGATCTCGACAGCGGCGCCGGGGCCGACGATGCATGTCGCCTGCTTGGCGAACCAGACCTGGTGCTCGGGCGGGGTGCGGCCCGTCTCGCGGATGTGGTCCATGTAGTTGAGGCCGATCGCGAGGACCTTTCCTGGGCGCGGAACGGGGGCCTCGAGG
The DNA here is from genome assembly GCA_036840015.1 of Micropepsaceae bacterium. Classification (GTDB taxonomy): domain Bacteria; phylum Pseudomonadota; class Alphaproteobacteria; order Micropepsales; family Micropepsaceae; genus SZUA-430. The sequence continues at coordinate 7,107 of DAISVV010000053.1, forward strand.
CGGACCTTTGCCAGGTCCAGCCAGCGCGGGCGGCTGGCCAGGGCGTCGCGGGCCTCGGCCATGGCGGCGTCGCCGCCGCGCAGGAAGGCGATCATGGACTGGGGCAGGGTGGGGGCTGAGGCTGCGAGGTCGCAGATCCGGTCGCCATCGACGAGGCCGATACGGCGGCGGTGGTTTTCAGTGAAGGTCGCGAGTTTCATGCGGCCGGTTTGCTTTCAGGAGGGACTGCGTCCCTTAAAGCAGGTCGCGGCGGAAAAATCAGTATCGAATCAACAGGGCAAGACGTGACATGCTTGTGACGATGCAGAATGCAAGGGGCGCAAAGGGTTTTTTGTGCGCACCGCGCAGGAAAGCCACATAATCTCTATGATTCTGAGGAGGGGCCGCAAAAAAGTGTAGTGAAATCGCCGCGATCTTGTAGATTGCTTAATAGCTGTCTGATAAATCCCATCATCCCAGACAGTTTTTAGGGCAAAACAAATGAGCAAATCCGACTTCATCCTTGCCGTGGCCAAGAAGGGCGACCTGCCGAAGGCCGAAGCCAAGCGCGTGATCGAACTGGTGTTCGGCACGAGCGAGGCCAGCCTCAAGCAGATCAAGGGCGGCGGCAAGCTGCCGATCGGCAATTTCGGCGTCTTCACGGTTGCCAAGCGCCCGGCGCGCATGGGTCGCAACCCGCGGACGGGCGAAGCCATCAAGATCAAGGCCTCGAAGAAGCTGCGCTTCCGTCCGGCCAAGACGCTCAAGACGGCCGCCGGCATCGTCTGAGTGCGGCTGACCGACGTGTCAGGAGAGCCCGGACCGAAAGGTCCGGGCTCTTTTCTTTTGCGTGTGCCGTGCGGCGTTCTATGATGGCCGGAGTTGTTCGTCGCGGAGTCGCAGATGAAGCGTGTCGCCGCCGCAGTCCTGGCGGGTTTCCTGTTCGTCTCTCCCGCGCCCGCCATGTTCGCGATGGTGCCTTCCGAGCGCGTGGACGAAGTGCCGGTCGAGCGGCTTCTGGCCAATCTCGAGCGTAATGCCCAGAAGCTGTCCGAGGCTGAGCGGTGGCGTGCCATCGGGCGCGTGCACCTGCTTGCCTATCTCCGCCAGGCTGCAGCCCTTCCTGTTTATCGCGAACGATCCGGCACGATAGCCGAGGGCAAGATCGATGACTGCGCGACGCTGGACGCGCAGGTTCAGGGCCGCGGCACGCGCGAGGGGTTCCCGCCCGCCAAACCCGGCGAGCGTTGCGAGATGCGGACCTATGAGCTTGGGCCGCGGGCCGAGGTGCCCGGCAGCCTGAAAGACCTGCGCCTGCCGGTGAACCCTCACCTCATGTCCGCGATACGTGCCTACGAGAAGGCGCGCGCGCTGGAACCGAAGAACCTGCGCACGCGGGTGGCGCTCGCCTTTGCGCATGACCGGGCCGGGCGTGCGGCTGATGCGCTTGCGGGCCTGCGCTTCGTGGCGCGTGAAGGCTTGCGGCAGTTGCCGAAGCCCGCGTCCAAGGGCATGGCGATGTCGGACTGGGAGCTGCACACGGTACTCTCCGAGGCACAGGCGCATCTGGCCCAGGTGGCGCGGCTGAAGGCCGATCGCGCGCTTGCCGCGACCCTGAAGCGACGGCTTGAGCTTGCGCCGCCAGCTGTCGCCGTGACGCCGATCCTCGTTCCGCTCACCGATGAGACGGCCTTCGATGCGCTGGTGGACCTGCAATCGCCCGTGCGCTTCAACTTTACGGGGCAGGGGCAGGCGCAGCGCGCGGGCTGGCTTCGCCCGGAGGCTGCGTGGCTTGTCTGGGATCCGAACCTGACCGGGCGCATCCGCAGCGGCTTCCAGCTGTTCGGCTCAGTGACTTGGGTTGCCTCATGGGACAACGGGTTCCGGGCGCTGGGTGCGCTGGACGACAATGGCGACGGCGAACTTGCCGGGATCGAGCTTGACGGGCTTTCGCTCTGGCATGATGCCAACGGCAACGGGTTCAGCGACGAGGGCGAGGTCCTGCCCGTCACACAGCATGACATCGTGTCCCTCGAGTATGCGCATGTGCGCGTGAGCGATGCCTATTGGGAAAGCGTTACCGGCGTGCGGCTGGCCGACGGGCGCGTGCGCCCGACCTATGACTGGCAGTTGCGTCCCGAGGTTCTGGTCGCCGGGAACTGAGGCCTGCGCCGGTTTGGCCTGCGCAGGCCCTGCGTCGCGCGAGGCGTTAAAATTCCAGGCAGATCTTGCCGAAGTGCTTCTGCGAGCGCTGGTGTGCGAAGGCGCCGGCGATGTCGTCGAGCGGGAAGCGGCTGTCGATCACGGGCTTGATGCCGTTGGCCTCGATGGCGGCGATCATGTTGACCTGGTCCTCGCGTGAGCCGACCGTGATGCCCTTGACAGCGACCGACTTGCTCATCTGCAGGGCGGTCATGACCTCGCCGGACCAGCCTGTCAGCACGCCGATCAGCGATACGTGTCCGCCGATGCGGCAGGCGGTGATCGACTGGTTCAGCGTGCCGGGGCCTCCGACCTCGATGACGGCATCGACACCCTGGCCGGCCCATTCGGCGGCAGAGCGGCCCCAGTTCGTGTCGGTCTTGTAGTTGATGACGTGGTCGGCGCCGAGGTCCTTGAGGCGGGCGAGCTTTTCATCCGAGGACGATGTCGCGACGACACGTGCGCCGGCGGCCTTGGCGAGCTGCAGCGCGAAGATCGAGACGCCGCCCGTGCCTTGCGTGAGCACCACGCTGCCCGGTCTGATGGCGGCGTCGACGATGAGGGCACGCCAGGCGGTCAGTGCTGCGCAGGGCAGGGTCGCTGCCTCTGTCAGGCTCCAGCCCTTCGGGATCCGCGTGAAGGCTGTGGCCGGCATCGCGACGTGCTCGGCGGCGAAGCCGTCGACGTGGTCGCCGGGTACGCCCATCACGCGCTCCAGCGCCGGGCCGCCGCCCGCCCAGTTCGGGAAGAAGGTCGAGAGCACCTGGTCGCCGGGCTTGAAGGCCTTCACGCCCGCGCCGACGGCAACGACGTCACCGGCACCATCGGACATCGGGATGCGGCCATCGGCCACCGGGATCATGCCGTAGACGACGGCGAGGTCATGGAAGTTCAGCGAGCTTGCGCGGACGCGGACCAGGATCTCGCCCGGGCCGGGGGCTGGATCCTTGCGGGTTTCGATGACGAGCTTGTCGGGCGCGCCCTGCGCCTTGACGGCAGCGACTTTCATGGATGGCTCCTCAATGGGAATGATTGGTGGCGCGCAGCCTAGTGGGGGCGGCGGCGCGTGTCCACGGGCGGAGGTCGCGTGTGCCTCAGGGCTGGCGGATCAGTTCCAGAACGTCCCGGCGCCGGATGTCCTTGCGGGAACCGCGGGTCACGTCCTTGCGGCGCATTTTGTGGGCATGGATCACGCCACCGAAGGCCTTGCGCAGGCGCTTGCCGGGCGCCTCAAAGCCGCCGGGTGCGCTGGGTTTTGGTTTGTCACTGTCGCTCCATCGCTGGGCGTAGTCGGATTGCTGGACTGATGTTGTGACGAGGGATGCTGGCGTGCCCGTCCGCTTCGTGATCACGAGCATCATGAGCTGGTCGCGGCTTGTGATGTTGACCCTGCGGCCGAGCGCCTCGGGATCGGAAACCTCGTACCAGTGACCGGTCGACCGGGCCGGGGCCAGGAAGACGCGCGTGCCGGTGAAGCCGCGGCCTTCGGCATAGACCCGGAAGAAAAGTTCGGGCGAGAACTGGTAGAAGCCGTGGCCCACGTGGTTGTTGCAGGGCAGGACGTGCAGGATGTGGCCGCCGGGCGCGCAGAGTGCTGTCACGTTATCGAGCGCCACGGGCAGGTTGAAGATGTGCTCGAGTGTGCCGAAGTCTCCCACGACGCCGTAGGTGCCCGCGCCCTGTATCGGCTGGTTCATGTCGTGGACGATGGTGGCGGCTTCGTAACCGGAGGCGTCGACGGAGTCGATGGTCTCGGCGCCGAAGGCGCGCTTCAGCAGGCTGTCGCAATAGGCATCGGCCGGTGCACCAAGCACATCGTCGGCAACCTGCAGACGGGCGAGGCCTTGGAAGAGACCTTTGAGTTCCGCGGGCGCGACCGCATAGTTCTGCCGTCCGATGGTAACGGTCCTGCGGAAGTCGGCCCCCGTCGCCTGCGCCAGGGCAAGCAAGCGCAAGCCTTCGATATCAACCGCCATGTCCCCGCCTCTCCCGAGCGTCCATTGGGATGAGTATCAGGTTCCGATGGATGTGACAGTCGGGCGACGCCGCGGGGCAACTATTCCGCCGGAGGCGTGGCGCTGCTGCCGCTGCCCGGGCGGCATTAGACGGCGGTGCTGCGTGAAAACTGGTCGGAGAGAGAGGATTTGAACCTCCGGCCCCTGCCTCCCGAAAGCAGTGCTCTACCAGGCTGAGCTACTCTCCGAATACCAGTTCTTGTGCGGATACGATTTGTCGCATCCTCCGGCAGCGCAAGGCCGCCAGTGCTCGGGAGGGCGGTCTTATACAGGCTGGTCAGGGGAGGGGCAAGGCATGCAAAATGCCCCGGTTGGCCAAATCCGGCTTTTTTTGAACAATTATCCAAAGAAGGGGGGCTCCCATGCGCCTAGTGCTGGCTGGTGTCGTGTTCCTGGTCTTGCTGGCTGTGTCCTATCTCCTGTTATGGCCGGTTCGCATCGAGCCCGTCGCCGTGACGGTGCTGCCGAACCCGGGGTTCACGCAGGCCTTCGCGCCGAATGAGCGGCTGAGGCAGGTTCGCTTCCCGACCGACGGCCTGGGGCAGGGGCCCGAGGATGTCGCCGTGAAGGACGGCTATGCCTATACCGGCCTGGCCGACGGGCGGATCGTCCGTGTGCGGATCGATGGACAGACGCCCTCCGGCCCGGCGCCTATCGGCCCCGTGGTTCCTGGCGGGCCGATGCCGCCTGCCGTCGGCACCATGGAGCAGGTTGCCAATACCGGCGGGCGTCCGCTTGGCCTGCAGCATGATCCGTTCGGCAACGTGGTGGTCGCCGATGCCAGGCAGGGGCTGCTCGCGATCAATCCGCAGGGGCGCATCTTCAATGTCGCCCGCAGCTTCAACGGCATTCCGCTGCGGTTCGTCGACGACCTCGACATCGCCAAGGATGGCACGATCTATTTCTCGAATGCTTCCCAGCGCTACGGGATCGACGAGTACGCGCTCGACTTCTACGAGGGCCAGACGACCGGCGGCCTCTACTCCTTCAGCCCCACTTCGGGCCGGATCGAAGAGAAAGCCAGCGGGCTTGCCTTTGCCAATGGCGTCGCTCTGGGGCCGGACGAGGAGTACGTGCTGGTCGCCGAGACGGCCGCGCACCGTATCTCGCGGATCTGGCTGAAGGGTCCCAAGGCACCCGGCAAGGATGTCTTCATCGAGAATCTGCCCGGCTATCCGGACAATATCTCTTACAACGGCCGCGGCATCTTCTGGGTGGCGCTGGCGGCGCCGCGCTCGAAGGCGCTGGAGGACGTGCTGCCCAATCCGTTCCTGCGCAAGATTCTCTATCGGCTTCAGATGCTGGGACTGTCCGCGCAGCCCGCGCCGGAGCGTTATGGCTGCATCGTTGCCATCGACCTGCAGGGGCGCGTGGTGGCGACGCTCCAGGATCCGGGCGGGCTCAAGATCTTCAACATCACCAGCGTGAACGAGAAGGACGGGCTTTTGTACCTGGGCGGGCTCGAGATGGATCGCTTTGCCACGATCCCGGTGCCGCCACAGTTGCTGGGGCCGCGTCCCGTTACGCCCTGAGCTTGCGTCCCGGCCGCGGGGCCATGTATGGTCCCGCGCGCTTTGCAGCCGGGGTTGTGCCCCGTCCTGCGATCGGCACCGGCCATTGGGGTATAGCCAAGCGGTAAGGCAGCGGATTTTGATTCCGCCATTCCTAGGTTCGAATCCTAGTACCCCAGCCAACCCCTTGATTTTCCATCATCTGCTGTAACACGAGATACACTTTCGTCGGATGTTTTCCGGCGGGGGTGTGGTGTGTGGTGGGGCCTCCTTGTTGGTTGTGGGCGCTTTGGAACAATATAAGAACATTTGTGCTGTCGGTAGGCGGCGGGATGACGCAGGGGGCGCTGTGGCGAGGAACTCCTCCGTCTGCAGCAGGCTTTGCCTGCTGCCGACACCTCCTAACTGCGTGAGGAGGAAATGCTCTCTCTGTCTCCCTCACGAAGTGAGGGAGTACGTTTGCGACGCCGTCAGGCGCTGCAAAGGGGAGGGAGTTCGGTGGGGTGGGGTGTGCGGGTTGCCGGTCTTGCAGCAGCGCGCGCCTTGCAAAGACGTGGGTGGTCCGCCTGGGCGGACCATGACGGCCTGAGTTTCGAAGCACCAAGAATTGTCATGGGTCGCGCTTCTTTCGTCGGCGCGCGATCATGTCGTAGATGGGGCCGAAGCCCATCAGGGCTGCGCCCACGAAGGGGGCGGCGACGACTGAGGCGCGGATGCCTGACAGGCTGTCGGGGCTGGTGATGGTCACGCCGGCAGTTGCGGCGAGGCCCACGCAGATGAGGGCAACGCCTGCAACCACCCGGGCCTTGGGTACCGTGCGCCCGCCCCTGACTGGGCCGAAGCTGCGTTCGTGGCGGGCAAATACCGCGATCATCGGCAGCAGGGCTGCGATGTAGACCGCAAACCACAGCGGGCGCGAGGCCCACCACGTGGGCGAACCGGGGACGTGATCGAGGCCCCATCCACCGAGCAGGACCCAGCACGCCGTCATCACCAGCACGAAGGCGGTGAGGTGCCACAGATAGACGGTCATGATCATGCCGTTCATCAGCACGGTAGCCGTCCAGAGGTTGAGATTGTCGAGCATCCGCCGGCCCCAGGGCGCGAGCGCTAGCACGAGGCCGACCTGGGCCACGCCCAGCGCAAACAGGGCCAGTGTCGGTGGCAGCGAGTTCGACAGCTCTCCTGGCGGGGACACCATCGATACCGGGTAGAAGCCGTAGACCGTGATCGACACCAGCACGCCAAGCCCGACCACGAACCAGCCAAGCGCGAACAGCCGGTTGTCGAACCTGCCGTCGCGCCAGGCAAAGCCCAGCTGGTGGAGCGCGAGGAACACCCAAAGGAAGTTGGTGAAGTTGCCGTAAGGCACTTGTGCCGTGAAGGTCAGCCAGTCCGTCAGGACTGCAACCGGGATGAACCATGCAAAGCTCGCCCAACCGAAACGCTTCCATGCGCTGTAGGTCAGCGGGGTGCAGGCTGTCACCAGCAGGTAGACCGCGAGGAACCAGACCGGGATCAGGGCTGCCTCGGTGGCCATGCGGATCTGTTCGCGCGGGAAGCCCGCCTGCGTCAGGATCACGGCGAGTACAGCCCACAGCATCAGCAACGGAAAGATCGGGTTGATGAGGCGCTGCACGCGGCTCGCAAACCAGTCGCGATACTTGCCGATTTGTCCGGGCTCGGCCTTGCGCAGGGTCGCGTCCCAGCTGACCCCGTTCGAATAGCCTCCCACGAGGAAGAAGACCGGCATCACCTGGAAGATCCAGGTCAGCCAGTGCGCCCATGTGGAAACGCTGAGCAGGTCGCCGCGCTGCAGCGCGCCCGCCTCGTCGACATAAACCCCAGCCATCAGCCAGTGGCCGCACACCACTGCCAGGATCGAGACCGCGCGCAGGAAATCGACCCAGCGGTTGCGCTCGGGCGGCGTCAGTTGCGCCAGTTCACGCGCCTTAGTCCACATTGGCGTTCCACATCGTCAGCATGGCGACTCGCCTCGGGTAGCCGGAAGGCTGGATCATCGGGGGCCTGTGGTGCAGGTGCAAGGGGCTTGGCGAGGGCACTCCTCCGTCTGCAGCAGGC
>DAISVV010000054.1:0-14677 GCA_036840015.1 Micropepsaceae bacterium
GGCCTGACCTCGCGTGAAGGTCAAGGCCTGCAGGATCGCCCGGCAAGGCAGGCCAGAATGGGCAAGATGAGCCTTCAGGCAAGATTGAAGAGCGTCGCCCACGCCTGGTCGGGCTTGCGCGAACTTGTGGCGACCGAAGCTAACGCCAGGATCCATCTGGCCGCCTCGCTCGCGGTGCTGGCCCTGGGCCTTATGCTTGGCCTTGAAACTTGGGAATGGGTGGCCATCATCCTCGCCGCCACGCTTGTGTGGATGGCCGAGGCGCTGAACAGCGCCCTCGAACGCCTGGCCGACGCCGTCACCCGCGACATCCACCCCTCGATCAGGTCTGCCAAGGACATGGCGGCAGGCGCAGTACTGCTGGCCGCACTGGCGGCCGCGATGGTGGGCGTGCTGGTTCTGGGCCCCCGCCTCTGGTCCCTGCTGGCCGCCTGATTGCCGAGAAGGCAACTTGGAACCGCAGCCTCCGGGGTGCTAAACACCCGCCCGTCACGCATGACATCTCAAGCTTGGGACGGAGACGGCAATGGTTCGGGAACTGACACACTTTATCGCTGGCCGGCACGTGAAGGGCACGTCGGGTCGCTTTGGCGATGTCTTCAATCCTGCGACCGGCGAAGTCCAGGCCCGCACCCCCCTCGCCACCGCCGCCGAACTGCGCGCCGCCGTCGAGGCCGCGGCCAGGGCCTTCCCCGAGTGGAACGCCCAGAACCCGCAAAAGCGCGCCCGGGTCATGTTCAACTTCAAGGCGCTCGTCGAGAAGAACATGGACGAACTGGCCCACATGCTCTCCGCAGAGCACGGCAAGGTCATCGCCGACTCCAAGGGTGATATCCAGCGCGGCCTCGAGGTGATCGAGTTTGCCTGCGGCATCCCCCATCTGATGAAGGGCGAGTACACCGAGCACGCCGGCACCGGCATCGACGTCTATTCCATGCGTCAGCCCTTGGGCGTGGTCGCCGGCATCACCCCGTTCAATTTCCCCGCCATGATCCCGATGTGGATGTTTGGCGTGGCCATTGCCTGTGGCAACACCTTCGTCTGCAAGCCCAGCGAAAAGGACCCAAGTGTCCCCCTGCGCCTCGCCGAACTTTTCCTCGAGGCCGGCGGTCCTCCGGGTGTCCTGAACGTCGTCAACGGTGACAAGGAAGCCGTCGACGCCATCCTGCGCGATCCCGACATCAAGGCCATAAGCTTCGTCGGCTCGACGGCGATCGCCGAATACGTCTATGCAAACGGCACTGCAAACGGCAAGCGCGTCCAGGCCATGGGCGGCGCGAAGAACCACGCGATCATCATGCCCGACGCCGATCTCGACCAGGTCGTCGATGACCTGATCGGCGCAGGCTACGGCTCGGCGGGCGAGCGCTGCATGGCCATTTCCGTCGCCGTTCCCGTGACCGAGAAACTCGGCGACGAACTTGTCCGCCGCCTCAAGCCACGCGTCGAGGCCCTCAAGGTATCAACCCCGACTGATCCCGCCGCGAACTACGGCCCGCTCGTCACGCGCGAGCACCGCGAGAAAGTAAAGGGCTATATCGACTTGGGCGTGAAGGAAGGCGCCGAGCTCGTCGTCGACGGCCGCAATTTCCGCATGCAGGGCTACGAGAGCGGCTTTTTCCTCGGCGGCTCGCTGTTCGACCGCGTGACACCGTCGATGCGCACTTACCAGGAGGAGATCTTCGGCCCAGTCCTCCAGGTCGTCCGCGCAAAGGACTTCGAGGAAGCGGCCCTCCTGCCGTCGAAGCACCAGTATGGCAACGGCGTTGCCATCTTCACCCGCGACGGCGACGCCGCACGCGAGTTTGCAAGCAAGGTGCAGGTCGGCATGGTCGGCATCAACGTGCCGATCCCGGTGCCGCTCGCCTATCACACATTCGGTGGCTGGAAGCGTTCGGCTTTCGGCGACGTCAATCAGCACGGTCCGGAAGGCGTTCGCTTCTTCACCAAGATCAAGACCGTTACCGCGCGCTGGCCCAAGGGCGGCGTGCGCGCGGGCGCAAGCTTCGTCATCCCGACGATGAAATAGGACAGGGCGCAAGCCCGCGCCCGCGGATATCGTCGCACCCATGAACCCGGTCGAGCGTTACGCGCAACTCGTGTCGGCCGGCAAGCTTTCGGGCGACCCCGCGCAAATGCGCGTGGCCGAGGCGCTCGCAGGGCTGTCGGCCGCGCTCGAGGCCTGGGCCGCCTCGCGGCGCAGGTCGCTCTTGCCATTTCGAAAGGCAAGTCCGCCCCCCAGGGGCATGTACATCCATGGCCCCGTGGGACGGGGCAAGTCGATGCTCATGGATCTCTTCTACGAGGCCACCCGCATCGAGCCGCGCCGCCGCGTTCACTTTCATGATTTCATGGCCGAGGTCCACAAGGCCGTGAAGCGCTTCCGCGACACCGCACAGGGCGACCCGATCCCGAAGGTCGCAGACGAGATCAGCCGCGGCGCGACGCTTTTGTGCTTCGACGAGTTCCAGGTCACCGCCATCGCCGACGCACTGATCCTCTATCGGCTTTTCGGCGAACTATTCGAACGTAACGTCGTCATCGTGGCTACCTCGAACAGGATCCCGGCCGACCTGTACGAGAACGGGATCAACCGCCAGCTCTTCATGCCCGCAATCGCGCTGATCGAAAAGCAGATGACGATCGTGAACCTCGAGGGCCCGATCGACTACCGGCTCGCAAGGCTCGAGCGCAGCGCCGTCTGGTTCCATCCGCTCTCGGCCGATGCCACCCGCGCGCTCGGCAATCTGTGGCTCGACCTTACCGGCGTGCACGAAGGCACTCCCGACAGCATCGAGGTGATGGGACGCAAGCTCGCTATCCCCGAGCAGGCCCGCGGCGTTGCGCGTTTCACGTTTGATGCGCTGTGCCGCACGGCCATGGGCCCGCAGGACTACCTGGCGATCGCCGATCGCTACCACGCCGTCGTCGTCTCGGGCATACCCCGGATGAAGCCGCAGCACCGCAACGAGGCAAAACGCTTCGTCACGCTCATCGATGCCTTGTATGATCGCTCCGTGAAGCTGCTGGCAACCGCAGAAGCCCCGCCGGCAGAGCTCTATCCTGCAGGCGACGGCGCCTTCGAGTTCGAGCGCACCGTATCGCGCCTGATCGAGATGCAGTCAGCCGACTATCTCGCCCGCCACCACAAGCCGCTCAAGGTCAGCGGGCAAGACACCGGCACGGGCGCAGCCCCCCGCAACTGAGCCTGCGCGCAGGACGTCCCGTTGGGGATCTGTCTGGCTGGCTGCCGAGGAACGCCAGACGCCGACCGCTCCCGCGAGTTCGAAACGGCGAAAGGCGTGGGCGCTATGTCGATTGCGCCCGGGAAACGCCAGCGGCGTGTCTGCTGCGGCAGCTTAGGGCTGCGGCGGCGTAATCAGCGGCGCAGGACCCGACGTGGCAACCGGCGGTGTATCGGCGACCGCCGGCGATACCGGTGCGGCAACCGGAACGCTCTCCGGCGACGGCAAGGGTTCGAGGACTTCGGGCGCGACCGGAATGGCGATCGGCTCTGACGCCGGCGGCTGATAGGCGTCATCTTCAGGCGCGATGCGCGGCGCCGGCGGCGCGGCCGGCGGCTTCGCGGGCTTCGGCTGCGCCTGCGCAAGCTCGGCCGGGGCCGGCTTCGGCTTGGCTTTCGCCGCGGGGGGCGGAGGCGGTGCGGGCGCCGGAATGATCTCCTCGAACGGCGTCGTGGCGACAGGCAGCGAGGTTATAAGGCCCTGCGGTGACACGGGGTCTGATGCAAGCTCGGGCGTCGTGTCGGCCGGTGTCGGCTCCACCGTCGTGACAGCGGCAATCTGCGAAACGACCGGCGCGATCCGCATGACGAGGACCGGCTCGCCATTGACGAGCTTCGAGGAAACCGGCTTCGAGTTCGTCGCCGGCGGAATGAACGGACCGCCAGAACCGGTGGCCTGGGCAATCTGCATCGAAAGCGTGAAGGCCTTCTCGTCGATCACCGGCGGCTCTTCGATCGACGGGGCGGTCACGGGCGCTGGCTTGGCAGCAGCCGGGCGCGCGGAGGCAGCCGGATTGCTGAAGTTGCGCGGCTGCGCGGCCGTCTGGCTGGCAGGTTCCTCGTCGAGGGACGCGGTGCTGCCGGCGCGATACCCGACGGGCAGGAACGACAGCGAACCCGAAGGCAGGTTGCCGCTGGCCAGCGCCGCGACATCGATCTGCTGTTCGCTCGTGGCCCGGGCGAGCTGGCGCTCGGCTGCTTCACGCTGCTTCTGCTGCTTGATCAGCGCCCAGACGACATCCGGGTTGTTTTCGTTCTCGCCGGCACCGACGCTCGCCGGCATGTATTTCGGCGCCGCATAGACAACCGTGCCATCCGCCTCGACGCGCTCCACGAAGATGCCGCGGAAATCATCGCGGGTCGCAGGCGACCCGGCGTCCTCGCAGACCTTGCGGTCGGAGCGGACCATCGATTCCGAGAAGCGGCAATCCTTGCCCGTGATCAGCGAGGCGGCATGTTCGCCGAGATCCGCGCCGGTAAAGATGGTTGATGCAAAGCCGGCGAAGGAACTGATGGATCCCAATGAGACACCGGCGATCGTTCCGGCGCAGCCACCAAGCATTGTGGTCGAGGCCAGGATCGCTGCAAGAGCGGTCAAGCGCATGAAAAACTCCACTTTTTACCTTCGCGACCGGAAAACGGGGGGATCGGTCGCGACACCAGACAGGCTGTAGAGGCACTGCAACTTTGATGCCGCACCATACCCTGAAAATTTGGTTTAGGCAATAATTCGGTTGACAGTGGAATTTCCTGCACACGCACACGCGCCGCTTGTGCGTTTCCTCACGATTCGATACCAGCCCTTCCTCACCTCGATTAACTGCGATACGGGATAGGTCACGCCAGGCGTGATGATCCGTCTCGGCACAACTTCAGGAAGCAGAAAGACCCAAAATGGCTCGCAGAAAAATTGCACTCATCGGCGGCGGTCAAATAGGCGGCACGCTCGCCCATCTCGTGGGATTGAAGGAACTTGGGGATGTCGTCCTTTTTGACATCGTGGAAGGCCTGCCACAGGGCAAGTCGCTTGATATCGCACAGTCCGCACCCGTGGACGGCTTCGACGCGAACTACAGGGGCACGCAGTCCTACGCCGATATCGCAGGCGCCGACGTCGTGATCGTGACCGCAGGCGTGCCGCGCAAGCCAGGCATGAGCCGCGATGACCTTCTGAACATCAACCTCGGCGTGATGCGCGCCGTGGGCGAGGGCCTGAAGCAATATGCCAGGGACGCCTTCGTCATCTGCATCACCAACCCGCTCGACGCGATGGTCTGGGCCTTGCGCGAATTCTCGGGCCTGCCGCACAACAAGGTCGTCGGCATGGCCGGCGTGCTCGACAGCGCGCGCTTCCGCCACTTCCTCGCCGATGAATTCAAGGTCTCGGTCGAGGATGTCACCGCCTTCGTGCTCGGCGGTCACGGCGACACCATGGTCCCGCTGACGCGGTTCTCGACCGTCGCCGGCATCCCGCTGCCCGAGCTCGTGAAGATGGGCTGGATCAAGCAGGAGCGCCTCGACCAGATCGTCCAGCGCACGCGCGACGGCGGCGCCGAGATTGTGGGTCTCCTGAAGACCGGTTCGGCCTACTACGCGCCCGCGACGTCGGCGATCGCCATGGCCGAGAGCTACCTGAAGGACAAGAAGCGCATCCTGCCGTGCGCGGCCCACTGCACGGGCGAGTTCGGCCTGAAGGACATCTATGTCGGCGTGCCCTGCGTGATCGGCGCCGGCGGCGTCGAGAAGGTGATCTCGCTGAACCTGCTGCCGGACGAGCAGGCCATGCTCACGAAGTCGGTCGACGCCGTGCGCGGCCTGATCGACGCCTGCAAGAAGCTCGAGCCGAAGCTGGCCTGAAGTCGAACAACGGCGTGGGAGTGAACCTGTGAACATTCCCACGCTTTCCACGACTGAATTTGTGTTGCGGGCCATGCGCGAGGACGACGTCCCCGATCTGGCCCGCCTGCATTCCCATCCCGAAGTAATGCGCTTTCTCAGCGCGACAGGCGAACCCGAGCCGCGGCCCCGGCAGGCCTGGGACTACATCTCCCATCACACCGGGCACTGGTGCCTGCGCGGCTGTGGCAAGTGGGCACTGGCCGACCCGAAGACCGACCGCCTGATCGGCAGGGTGGGATTCTACAATCCGCCGTTTGAATGGCCGGGCCTGGAACTGGGCTGGACCCTGTCACCCGCTGTCTGGGGAAGGGGGCTTGCCACAAAGTCGGCCCGCGTGGCCCTCGACTGGGGTTTCAGCACGTTGAACGTCGATGAAATCATCTCGGCGATCCATCCCGACAATGCGCCGTCGCGACGCGTGGCCGAGCGCCTCGGCGAGCACTTGCTGCGAAGCGATACGATTCACGGCAAGCCATGCCTGATCTACGGCATGTCCCGGGAACAGTGGAAGGCGCTTCCGCGCCCTTGAACATTCTCGCGGCTTGGGGTCGGATGGTGCCGACAAGCAGGGGTCCACGCGATGCAGCTCGCCCTTTCAGCCGCAGACGAAGCCTTTAGAAGTGAAGTGCGCCGCTTCCTCGACGAGAACCTGACCCCCGACCTGCGCGAAGCCGGTCGCAAGACCGGCGGCGTCTTCACCGATCCGCCCGCAACCGCAAAGTGGCACAAGGCCCTGTACGAGAAGGGCTGGATCGCGCCCGCCTGGCCGAAGGAATACGGCGGCCCCGGCTGGACCGAGATGCAGCGCTACATCTTCGCCTCCGAGTGCGCCGCCGCCCACGCGCCCCTGCTTGCACCCTTCGGCACGACGATGTGCGGCCCCGTGCTCATGAAGTTCGGCACGCCCGCGCAGAAGGCCTTCTATCTGCCGCGCATCCTTTCGGGCGAAGACTACTGGTGTCAGGGCTACTCCGAGCCGGGTTCAGGCTCAGACCTCGCCTCGCTGCAGATGAAGGCCGAGCGCGACGGCGACCACTATGTGCTCAACGGCACCAAGATCTGGACGACCCACGCCCATTTCGCCAACCGCATGTTCTGCCTCGTGCGGACCTCAAACGCCGGCAAGCCCCAGGAGGGCATCACGTTTCTCCTGCTCGAGACGAAAACCCCAGGCTTCACCGTGCGCCCCATCATCACGATCGCTGGTGACCACGAGGTCAACCAGTGCTTCTTCGACAACGTGCGCGTGCCCGTCGCCAACCGCGTGGGCGACGAGGGTCCGGGCTGCACGATGGCCATCCAGCTGGAGTATCTCCCGCGCGGGCCTGTTTTCGCCGCCGGCCGCTAGGCGAAGGTCTGGGCCGTGCGGCGCGCCGCCGGCCTTGAGGCAAGCAACGGCGCGCCGCTGTCGGCCGACGAGGCATTCATGCGCCGGCTTGCCGAGGTCGAGATCGAACTCGAAACCCTCATGATGACCGAGCACCGTCTCATGTCGCGCCTGTCGCAGGGCCAGAACCCCGGCGCCGCCTCCTCGATGATCAAGACACAGGGCTCCGAGCGCAGCCAGCGCATCACCGAACTTGTGAGCGAGGCACTTGCCGGCCGCATCGCAGCCTTCGAGCCCGAGGCGCGCAAGCAGGGCGCAAACCTCGATCCCGTCACCCCGGGCCACGGCCTTGTATTCATGCCGCAATATCTCAACACGCGCGCGGCAACGATTTATGGCGGCTCCTCCGAGGTGCAGCGCAACATCATGTCCAAGCTGATCCTCGGCATCTAGCCGCGGCTATTTGCCCGCGAATACGGGCTCGCGCTTGTCGAAGAACGCCCGCACCCCCTCGCGCACATCGCCGCTCGGGTTCGAGATCATTACCGACAGCGCGGCATCGCCGAGCGAATGCTCGAGCGACATCGTCTGCCCGCGCACCATCATGGCCTTGGCAAGGCGCACCGCCAGTGGCGCACGCGCAGCAAGGGCCCGCGCGAATGCAAGCGTACGCGCTTCGAGGTCGGCCGCCGGCACCACCGACGTGACAAGGCCCAGTCGCTCGGCCTCCCGCGCGTCATAAACCTCGGCAAGCAGGGTCATCTTCAGCGCCCGGTCCAGCCCCATCGCCCGCGGAAAGAGCCACGCGCCCCCTTCGTCGGGCAGCAGGCCGAACTTGCCCGACGTGTCGCCAAGCCGCGCCGTATCGGCGGCAATCCGGAAGTCGCACGCAAGTGCGAGCGCAAGCCCGCCTGCCACGGCAGGCCCGTTGATCATCGCGATTGTGGGCTTGTCGAGCCGCTGCAACGCCAGGATTACACGATGCATCCCGTCGCGCATCTCGCGCGCGTGGCTGAGTTGCTGCTGCATCAGTTCGTGGTGCGCCTCATCGGCGCCCGATATGTCGCCGCCCGCGCAGAATCCCCGGCCCTCGCCGGTGATGATGAGCGCCCTAAGCGTGTCATCCCTCAGGTAGGTATCGAGCGCCGTCACCACCTCTTCGCAGAGCCGCGTCGTATAGGCATTCATCTGCCGCGGGCGTGCAAGCGTGATGCGCGCAGTCATGGAATCAGGCCTGTCAAAACGGATGTCGCGAAACTCTGTAGCCATTGCACCGCTCCCTGCATCTGCGCTTAACTTGGATCGAGATTTCAACCGGAGAATGCCTCATGTCGCCCAGCGAAGACATCCTTTATGGCGTGGAAGGCGGGGTCGCATTGATCACGCTGAACCGCCCGGACAGGTTGAATGCCTGGACACCCGCGATGCACGCCAGCGTGAAGCGCGCCATGATCGCGGCCTCCAAGGATGACGCGGTCCGCGTGATTGTCGTGACCGGTGCTGGCCGCGGGTTCTGCGCGGGTGCCGACATGGCGGGCCTCCAGCAGATACAGCCCGGAAAGTGGGATGAAAGGCCGATGGCCCGAGGCGATGATGATGTCGCTGTAGACCCAAGGCCAGGCCTCGGCCCGGACGTGCGCCAGGAATACACCGGCCGTTTCGGCTACATCATGTCGATCCAGAAGCCGGTGATCGCGGCGATCAACGGAGCCTGCGCGGGTATCGGCCTGGCGTTTGTGCTCTACTGCGACATGCGGTTCGCCTCCTCTGCCGCGGTGTTCACAACCTCATTCGCCCAGCGTGGCCTCGTCGCCGAGCATGGGATGTCTTGGCTGTTGCCACGCATCGTGGGCACATCGCAGGCCCTCGACCTGCTTTTCTCGGCCCGCAGGGTGAAAGCCGACGAGGCCGAGCGGTTGGGGCTGGTGAGCCGAACATTCCCGGCCGAGAGCTTCATGGACGAAGTGCGCGCCTACGCCGGACACCTCGCCCTCAACGTCTCGCCGCGTTCGATGGCCGTCATGAAGGCGCAGGTCTGGAAGGGGCTCTTTCAGGATCTCAATGAAGCCGTGCGCGTCGGCGATGAAGAGATGCAAAAAAGCTTCGGTGCAGATGATTTCAGGGAGGGTGTTGCGCATTTCCTCGAAAAGCGCCCTGCAAGGTTCACTGGCCGGTGACGAAAACCAAGTCCGACAAGATGCCGTCCTGATTTCGCCACATTATCCATGCGCCATGTAGTCATCCATGAAGCACGGGGAGAAATCTTGAAATGACATGGCTCTTGTTCCTCGCCTATCTCGGCTACACCGCTTGGCAAAACTACTTTTCGGCAGGGCAGGCTGCCGATCAGTCCTACGTGCTGAACGCCGCCCTCGTGCTGTCGATCACCATGGTGGGACCCTTTCTCATCTCATGGCTCTTCACCCGCGCGACCCTGCTGACCGGACGCACGCCCGCCATCATTCTGGGCTTCATCATGTCCGTTTCGCTGTCGGTCCTTGGATACTGGATCCTCTGGAAGTTCTTCAGTGGCGTCTCCGAAATCCGCCTGCCCGTCGAGGAAGCCCTCAAGCTCGGCCTTGTGCCCGGTCTCGTCATGGGCCTGATCCTGGCCGCCGGGACCTTCCTGCGGCGCCGGCCCTGAACCCCGCCGCAAGGGGCAATTCGGCCGGAAGGGGTCGTCCGCGATCCCTTCCGCCCTGCCGTCGCCCCGATGATGCAGGCCCAAACACCCTCCACCTGTGCTAGGATCGGGCAGGGCAGAAAGGCTCAGGAGCCGCGCCCCGGGAATGGAGAACCGATCATGGGATCATCACGCATCCGTCACTTTCTTCTGATGCTGCCGTTCTTCCTCGTGGGAATTGCCGTGCCCACGTTTCTCTTTGGCTTCTTCGGCGACGGACCGCCGAAGATGGCCGAGCAGCGCTATTCGCCCGTCGAGGCACAGCCAGTCCCCGCATCACCACAGGATGGCGCAGGCGCAGGTTCAGGCGCAGGCCCGGGAGGCGCGGCGCCGCAGGGGCCGGCGGACGCGACAAGGCCATGGGATTACGACTTCGGTCCGCAACGCCAGCCACCCGCCGCAGTGGGCTTCATGCGCAGCCTCTACGAAGGTTTCGTCGAGCGCTTCGTGTCGCAGAGCCTGTCGCCAGCCACCATCAAGCTCGGTGCCTTCCTGCTGATCTTCGGCGTCTCGTTCCTGTGCATCCGCTTGTTCTTCGCGCTCATCACGGGCTCGGTCGGCAGCATCATGGCCTTCCTCGTGCATAAGGCCGCGGCCCCAATGTTCATGGGGTTTTTGGCGGTCGGCTCCACCTGGGGCATCCACCAGACTGTGGCGCAGGAATTCGGCATGCCATGGGCTGCGACAACAGTGACACTGACCGCCGCAATTGCCTCGCTCTTCGCCTTGGCAGGCGTGAAGATTCGCTGACAAATTGAAACGGGACTAACCGTTCCCGTTGCGTACGAAAAGGGGCGCGGCTATATCAGGCGTCCCTTTTTGTTTGGCCGCCCTGTCGTGCGGCTGATCCCTCTCAAACGGTGCGTTTGCTATCAGGGGCTCGCACCGGCTCATGCGCTAGGTCGGACATGAATATTCACGAATATCAAGCCAAGGCTGTCCTCAAGGAATTCGGTGTGCCCGTGCCGCGGGGCGTTCCTGCGTTCACGGTCGATGAAGCCGTCAAGGCGGCAGGCGATCTCGGGGGACCGGTATGGGTGGTCAAGTCCCAGATCCATGCAGGCGGCCGCGGCAAGGGCGGTGGCGTGAAGGTCGTCAAGTCCGTTGATGCCGTGAAATCCGAGGCGACGCGTATGCTTGGCATGACGCTCGTCACGCACCAGACAGGCCCGCAGGGCCGCGTCGTGCGCCGCCTCTATGTCGAGGAAGGTTCGCCGATTGCGAAGGAATTCTATCTCTCTCTTCTCGTTGATCGCGACACCTCGCGCATCGCCTTCATCGCATCGACCGAAGGCGGCATGGACATCGAGGAGGTGGCTCACAACACACCCGAGAAGATCCTGACGATCCACGTCGATCCCGCCGCTGGCGTGCAGCCCTTCCACGGCCGCCGCATCGCCAGGGCCCTCGGCGTCACGGGCGAGACGGCCAAGCAGGTCGGTACGATCGTCGAGAAGCTCTACAAGGCCTTCGTCGCCAAGGACATGAGCCTGCTCGAGATCAACCCGCTCGTCGTGACCGACAAGGGCAACGTGGTCTGCCTCGATGCGAAGATCAATTTCGACGACAACGCGCTCTACCGCCACAAGGACATCCAGGAACTGCACGACCCCTTCGAGCAGGACCCCGCCGAACTCGAGGCCGCGAAGTACGACCTGAACTTCATCAAGCTCGATGGCGCGATCGGCTGCCTCGTGAACGGCGCCGGCCTTGCCATGGCGACGATGGACATCATCAAGCTCTACGGGTCATCGCCGGCCAACTTCCTTGACGTGGGCGGTGGCGCCAACAAGGAGAAGGTCACGGCAGCCTTCAAGCTCCTGCTGAAGGATCCGGCCGTGAAGGGCATCCTCGTGAACATCTTCGGCGGCATCATGCGCTGCGACATCATCGCGGAAGGCATCATCGCCGCTGCGAAGGAAGTCAGCCTCGCCGTGCCCCTCGTGGCACGCCTGTCGGGAACCAACGCGGACCTCGGCAAGAAGATCCTCGCCGAGTCGGGCCTCAACTTGATCCCGGCCGATGACCTCGCCGATGCCGCCGCCAAGATCGTCGCGGCGATCAAGGGCGGCAAGTAGGGTGCACGCGATCGGCACGAACAAAGAAAAGGACGCCTGATGCGCAAGACTGCAAGCCTCGCCCTCGCGGGCTGCCTCCTGTCCGCGCAAGCGGCCCTCGCGGCGCCTTTCGATGTCTACCGCACAGCCTGTCTCGACACCGGCGTTGAGGCCGCGCGTATTCGCGCGGCCGCAGGCGCCTGGTCTGCACTGACCGAAGCCGAGCGCGAGGTCCTTGCCCCCGGCAATGGCAGGTCCGTAGAGGGTTGGGCCATCGTGCGCGACGGCGCCAGGCACCTCGTCAGCATCTCCACCCGTCCCGCCGGCGCAATGGCTGGCGACCGGGCGGCGTCGATCATCGTCAGCTGCAGCGTGCTCGCGCCCAAGGCCGATGAGGCTGGCGCCTTGCGCGCCTATACCGACTTCCTCAAGCGCCAGCCGTCATCGACCGATCGCTTCGATGGCATGTCCACCTACACCTGGTCCATTCAGGGGCAGGGCGGCATGACGCTTCATTATCTCGTGTCGGGCGGCAGCCTTCCCGGCCTGTCGCTCTCCGTAAGTTCAATCAGAAACTAGAAAGACGCATTCGTCATGGCCGTTCTCGTCGACAAGAACACGAAGGTGATTTGCCAGGGCTTCACTGGCAACCAGGGTACATTCCACTCCGAGCAGGCGATTGCCTATGGCACGCGCATGGTCGGTGGCGTGTCGCCGGGCAAGGGTGGCACCACCCATCTGAACCTTCCGGTCTTCGACACCGTAGCCGAAGCCGTCGAGAAGACGGGTGCAAACGCATCCGCGATCTACGTGCCGCCGCCCTTCGCAGCCGACGCGATCCTTGAGGCGATTGACGCTGGCGTGGAACTTGCCGTCTGCATTACCGAGGGCATCCCGGTGATGGACATGATCCGGGTCAAGCGCGCGCTTCAGGGATCGAGGACACGCCTCGTCGGCCCGAACTGCCCGGGTGTCATCACGCCGGGTGAGTGCAAGATCGGCATCATGCCCGGCCACATCCACAAGCGCGGCTCGGTGGGCATTGTCTCGCGCTCCGGCACGCTCACCTACGAGGCCGTCGCCCAGACGACCGCGGTGGGTCTCGGCCAGTCGACCTGCGTCGGCATCGGCGGCGATCCGGTGAACGGAACGAACTTCATCGACGTGCTTGAGATGTATCTCGCTGACCCCGAGACGAAGTCGATCATCATGATCGGCGAGATCGGTGGCTCGGCCGAAGAGGACGCAGCCGACTTCCTGAAGCACTCCAAGGTCAAGAAGCCGGTCGTCGGCTTCATCGCCGGTGTCACGGCCCCGCCGGGCCGCCGCATGGGCCACGCGGGCGCCATCGTCTCCGGTGGCAAGGGAACCGCCGAAGGCAAGATGGACGCGATGCGCGCAGCCGGCATCACGGTCGCTGACTCGCCGGCAGCCCTGGGTACGACACTGATGAAGGTCCTGAAGGGCAACTAGGCCCGTGCATCCTCGGCCGGGCTTGAACCCGGCCGCCTGACGGAACACGAAGAGATCAAACGATGGCATCGCCGCAGACGAAGGACGCAGGCTCAAACGCGGTTTTGGAGCAGACGTCATTTCTTTACGGGGCCAACGCGCCCTTCATCGAGGCGCAACTCGAGCGCTACCTCGCAGATCCCGCGTCGGTGGACGAAACCTGGCGCGCTTTCTTCGCCTCGATTTCGGCTGCCGATCTCACTGTGCAGCGTCCGTCCTGGGCACGCACCGACTGGCCCGAGGCAACCGATGACCTGACGCGCGCGCTGACCGGCGCCCCCCCGCCACCAAAGGCAGACGCAAAGCCGGGCAAGCCGGCACCCAGGGATGCCTCGGTCAAGGAACTGCAGCAGAAGATCGCCGCCGTGGCACCTTCGTTGTCTTCAGACGAGGTCCGCCGTGCAGTGGTCGACACCGTGCGCGCGATCCAGATGATCCGCGCCTATCGCGTGCGCGGCACGCTCGAGGCTGACCTCGATCCCCTCAAGCAGACCAAACCCGTCCCCCATCCCGAACTCGATCCCGCGTCTTACGGTTTTGGCCCGGACGATCTCGACCGGCCCATCTTCATCGACGGCATGCTAGGCCTCGAGACTGCAACCGTGCGCCAGATGCTCGACATCCTGCGCCGCACCTATTGCGGCCGCATCGGCATCCAGTTCATGCACATCTCGGATCCAGAAGAGAAGGCCTGGCTCCAGCAGCGCATGGAAGGCGCCGACAAGGAGTACCAGTTCACGCCCGAGGGCAAGAAGGCGATCCTCAACAAGCTGATCGAGGCCGAGGGCTTCGAGCGCTTCTGCGCCGTGAAGTTCGTGGGCACCAAGCGCTTCGGCCTTGACGGCGGCGAAGCGTTGATCCCGGCGCTCGAGCAGATCATCAAGGTCGGCGGCAAGCTGGGCGCCCGCGAGATCTCGTTCGGCATGCCGCACCGCGGTCGCCTCAACGTGCTCTGCAACGTGATGTCCAAGCCCTACCGCGCCGTCTTCCACGAATTCCAGGGCGGCTCGTCGAGCCCCGAGGACGTCGGCGGCTCCGGCGACGTGAAGTACCACCTCGGCGCTTCATCCGACCGCGAGTTCGACGGCAACAAGGTCCACCTGTCGCTCGCCGCCAATCCCTCGCACCTCGAGGCCGTGAACCCCGTGGTCCTTGGCAAGGTGCGCGCCAAGCAG
>DAISVV010000055.1:0-7179 GCA_036840015.1 Micropepsaceae bacterium
CACAACACCGGAGACGAGAACATGACATCCCACGACCAGCAGACTTCCGCTCCGCGCGGCGGCGTCGTCGGCGCGACGGGCGCCGTCGGCCGCGAGATCATCGCGTGCCTTGAGAGGCGGAACTTTCCGCTGTCACGGCTGCGCCTTTTCGCCTCCGGGCGCTCGGCCGGCCAGCACCTGCCCTGGCGCGGCGGAACGGTAGCGATTGAGGCCCTTGATGAGCGCAGCCTGGCGCAGGTGGACATTGCGCTCTGCTCGGCCGGCTCGGCCGTGACGAAGCAGTTCGCGCCAACGGCAGGCCCGCAGACCGTCATCATCGACAATTCGTCCGCGTTCCGCATGGATCCGGACGTGCCGCTGGTCGTGACCGAGGTCAATGCCGCGCGGATCGGCGCGCACAAGGGCCTCATCGCCAATCCCAACTGCGTGGCGATCATTGCTTCACTGGCGCTGTGGCCACTCAATCGCGAGAACCCCATCCGCAGGATCACGGCGGCGACCTACCAGTCCGCGTCCGGCGCCGGGGCGGCGGCGATGGAGGAGCTTCGCGCGTCGACGGGCGCGCACCTTGCCGGGCAGACCTATGTGCCCAGGGTTCTGCCGCATCCTTACGCCTTCAACGTATTCAGCCACAATACGGCCGTCGATCCCTCGACGGGTGACAATGACGAGGAAACAAAAGTCGCGCGCGAACTTCGCCGCATCATGGACCTGCCGTCGCTTGCCATCGGCATCACCTGTCTTCGCGTCCCGGTGCTTCGCGCCCATACGATCGTGATGTCGGTCGGATTCGAGAGGCCCATGCGCCCGGAGGCGGTGCGGGAAATCCTGTCCGGTGCGCCCGGCGTGGTCGTCGTTGACGATCCGGGCCGCAACCATTTCCCCATGCCTGTCGAGGCGACGGGCCGCGACGAGGTGCTTGCCGGGCGTTTCCGTATCGACCGCAGCGACCCCGAGGGCCGAACCGTTTCCATGATCGTGGCAGGGGATCAGCTTCTCAAGGGTGCCGCGCTCAATGCGGTGCAGATTGCCGAGCTGCTTCCCAAGGCGGGTGTTTACCCCAACCGTCCGGTAGGCTAGAGCCTAGCGCGCCCGCAATGTGCAGGGGGGACGTCTGATGCAGGTTCTTCTGACCGGGGCCGCCGGCTTCATCGGCTACCATGTGGCCGAGGCGCTGCTGGCGCGCGGCGATGCCGTGATCGGCCTCGACAACCTGAACCCCTATTACGACGTCAAGCTCAAGCAGGACCGCCTCGCGCAGCTGCAGGCCCGCAAAGGCTTCAGCTTCATGGCCGCAGACATATCGGACCGGCCGGCCGTCGAGGCGCTGGTGCGCCAGAACCCCGGCATCACGCACGTCGTGCATCTTGCCGCGCAGGCGGGCGTTCGCCACTCGCTTGTCGATCCCTATGCCTATGTCACGTCGAACGTGATGGGACAGGTGGTCATGCTCGAGGCCGCGCGCGCGCTCGGGCGGCTCGAGCACTTCGTCTATGCCAGCTCGTCGTCCGTCTATGGCGGCAACACCAAGCTGCCCTTTTCGGTGGGCGACGAGACCGAAAGGCCCAATTCGCTCTATGCGGCCACAAAGAAGGCCGACGAGCTGATCGGACACACCTATGCCCATCTCTATGGGCTCCCCGCGACCGGGCTACGGTTCTTTACGGTCTATGGGCCATGGGGAAGGCCCGACATGGCGGCCTTCCTGTTCACGGATGCCATCATGAAAGGCAAGCCGATCCGGGTGTTCAACGACGGCAACATGTGGCGCGACTTCACCTATGTGGACGACATCGTGTCGGGCGTCCTTGCGGCCATGGCGCGCAAGCCTGCAACCTCGCCGCCGCATGCGGTCTACAATCTTGGAAACCACAAGTCGGAGAAGCTCACCGACTTCATCGCCGAGATCGAGCGTGCGCTGAACCGCAAGGCCAGCCTGCAGTTCGAGCCGATGCAGCCCGGAGATGTCGAGCGCACCTATGCCGACATCGAGGCCTCGCGTCGCGATCTCGGCTTCGATCCGCAGACACCGATCCGCGACGGCATCCCGCGCTTCGTGCAGTGGTACCGCGGCTATTACGGAATCTGACAGAACGCTGCTGGCGTCAGGCCTTCTGCGCACCCGGCCTGCCCGCCTCGATCATGAAGGATGCAAGGGTCTTGCCGCCGGAGACCGGTGCACGCACCGTGTCGACGGTGCGCAGGTCGACCGCCATGCCCTTCGCATCGATGCGACACATGACATAGCCGCGGTGGCGGCTCTCGAAATACTTCACATGCGGGTTTTCGGGCAAAAGGGCGGCAAACTGGTCATAGGAGACACCCGCCGATGAAATCGAGGATGCAACAAGTTCCGTCGCCACGACGCGGCTGTCGCTCCGCGCGAAGTCCTCGCGGACATCATTGACCCAGAACGAGTGGATGTCGCCCGTCACGAACACGACATTGGACGCCCGCCCGCGGGCCAGTGTGCCGATCAGGCGCTGGCGCGCCGAGGGGTACCCGTTCCAGTCATCCGTCCAGTGGCCTTCGTCGCCGTTGGGTGCCTTCTGCCTCAGCCGCGAGAACATCTCGCCATTGCCGATGATGTTCCAGCGGGAAGACGTGCGCGACAGTGAACTGTTGAGCCAGCGTTCCTGTGCCTTGCCCAGCATGGTGCGACTGTCTTCGAACAGCTCGGGGCAGGCCTTGACGGACACAACCTGTCCCCCGCCGCGCTCTGGCGTGCGGCAGGCCGCCGGCGAGCGATATTGCCGATTGTCGATCATCGTGACCTGCACGAGGTCGCCGAACTGCGAACGCTGGTAGAGCTGCATGCCGGTCGGGTCTGGCAACGCGATGCGCCGCAGCGGCATGTGCTCGTAATAGGCCTGATAGGCGGCGGCGCGCCGCTTCACGAAGGCCTCGGGTTCCTGGTAGTCCTCGCTCTCGAGGCCCTGGTAGTCGTTGTCGACCTCATGGTCGTCCCACGTCACGAGCCAGGGCGAGCGCGCGTGCGCGTGCTGCAGCGCTGCGTCGGTCTTGTAGATGGCGTGGCGGTTCCGGTAGTCGTCGAGCGTTACTGGCTCGGGTCCCTCGTGACGGCGTACCTGGTCGCCCCAGGAGGATTCGTAGATGTAGTCGCCGAGGTGGATCACGATGTCCGGGTTGTCCGCCGCCATCAGGTCGTAGGGCGTGAAGTAGCCCTGTTCGAAGTGCTGGCACGATGCGAAAGCGAAGCTGAAGCGGTCCATCGGTGCGCCCACAAGGGGCGCGGTCCAGGTTTTTCCGGTCGGGCTTGCATCGCCGCGCGGCAGCCGGAAGCGGTACCAGAAGGGCCGGCCGGCAGGCAGTCCGCGCAGCTCCACGTGCACGGCATGGCCCAGCTGGGGCAATGCCCGCGCCACGCCCGCGCGCACGATGCGTCGCATCGCCGGGTCTTCCGCGACTTCCCAGATCACGTCGACGGCCTCGCCCGGGGCGTCGATGACGGGGCCGTGCAACGTGGCGCGCGTCCAGATCACGAAGCCATCGGAGACAGGGTCGCCGCTGGCAACCCCAAGTGCGAAGGGATCGAACCCTCCCCTTCGCCTGCTCGGCGCGGCGACCGTTGCGGGTGCCACCCACGCTGCTGCGATCGACGTGCCGGCGAGAGCCAGTGCCCGCCTCATCAGCTGACGGCGCGTCTGAGCCACTTTCTCCATCTGCTTGTGCTCCCCGAGATTGGTTTCCCCATTCCGGGATTCATTGTCAGCGAAATCCTCTCAGGCGAAAAGTGGGCGCCCAAAACTTCAGCAAAGCGTCATAAACTGTGTCGTCGATGTAACCGACCGGCGACGAAGCGACGCGTGCATGCGTTTTGACCCGGATATCAGCGGTTGCCGGCCCTCCGGTCATTGACATGTCACACAGGCTTAACATTCACATGATGTCCTCCGCTCGATAGTAATCGAGGCGGTCCGTTTCGATGACTGGGAGCTTCATGGGTTCGTGGTTCGCACAGGCGCGGGCCAGCGGGTTTGGGGATTGGGGGTCGGCCGAAGGCCGGCACATAAATCGGGGATTTTCAATGAAACTGACACATCTGATGTGCGGCGTTGCCGCGTCTGCGTTGCTTGCCGGCGTGGCCTTCGCGCAGTCCACGGGTACACAGGAAGTGGAAAAGGTCGTGGTGACCGGCGAGCGCGGCGGCAAGGGCGGCGTCATCGTCAAGGAGCAGCGCCCCAAGACGCGCTCGACCGTGACCGATACCTACCTCGACAGCCAGGGCGCGGGACAAACCGTGTTCCAGAGCATCAACCTGCTGCCGGGTGTCAGCTTCACCAACAGCGATCCTTACGGCTCAAGCGGCGGTAACGTTCGCGTGCGCGGCTTTGACGGCGCGCGCGTGTCGCTGACGGTCGACGGCATTCCGCTCAACGATACAGGCAACTATGCGATCTTCACGAACCAGCAGGTTGACCCTGAGTACCTGTCCCGCGTGACGGTCAACACGGGCACCACCGACGTCGACAGCCCGACGGCCTCGGCGACGGGCGGCACAATCAACGTCGTGACCCGCAAGCCCTACAAGGACCTCACGCTGTCTGTGAACGCTGCGGCCGGTTCGTTCGACTATTCGCGCTTCATCGGCATCATCGACACGGGCGAATACAATGGCACGAGCGCCTTCGCTGGCGTCTCTGTGCAGGAGTACAACAAATTCAAGGGCCCCGGCTCGCTCGAGAAGACGCAGGGCAACGCCCGCATCTATCAGGAGGTGGGCGAGTCCAGCTTCATCTCGCTCATCGGCCACTACAACGAGAACCGCAACAATTTCTACCGCAACCTGAGCTATGCCGACATTGCCGCGTTCGGCTACGGCTTCGATAACCTCGCGTCCTGTACGCGTGACGCAGCCAACGGCGTTGCCGACATCAACGGCGTGGTCGACAACGTCCAGAACGATGGCCTGAGCACGCTTGCGGGTGGCAGCAACAACATCCTCAACCCCGGAAGCTGCACGAACTTCTTCGGTCTTCGCATCAACCCGTCGAATACGGGCAACCTGCGTGCGCAGGCCAACCTCCAGCTCACCGATACGCTGCGCCTGACGGTTGACCCGTCCTGGCAGTACGTCAAGGCGAATGGCGGCGGCACGACCGTTCTGGCCGAAACCGACCGACGCCTTGGCGGTGCCGGCAGGGACCTGAACGGCGACGGCGACACGCTCGACCAGATCCGCCTTTACACGCCCAACAACACGAACACGAGCCGCTATGGCGTCACCGCATCGCTGATCTGGCAGCCGGTCGGCGAAGGTACTTTCCGCGTGGCCTATACAGGCGACCATGGCCGCCACCGCCAGACGGGTGTGTGGAGCCAGCTCGATGCTTCGGGCAATCCGCAGAACGTGTTCAGCGCGCTCGACCAGGGCAACCTCACGATTACCGGCACGGATGGCAACATCCTGCGCGGCCGCGATCGTCTTTCGAAGGCGATCCTGAACCAGATCTCGGCCAGCTACTCGAACCGCCTGTTCGACGACAAGCTGCTTATCGACATCGGTATCCGCGCGCCCTTCTTCTCGCGCGACCTGAACCAGTACTGCTTCTCGCAGGTGGGTTCGTCGAACGTGATCTGTACGCGCGAAGCCTTCACCGATGCCGATGGCGATGGTATCGGCACGCTGGCGGGCCGCGGTACGACCAACTTCATTGCGCCGCTGACGCGCCAGTTCAACTATGACGCCCTCCTCCCGAACATCGGCATCAGCTACGAGTTCGAGCCGTCGCACATTGTCTACGGCAGCTACGCCGAAGGCTTCTCGGCGCCGCGCACGGACAATCTCTACACGTTCGGCCTGAGCACCGGGACGACCACGGAAAGCGCCGGCATCGACACGATCCGTCCGCTCAACGTGCGGCCCGAGAAGACGCAGGCCTTCGACCTGGGCTACCGCTATCAGGGTGACAGCGTCACCGCGTCGGCGGCGCTCTGGTACAACACCTTCGAGGACCGCATCGTCAGCGCCTTCGATCCGGACCTCGGCATCTCGGTTGACCGCAACGTGGGTGCGGTGGTGCTGCAGGGCATCGATGTCGAGATCGGCTGGAGAGCCACCGAGGCACTCTTCCTGTACTCCTCGTTCTCGTACAACTCGTCGGAACTGCAGGATGACATCCGCCTCGGTTCGACCTCGTTCCTGCCCACCAAAGGCAAGACGCTTGTCGAGACGCCGGACTGGACGGCCGCCATTCGCGGCACCTACGACATCAACCAGCATGTCCGCGTGGGCCTGCAGGGCAAGTATGTCGGGGAACGCTTCTCGACCGACGTCAACGACCAGATCGCCGACTCCTACATGACGGTCGACGCCGACCTCCAGGTCGACCTGGCCTTGCTGGGGATCAACAACATGACGCTGCAGGTCAATGGCACGAACCTGTTCGACGAGCAGTATGTCGGCAGCATCAGCCAGTCGCAGACGAACGCCCTGACGATCCTCGACGTGGATCCGGTGACGCCGGGCAACCAGTCGCGTACGGGCAGCGCGCCCACCTACGCCGTCGGCGCGCCGCAGGCCTTCCAGGTCCAGCTCAAGACGAAGTTCTGATCAGGACCCGGTTTCCGGTGACATGATGACGAAGGCGGGCGGCAGCGATGCCGCCCGTTTTCCTTTGAGGCATGCCGACGTCACAAACAATTCATTTGAGGCGGCCAGGTTGCGCGATTAACCTTCCGGGGCTTGCCGCACTGGCAAGCGACCTCCCTACGTTCTGCCCGGGGAAGAAGCAGATGCCCTCTGCTTCTTCCTTTTTGTCTTGTGGCTCATGCGCCTTTTGAATGCGCGCAAAAAAGCCGGGGTCTGGGGACCCCGGCTTTCCAGTTCCGTTCGGCGAAGGCCTACCAGCAGAAGCGCCAGCGGTAACCCGCCCATTGCCGCGGCCAGCTCGTATCTCGCCAGCGGTAGCGACCACCGTAGCCGTACTGCCACCGCGGGTGGCCACTGCGCCAGCAGAAACCGCGCTGGTCCCAGAACCACCAGGCATCGTCGTAGTACCACCAGTACCTGTCATCCTGGAACCTCAGTGTGATGTACCAGCGCCAGCTGTCGTCCCATCCGCTGTAGTACCAGTGCGGATACCAGTAGCGACCATCATAGAAGTGGCTGGATCGCCAGCGGGGGTGATGGGGCGCATCACGCCAGCGGTCGCGGTC
>DAISVV010000055.1:7279-14570 GCA_036840015.1 Micropepsaceae bacterium
AGTGGCTGGATCGCCAGCGGGGGTGATGGGGCGCATCACGCCAGCGGTCGCGGTCACGCCAACCGTCCCGGTCGCGCCAACCGTCCCGGTCACGCCAACCGTCCCGGTCACGCCAGCCGTCACGGTCACGCCAGCCGTCACGGTCGCGCCGACCGTCACCGTCTCGCCAACGGCGATCGGGCGAGGTTCCAGGACCGCCACCGGGTCCGGGGCGATTTTCCCAGTTCGTGCCGGGGCCGCCGCCGGGGCCCGGCGGGTTGCCGTCCCGGTCGCGCCAGCGGCGATCGGGCGAGGTTCCAGGACCGCCACCGGGTCCGGGGCGATTTTCCCAGTTCGTGCCGGGGCCGCCGCCGGGGCCCGGCGGGTTGCCGTCCCGGTCGCGCCAGCGGCGATCGGGCGAGGTTCCAGGACCGCCACCGGGTCCGGGGCGGTTTTCCCAGTTGGTGCCGGGGCCGCCTCCGGGGCCCGGCGGGTTGCCGTCCCGGTCGCGGCGGCGTTCGAAGCGCTCGCGCGCTCCACCCGGAGGTGCGGGGGCGGTCTCCGGCGGCGGAGCTGCCACATAGGGAGGCGACGCAGGGTTGGCGTCATTATCCGGCAGGGTCTCCTGGGCTGCAGCGGGCTGCGCGACCAGTATGAGACCGGCCAGCGCAATCGTTGCAGAGGCAAATGCTCGTTTTTTCATGATGAACCCTCCAATCAAGTGGTTCCAGGGTTGCTTTTGCGCCTTGCCGGCTGAATGCTGCATGAACAGCTTCATCACGCCCCCCGTTTGCCCTTCAGCGGCGCATCGTCACTGACCCGGCGTGTCTACTGCGAGGAGAGAACCTTTCGCCATGAGGATCCTGCTTGTCGGCGGTGCCGGCTATATCGGCTCGTCAATTGCCGTGCATCTACTCGACCAGGGCCACGAGCCGGGCATATTCGACGATTTCTCTACCGGCAGTCGGGACGCCGTGCCAACGGGCGTGTTTCTCCATGAGGGCGACTGCGGGGACGAGGCGGCTGTCCGTCAGGCGCTGACCGCGTTCAGGCCGGATGCGGTGATCCAGCTCGCGGCGTCGGTTCGGGTGGACGAGTCGATGACCAATCCGTGGAAGTACTATTTCAACAATACCACCAAATCGCTGAACCTGTTCCAGGCCTGCGCGGTGCATGGCGTGCGTGACATCGTGTTTTCCTCGACGGCTGCGGTCTATGGCGAACCGGTGCGCGAACTCATCGACGAGACGCTGCCTACCCTGCCCGTCAATCCGTATGGCCACTCGAAGCTGGCCTGTGAATTCATGCTGAAGGACATCGCACGGGTCTCGGGCATGCGGGCGACGATCCTGCGCTACTTCAACGTGGCCGGTGCCGATCCGAAGATGCGCACGGGCCAGCGCACGCTCGAGGCCACGCACCTGGTGAAAGTTGCCTCGGAGGTTGCCGCGGGCTTGCGTCCGTTCCTCAGCATCTTCGGCACCGACTATCCGACGCGCGATGGCACCTGTGTGAGGGACTATGTCCATGTGATGGATCTGGCGCACGCGCACGCGCTTGCGCTCATCAAGCCGGGGCCCGCGGGCGAGACGCGCATCTTCAATTGCGGCAATGGTACGGGGCACAGCGTTCGCGAGGTGGTCAAAGCGTTCGAGAAGGTGCTCCGCAAGCCGTTGCCAACCCGTGACATGCCCCGGCGTCCGGGCGACCCGCCGGCGCTTGCGTGCGACTCCACAAGGCTGAAGCGGGCCCTCGGCTGGACGCCGCAATTTGGTTCGATCGAAACGATCGTCGAGACGGCACTGGCTTGGGAGCAAACGCTAAGGCACAAGACGACCGGCTGACTGCAAAAAAAAGCCCGGCACAGAGGAGCGTTCGCTCGCCGGTGCCGGGCATCAACCACCCTGGCTCAGTCGTGTGCATTGATGACGGAGCTTTAACCTCGTCTCCCCGCACGTGTGCAATTGTCGTTGCTGCACAATTCACAGGGTTGATGGTGTCTGCGCGCCGGACGCGCATCGACGGCACGGGTCAATCTGAAGTTAGGCGTTACGGGTCATGAACCCTGCGGCGGCGGGGGACGTGCCGTCATCTCGCGCAGCAGTCGGGCTGAGTGTCCCTCTTTCTCATCCCGCTGCAGACCGGGTGCCTTGGCTGCGCGGAGGCGATCGGCGATCAGCACACGCGCGGTCCCATCGAGTTCGTCCCAGACGATCACCGCCAGATCGAGCTGCATGGCGAGCAGCGCCGTGTCCGACTTGGCCGTCCGCAGGCTCATGGACAGCGCGCGCGCTGCAGGGGCTTTCTCCTGCAAGAGATAATGCGCAACGGCAAGGCGCATCCACGCATGGGTATCGGCGGGTGCTGCGGCGAGCGCCACCCTCAGGTCGCGCACCGCCTGCGTCGCAAGCTGCTGTGCGCGGAGCGATGTGACGCCAACGCGCTGTGCCCGGAGCAACTGGACCTGGGCGGCACGCGCGATGCTGGCGGGCTCGCCCGTACGCCTGAGGGTACGGCTGAGGGCGGCAAGTTCCGGATCACCCACGGCTGCACCGCGGGCGAGGGCCTCGTAACGGTTCTGCGGCTCGATGGCGGACTGAACGAAGAGGGCCGACCAGGCGGGCGGGAGAGCATGCGCGGCCCAAAGGAGAATGGCGAGCGCCAGTACAGCCATCGGCAGGCCAAAGATCACGCCGTCGATCTGGGTCGTGTCGCGGGTCGGGGCGGTCATGGATCAGGCCTGGCCGGCCTGCGCCCCGGAAACCGCTCCATGGCGGCGGCCGCAACGATTGATGACCGTTCCGGACACGCTTGCACCCGCGTCACGCAGGCGCCTCACGCTCTCGACAACCGACGCCTGCGGGGTCTCGTCCCAGCTGGCGACAACCAGGAATGTGTCGGCGACCCCGGCGAGGCTTCGCGCGTCGGGATAGTCGAGCACCGAGGGCGTGTTGATGATCACGAGCGCATAATGCTGGCGCAGCGCCTCCATGAGCCGGCGGACGGACTGCGTGGCAAGGAGGTTCGTCGGGTTTGCACGCGGTGCGGCGATCGGCAGGTATTCGAGTGGTGACTGGCGGTCGCGCCTGATGGCGTGGGCCAAGTCGCACTCGCCCGAAAGGACCTCGACCAGGCCGTCCTCGACCGGTGCGACGGCCTGGTTTGCCGGATCGGCAAACTGGCGCGCGATGTCGGCCCGGCGGAAGTCGGCATCGACGAGGATCACACGCCCGCCGTCCTTCAGGGCCTCGCGCGCGGCAATGCGGGCAAGGCTGACGGCGAGAGATGTCGTTCCGGCGCCCTGCCCGGCCGCGGTCACGGCCAGCACGCCGACGCCCGCATGCTGCATGGCGTCGGTCATCGTCGCGTGAAGCGATCGAAGCGCGGTCGTGATGGAACCGTGGGGATCGTCGAGCACAGCGTCGGCGACGCGACCAGACCTTCCACGCTCGGGCACCATCGCGAGGTTCGGGAGTTTCGCGGCGCGCTCAATGTCGGCGCTGCGGCGGACCCCGCCCTGCGCAGGGCCGCGCGCGAGTGCAATGCCGAAGGCGAGCATCATGGATCCAAGGAACGAAATGCCGAGGGTCATGGGCTGGTTGGGGAAGACCGGGCTCTCGGGCGGCAGTGCCTTCTGCGTGACCCGGATGCCTGTCGCATGCGCGTCGAGCGCCTCGCCGGGGACGAGCGTGCGCGCGAGCATCGTCTCGTAGCGCGTGCGATCCGCCTGCACCTGCACCTCGAGGTCTGCGAGGCGTTGCGGGGCCTGCGGGTCGCCGGACCCGGCGATGGCCGCGGCGGGAGCCCGGTTTTCGAGTGCGACAAGCGCGCGGCGTGCCGCGGCGACCTCGTTGCTGATGGTGTCGGCAGCGCCACGTATGACCGCGTCGATGCGCAGGTCGAGCCCCCGTCGTTCCTGCTGCAGGGCGATGGTCTCGGGATGACTGGCGCCGAAGGTGGCGGCGAGCTCCTGCTCGCGACGGGCCATGTCCGATTGCTGGCGGCGCAGCGTGTCCATGCCGGGAACGCCCGAAAGGCCTGCGACCGTCTCAAGCCCTGCGCCGCGGCGCAGGGCTTCCGCCAGCTTGCGCTGGCGCGCCTCGAGCGCGGCGAGCCGGCGGCGGGCGGCTGCAAGCTCGGCCTCGGCCCGGCCATCGACTGCCGGCGCGGCCGCGGGGGCGGCAACCGCGAGCGAGGCGCGGTACTGCTCGAGCCTGTCCTGCGAGAGCCGTAGCTGCCCTGCGAGGGCTGCGAGCTCGGCGGCCGGACCGGCGGCAGTGCCTGCCGGGGGCTGCTCGAGCGGCAACTGCGCTGCAACGGCGTTCGCGATGCGGGCGGCCTTTGCCGGATCCTCGCTGCGGAAGGTGATGCGGATGGTGTTCGCTCCCGCGGGGATCACCTCGAGCCGCGCCGCGAAGGCGGCCAGCAGGGGCGGCTTGAGCGTCAGCGTTTGGGTGCCCGGCGGCACCACGATGTCATCGCGCTGGCGTGCTGCGGTGAACCAGGTCGAGATGCGATAGAAGGAGCGGCTGGTGAGTGCCGTGTTGATCTCGGGATCACGCGTCAGGTTCAGCTTGAGAATGACCTTCTCCGCGAGCGCCCAGGACTTCAGCGTTGCCTCGCGCTGGCTGACCCCTTCGCCGGGCTGCTCGACGGCGATGATGGCCGTTGCCTTGTAGACAGGCGTGAACTGCAGCATCACGAGGAAGCCGAGGGCCATGCCGAACGCCATCACGGCGGCGATGGTGCCAAGGCGCGAGCGCAGGACCTGCAATACGGGTGGGTGGGTGCGGCGCGCGACCGCCGGCGTTTCAGTCGGCGGCGCAGGCGCAGCCACCGGCGGGACCCTGAATGGCGGCGATGCGCGCCTCGCGTCGGCGGCCGGGGCGCCGGGGGATGCTGGCCTCGTCCTGGGCCCCGAGGGCGGCTGTTCCGGAATGCGGAACGCGTTCATGTCCTGCTTGATCATGGCGCGACGCACCCTGCCCCGGACCGGACATGACCCGGCGGAACCTGTTCAGGCAGGACAATGGCGGCAACCACCATGCTTCCCACGACTGCTCCCACGCCTGCCGACGGATCTTTGTCCGTTTCAGCGGGCCCTTGCGTTCAATGCACTTCAACCGGGCCGTCTCGGCCTTTCGGCCGCCGGCGCATTTCGTTTTCGCCCGTCATTGCGGCACCAGCGAAAGGCCAGGACCGCCAAGGACAAGAAAGGATCCGCCAAACCGCGCACCCGACGGGTTGGCTGCGCGGCGCGGCGGCCTTGCGAACAACCGCCCCCGCGCAAAGGCAACGTCGAGCACGTGGCCCTGCCCGCTGGCCGCCTTGAAGGCCGCAAAGGCGGCCTGCGGCGCACCGGCCGCCGCGGCGGCTGCGTCGCAGTATCCGCGCTCGGCCAGGGCGTCGGCGGCGCCGAGGGCCTCGGCGATCTCTGCGGGCTGCAGGCTTTCATCGCCGGCGTAGGCATCAACGCTGACCAGCATGGCTTCGGCCCCGACGGCGGCGCAGATTTCCTGAAGCAGGCGCCGGGGTGCGTCGTCCGCCGCCTGCGCGGATGACGGAACAAGTGCGAGCGCGATCAGAAAGGCTGTGAGCCGCACGGCGCGGGGGTCCTTGCAACAGTGATTCGCCGACCAGTTTACCTTTTCGGGACGGGGTTGCCCTACCGAAAGCAGGTTGCAGCCTGCGGGTAACAAGATCTTGTGCGGGGTTCGCTCGCCGGTTAACGGCTTACGTCGAGACGAGGCGACGCTCGCGGCCTTCGAGCACGAGGGCGGTCAGCCGGCCGGTAAAGAAGGCACCGGTGTCGATCCCGATCCTATTGTCACGAATGACAGGTTCCTGGCCGGGCGTGTGGCCATGAACCACCACACGGCCGATGTCTGCGTCCGACGCCTGTAACTCTTCCCGGATCCACAGGAGGTCGTGTTCGACCTGGTCCTCGAGGGAAACGTGGGGACGCAAGCCCGCATGCACGAACACATAGTCCCCTTCGATGTGATGCAATTTCAGGTTCTTGAGGAAATCGAGATGAGCCGGCGGCAGCGCCATCGCGAATGCTGCGCGCGTGTCACTCCAGTTCGACCCTTCCCCGTGGATGACCCCATAACTGCGCAAGGTCTCCATGCCGCCGAAGCTTCGCCATAACTCACCCACCAGCGGGCTGCTGACGAACTGAAGCATGGCTTCCTCGTGATTGCCCTTCAGGAAGATGGTCGTGAAGCCATCGAAGCCCCGGACCAGGCGATCGATCACTGTCGCGCTTGCGGGACCGCGATCGACGTAATCACCAAGAAATACAAGCACTTTGCGACGGCACTGCGATCGTGCGGCGATTGACGAGAGCTGCTTCCACAAGTCTTCAAGCAGGTCGATGCGGCCGTGGACGTCGCCAATCGCGATGACAAGCGTGTCGTGCGGAACAGTCGCGCGCGAAGGTTCGATGACGGGCACTGCGTTGCGCCTGAAGAGCCCTGCCAGCTTCCGGATCCATGCACTCATTCAACGATCCCCAAACCTGCCGGAACGAATCGGGATGCGGCCCGAGGGCACGAGCCTGAACGAGCGCAGTGTCGAATGCCAGCGGCCGCCATCCTTGGATCGACCGGGGCTGCCCATGCCGTTGCCTCCTTGAGGCATCGGGAACCGCAGCGGCTCCTGTTCACGCCAATTCTCCACAAGTGACACAACCAGGGGGCGCATTGTTTTGGATCGCTTCGCTCCTTTTTGTTAACGTGGTAGCCATGCCTCGCGCCAGACGGCTTTGACGTGCCCGACGACACGCCTATTGCGCGATTGCAACCCTACTTTTTGGCTTATTCGTCTCGTTTTTCTTTGTTGCAATTGAAACATGTAGTTACCCTCTCTTTCCGATGATGTTTTTAAGACACATAACAACTCAAATGAGACGGGGCGCATCGGAAACATATTGCTGCGTGCTCGCCCTCGCCCTTAGCATGACCAGTGAGTGCAAGAGGGGATCGGTGCGAGCCGCAACTCCTTGAGCGCATCGTATTTGCACCGCCCGGACAAGTACGAGTTGCACACCGACTTTTTTGGGTTTGGGGCAAGCGGGCAACGATAAAGGGGGTTCCATCGTGTTGGATCTTGTTGTGAAGAAGACGTTTAAGTCCGCACTCCTGGCAGGTACAGCTGCGGCTGCTGCCATGGTTGCGGTTACTGTTCCTGCCGTCGCGCAGGACGGTGAAAAGGTTGAAAAGGTGACCGTCACCGGTTCGCGCATCAAGCAGCGCGATTTCAAGTCGATCAGTCCGATTGCCACGGTTGGCTCGAAGGACATCGCGCTCAC